>CAZKJH010000011.1:0-45320 GCA_964553035.1 uncultured Lentisphaerales bacterium | reverse complement strand
TTAGCAAGGTGGGGCGAATCCGTCCATTCGCGGCAAAGAATCGAGCGAGAGCGTCGCCGAAATGGCTGAGGAGCCGAGGTGCGGTGAGGCTGGCGGCTCTGGCCGCGAGCACCGTCACGTTGATAATCAGATTCCTCGTTTTATTGCTGCTCCACAATTCCTTGTAAATAAGCGCTCCGATTGTTCCACCGAAAACGATAATCGCCACTGTTCTGGGAATTGACAATACAACCTGTGTCAACACTGGCAGGGGATTCCACCCCACCAGGTCGCTGAATACATGTTCAAACTGGCTTGCCACGATAGTGGTGAAGAAAAGAAGCAGTAAGAGTCCGATCACGTCCAGTATCAGCAGAACGCAACTAGCAGTACGCTGACGGTTTGGGATGGGCGGTGATTGCTCGTTCATGTTTTCTCCTAGCGAACGTTGCGCCTCAGCAGACCCGGATGGCGCGTCCGCGCGCCATCCGGGGTATGCTGCAGGCGTCTTGTTCGCTGCTGATCATTGCGCTGGTTTGGTTCCAATGACCTTTCCGTTTCGGATGTAGAACCAGCGGTTGTCCTGTCGTTTGACGCCGAGTGCGTTCTTGTACTCGAACTTCGCACGGACAACCCACTTATCGCCGAGCGGAGAGACCTTCGACCACTCATGGAACTTGGGAGATGGGTCTTGAGTCGTCGTCTTCACGAAGTCCTTGACCACAGGTACAGAACTGTCCCACTCGCTCTGCTCAGGTTCCGGTCCTTTGTCTGGTTGAGACGCGAGGTCCGCCTCGACCTCTCGGATGATCGCTTGGCGTTTCTTCTCTCCCTCGGACATCTTCGATCCACGCCCCTTCAGGAACGATACTATCTTCTCCCTCTGGACCTTCTTGTCCTGGTAGAAGTTGCTCATCGCGAAATCAAGTGGAGTATCTCCGCGTTCTGTGGTGGCGTTGGGATCGGCGCCGCGACGCCACAGCAGCTCAACCATTTCCACGGTGGACCAGCCCGCCGCTACGTGAAGCGGTGTCCGTTTCAAATTGTCTCTCGCGTCGAGTTTTGCTCCGGCGTCGATGAGAACCGCGACTGCTTCGGGCTTGTCGGTCATCGCGGCGCTGTGGATGAGCGGCAGGTTGTACTTGTTGCGGAGATGAACCGCTTCTGGATTGGCTTTGAGTGTGGAACGCAGCTCATCGACCTTGCTTGCTTTGACAAGGTCAACGAGGGCGTCGAACGAGGGCGCACCCGCCAAGACCGTCGGAACAAGAGCGCAGGCGGCGAGGTGGAGCAGTGCGTAGCGGATTGTCTTCATCGTATCTCCCTTCAGCTGGCAGGTTCAGCAGGCCAGAAATGCAATCGAAACATATTATGAAAAATTCCGTGGACTACCTTTGTCGCCAAGAACGGAAGGAACGGAAGGAGAAGACTTAACAATCTCGAGACAGACAACTTTAGCCGGAAGAGAAACAAAACTTCAAACCCTATCCTTCCCTACTGGTTCAAGATACTACACAGAACCATCGCCTGCCGTCAAGCTTTTTTCCGCGTCAATCGATAAAATCACACCGCACTGCTTCCGGCACAGCTTCGCGACACACCTGCTGGAGGCGAGACAGGACATCCGCACCGTGCAGGCATTGCTTGGACATGCCAACGTCGAGACGACGATGATCTACACGCATGTTCTCAACAAAGGACCCATGGGTGTTGTTAGCCCGGTGGATACGCTTTAAAAGGGGAAATTCGGTAATTACAATTTATTCGAAATCAACGACTTGTTGCTTCGCGGCGGAGTCGAAAATAGCCTCCATCAACTTCATGACGCGCATGACTTGATCGTTCGAGACGAGGATCTTTGCCCTGCCTTCGAGGGTTGCCATGACGTTTCGATAGAAATCGCGAATATCGCTGTGGATGATTTCCAGTGGTTGGGTCTTGATGGTTTCAGGTGTGCGCGGAGCCATGGTCTTGGTGAGACCTGCAGCCGTACGGATGGGAACGGCATCGTTCTTGCTCCAGTCAGTGATGCGTACCGTTTCGCCTTTGAGGCTCCAGTCGTGGATTACAGCCGTGCCATCGCGGCCCAGCATGTACCAGCGGGGTAGAGGAATGAAATTGCTGGTTCCGACTTCGAGGAGAGCCTTGAGCCCGTTTTCGAACGTGAGTTCTGCGCTGAATCCGTCATCAACGAGTTCGTTGGTAATGTAGGAGAGTGTTGCATAAACTTTTTTGATTTTCCCTGGCACGAGCTGGAGCATCTGATCCAGCGTGTGAACGCCCCAGTCAAGCACCATGCCGCCGCCGTATTCCTTCTCTTGCCGCCAGTCGCCCGGAATCCCGCGCGAGCCGTGGACACGGGATTCGATCCGGAAGACATCGCCGAGAAGATGTTTGTCGTAGATGTTCTTCATGGTCAGGTAGTCTTCGTCCCAGCGGCGATTCTGATGAACCACGAAGAGTTTCCCCGTTTCCGTGGCGGCATCGATCATGGCCTGAAGGTCTGCAGAGGATAAGGTTACTGGCTTTTCACAAACGACGTTTTTCCCTGCACGCAACGCACGGATGACAATGTCTCGATGGAGGTGATTGGGTGTTGAGCAGAGCACAATGTCTACGGCTGGATCGGCGAGAACAGCTTCGAAACTCTCGTAGGTTTTGAGACCATTATCCTTAGCGAACTGCTGACGGCTCGGCTTGACATCGAATGAGCCACATACGTGCAGGTTGTCGATGCTCATGATCTTTTCACGATGCCAGTTGCCCATTCCACCCAAACCTACGATTGCTAAATTAAAACGGGAAGGCGATGCGCTGTCGAGCAGACCCTGGGTAGCCGCGACGAGCAATTGCCCACTGTCGGTAGAGAAAACCGAGGTGGAGGCTTCGTAGCCGCCTTCGTCGGCAGCCGCTTTCGTTGTGATGTAGCCCGCCATAGAACCGTTCGCGCAGGTGCAGACAAAGGTGTTTGGATTGGCGCGACGGATTTCCAGCGCAAACTCGATGAAGGCTTCGCCCTGCCAGGCCACGAAGTGCCAAGGGCCAATGCTGAACAATTGAATTTCGGCGGGCATGCAGCGACTGAGTGCTTCGTCGATGCGTCCGTTTTCTTTAGACTTTGCCAGTGCGTGGCTTGCTTCGGCACCGAACAAATCGCATTCTGTGGTGCGGACAAGGGCGCGGGGCGTTCCGTCCTGCTGCTGCCTCGCGAGTTTCTCGCGAACGGCTTGTTCCTTGGTGGCTGCCGTTCCGACGGACGGCAGATCCCGTAACGGGTACTCAAGGGACGTCTGGCTTGCGGTCAACTTAATTGAATCTTGGAATTTGATCTTGCCAAGAGCGGCTTCGACGGCGCGACCGAGAATCGTGCCCAGCCTGATGGCTTCGTCGAAGGTCTGTCCACGGACGCAATAGCGGGGACTCTGGTTGCCGGCAGCACCCGTGCTGTGCAGAATGGGTACAGCGGAGCCTAGTGCCTGTTGTAGGTAAAGGCGGCTCATTCCCGGGAAGTCGCCGGAGGCGAGGGTCGAGTCTTCATGAAGCACGGTCGGGTGCATCGCGTAGATTTCGTGAATGCCGATCCAAGCGTGAGTGGTAGCATCGCGCACAGCAAGGACGGGGATTTCGGGATCGGCGGGCCCTTGCGGATCGCGACGATTGGTCCCGATTCCTTCGACTTTAGCTACCGCCAGTCCGATTTCAGCAGGACGTAGGTTCTGGCAGGCAGCGACTCCGGCTTGTACAATACCGTCTTCCAATAATTGCACATAAGCTGGATCGGCATTGGGGACGACCGTGTCGTAGCTGCCTGGACCACGATCCTGAACGACTGGCCCCGAGTGGGTATGGGTCGCCGTGATCATGATGTGCGCTGCGGGTGTGCCGGTGGCATTCTCGATACGCTGACGTGCACGAGCCACGAGACTCTTGGGCACGTAGACAATATCGTTCGCGATGAAGAGCAGTCGTGTTTCGCCGTCATCAAGTGCCAGGGCACTGCTGGTCAGCGGGTCATGGATGCCTGTGCTCCAGCGCGTGACGTGCGGATAACCGCAGAGAAATTGTGAGGTGACGGGGCTGATATCGGCCGTGGCGGAACCAGCTTGCAGGGATTTTGCTTGAGTTATCATGATAATTTCCTTGGAAAAAAAGTTAATATTGCCTTATCTACAGTGCGGAGTCAATAATAAACAGAAACGATTTCACCGTGTCCAGGTTTAAGCCGAAGTTCAAATCCCCCATCTTTTACAGGGAGCGGAATTTCCCGAATGAGGTCGAACGCTTTGGGCTTTTCAAGTCCGTCAATTTTGATGCGAACATTAAGTTCGGCTTCGATCCGATTGAAGAGGATGAGTCCGTGAGTGCCATCGGGTTTCATGGTGTGCGTGACTTCAATCCCTGAAATTGGATTGCCAGTGGCAGAGTCGAGACACTGCCACAACTTGCGGACACCAGCGTCCGCAATGAGTTTGGCGAGATTATTGGCGAGTGTTTGAGGGTCTTGGATGCTGTCCAAGCGGATGACTTTACCAGAGCCGAAGCTTTTATAGTTTGCACGCAGGCCATCGACCTCCACTTTCGACCAGGCGTTGGTGCTGGAGGGTGGCGAGAAAAACACACTGACATTCGTATTGCCGTACTCATTCTTTGTTATCGCCTTTTCCGTGAGAATCAACGTCCCACCTTCCGTAACGAATTTCTGTAGAATCGGTGGGGTGGTCTCGTACACGGCGAAAGAGGAGTCGGAGGCAAGCAGAACGCGGTAGGGGCTTGCGATGATCTTTTCGAGCTGCTCTTCGAGAATGACGTTGGCTTTGATACCCTCGGCAGACAGAGCCTCGGCACAAGTACTCACCGAGTTCGTCGGCGTGATAGCATTTTTCGTGGCGGCAAGGCGATCGCAGGCCCGTGAGTAAAGAAGCGCAACATGTGTATGAGCCATTCGGTTGCTGGATGAGAACAAATCGCCTGTGGACAGGACATCCTGTTTTGCTTGGCGAATTCCACCGAAGGTGCTGGCTGGTACAGCATACGGATTCAACATGTAGTCTGGATGTTGCGCAGTCTGGCTTTTGCCGGCAGCTTCCGTTGCTACGGAATCGAGGACGGTTTTAGGGCGGCCTCCATCGGGAGGCGTTTCACGTTTGTAGGTAATCCAAGCCCTCGCATCGCGTTTCCATTCTGAAAGAAAAGCCATGGAATAGCCTCTGGCGAATTGGGTAAGAAGCGTGTTCCTGGCATCATCGGCTGTTCCCTGAAGCGGGATGTCGCAGATGATGATGGGTTTGTCCTCTGCCACCGCTCGCATATACAAGGCAGTCAGCAGGGGGCTTTCCTGCTGAGCGGGTGCGCATAGCATCCGCTGATGCTGTGCCGCTTTATAGAGGTCAATGCCCTGTCCGTGGAGGCTTTGTGGCTGGAAGAACACAAGGGGTTCTGGTTCTCCGGAAGCAGAGGCAATGGTCACGACGGCGTTGCTAAGCGTTTCGGCGAATGCGTCTTCGAGGAATTTCGTAAACGCAATATGAATAGAGGGGTCGTCCGTGCTTTTGTTGAATTGGCTTGCTTGATGTGGTGAAGCATATTTCGAACCAAACGCCTGATTCATTGCTTCTACGGATTGATAGCGCGTGGAGAGGTACTTGGAGAATTCTGTTTTAGCGCGGCGGCTTGTATCAAAAAAAATAGCATGGTCGAAAATTCGGTAGGCAAAAGGCTTCGATTGCTGTTGTCGGAAGTACCCGGTGGATACTCGCCAGATTGTATTCCAGAGTGCGCGCCCTTCCTCGGTGACGACGCTGTAGGGAATGCCAGACGATTCGCCATCGAACCAAGCGTCCTCTTTGGGGTTTACGCCTTCCATGTAGGCCATCCACGTATGTGAACCCTTTTCGATAGCCAGCTCTGCAATGATCGGGAGTCCAGAATTCAAGGGCCTCCGCAAAACAGTCATGTTACGTCGCGGAATCGGGCGAGGACGAAAAATCCGTCGCCAGCCATGTTCTGGCGTGATGCCAAAACAATCGAGGCCGAGCTTTTGCGCGTCGGCGTAATCAGGAAGCGATTCATAGAGCCAGGCAAGTGATTCGGGATATCCCGTTGTCTTGATTCCAGCGTCTTGATCGACACCTTCCAACACGATGGTGCCGATTAGGAATCGAGGTTTTCCGTTGACACGAATATCGCCGCCAGCAATTTCGATGATTGCATTTTGCGGGAACATTTCGCCAGCTTCTAGCGTGGTTGTGTCAGAGAAGCCGGCCGCGGACAGACAAGACAAAAGCGAGCCTGTCCAAGCGGCGATAGTTAAAAGCTGAGTCACGTATTTCATCATAGTCCCACATCCTTGCGTTATCGTTCTCTATTACTCGGCAATTCCTGCAGCGGTCCGATGTGCGATGCCACGAAGTACGACGGCATCTTCTTTGGAGAGTGAGTCGGGCTTAAAAGTAACCTTTCGAACATCCTTGCCGAACAGGGTTTCGATCCAGACGCATCCAATCAGGTAGCATCCACTGTCGTAGGTATCGGCATGGATCATGTGCCGTTCGAAAGTGCAGCCTCCGATGTAAGCATTGAGAAGGGTGAGGTCGCAGTCTGCGGAAGCTGCGATCTCGTTGAGGAAAGTGTGTGCGTTTCGTGAGAAACTATTACCAATGGAAAGTATTTTCATTTTTGTCGGAGCGCGTCATGCCGTGCCGTTGGAACATGCCGCGCCCTCACACGACCGTCTTTCGGCTCCTAATCCAGTCCTTCATGTCCGCTAGCGTCTTGGTCCACTTTTCGCCATCTCCGATTTGATCGAGGAATAGGCTGTAGAGATGGTAGAAGGAGTTGGTGAAGGTCTGGATGCCGGCCATGCGTTCTTGGAAGGCGGTCGCAGGTTCGTAGGCTGTTTCGGGCTTGGGAAGTTTGAGGGATCGGAAAGAGAAGTCCATCGCATCGATCGTGGCAGAGTACATCGCATCGCCTTGTGCGATGACAAGTTTGATCTTCCGAAGTTTTTTGCCACACTCAAGGACGGTTTTGGCTTCGCGACTGATCAGCGGCATACCTTTTCGGAGAGCGGTCTCGTGTGCGCCATCGCCTTCGAGGAAGAAGATCGCAGGACCTTCTAGCATAAACGCCAGTGGGGGCGTACCGACGCTATTGTCGATTCTGAATGAGCCATTGGTCGTTTCCCAGAAAAACCACAGCCAGGTGAGAAAATCCATTCCGATATTGTTGGCGGTAATTGAGATGTCGGGATCGGGGGAAAAGCACTGAGGGGGAATGTCTCGGAAATCGATCTGCTTCATGCGCATGGCTGCCGTCTCCGGCGTCAGCGCGACCGGAGAGAGGCGGGTGGTTTTGTTCAAGTTTACGCAGAAGGCATCCTGCTGTGTCTCTGAGAGGGCTTCAGCAAAGATTCGACGATTTGGGGTGTCGATGACCATTGGGATTGACGTCAGCGTCGGCGGCATTTTCGGAAGCAGTTCTTCTGAGATACGTTTTTTGATGTCGGCGCGCGTCTGGCGGTTGAGATAAGGAACGCCACGAGCTTGCATCTCTGCAAGTTCTTCAATCTTGCAGTAAGCTTTCAGGAGAGAATTGGGAATCTTGAGCTCAGCCTTCATCAGATCTGCTCGAACGTAGCCGCCTGAGATACAATTGTCTTCGTTGATGTCGCGGTCGAGAATGAAACGTGGGGAAACCCAGCCTGAGATCGGTTGTGTGCTTAGCGTTTCGATAGGAGGGGCTACGTGTTCAGCAAATTGGATAACGAGCTCGGCTGGCGTTGGCGTTGCATCGACTTCGTAGACTCGGTAGGAAGTATTTCCAGATTCAAATGACATGGGTGGATCCTTTATTGGCAAGACAAACTGCCCAAGCACCTACAAAAAAACGAGGAGGGAATTGGGGGAGATTTTGTTTTACGTCTCCAAAATGTGGGAATGATGTTCGCGAGAAAGCTTTTTTAATGCGCGACATCAACTCGTGCGCCTTTGGTCTGGCCGATGGCGGCGAGAAGGTCGTTAAACCATGGGGTGTCGATATCGAAGGGTTTGCCGCCTTTGATGCGCTCAAACTCACAGGCGCGAAGTTCGTTGTTCTTGTTTTCATCTTCGCCGATGACGCCGCCGATGCCTTGAAATGCACATTCGACAGCTTTGTTTGCGCATTTGATGATCAGGGCTTTGTCGGCTGTATTCGAAGCCGCGGCACGGCTGAAGTAGCCTGACTTCTGCACGAGGGTTTTCTCGGCACCTAGCATTTCAGCGAATTGCTTGGCAAACCAGGCACCGGGATTGATCTTGTCGAGGCGGGGATGGCCAAATGCATCGCGAAGAACCTCTTCGCCTTTCGATTCCATTTCGGCGATGATGGTTTCAACGCCTGCACCTTCGGAGACGAAGATGTTGACGCAGTCATGGTCGTCCATGATCTTGCGAAGGCGATCGGCTTCAGCCTTGACGTCGAAGGCCATTTCGGGAATGAAGACACCGTGGACTTCTTTGCGAGAGCGGGAAAGGCCGATCTCGGGAAGGTATTCCATTTTGTCGAGAAGCTTGCGGTATGCAACGGCGGTCGCGGCTGTGAGCCATCCGCAGTTGCGGCCCATAACTTCATGAACGATGAGCATGCGTGGATTGGCATTCTGCTCGGAAACTACATTGGCAAAATAACCAGCGCCTTCTTCGGCGGCTGTCCAAGCGCCGAGACTCTGGCGGATGGGGTAGACATCGTTGTCGATGGTCTTGGGGAGGCCGACGACGGTGAGCTCGTAGTTGTTGTGCTTCAGATAAGCGGCAAGATCAGCGGCGGCCGTATTGGTGTCATCTCCACCGATGGTGTGGAGGACGTCGATGCCATCTTTGACAAGCTGGTCGGCGGCGACCTTTTGGGGATCCTGACCCTCCTTAACGAGACCACGCTTAACGCAGTCTTTGACGTTCGTGAGCTTGACGCGGCTGTTACCGATTGGGGATCCACCATGCTTGTAGAGGACAGCGGCTTGCTTGCGGATTTCCGGCGTAACCTTGATGCTTCTACCTTCGAGCAAGCCTTTGTATCCGCCGATATAGCAAATGATTTCTACGTCTGGGGCAACTGCGGTGTAGCGTTCGATGAGCGCCGCAATGGCTGAACTGAGGCAAGGTGCGAGACCGCCTGCGGTAAGAATAGCGACTTTATTGACTTGACGTGTCATGGAGAACTCCGAGATAAAGTATGAAGTATGAAGGATGAGGGTTGAAGGATGAAGGGGCAGAAAATTACGAATTATGAATTACGAATTGGAAATACGAAGCTATTAGACACTCGCAACTAGCGACTAGCCACTAGCGACCTCTCTACCTACCGTCCACTGCGGAGGTTGCCGCGAGGTTTGCGGAAGCCGCCGGGGCCACCGCGTCCAGAAGGTCCGCTGCTGCGGCCGCCGTATGAGGAACCGCTAGCGGACTGCTTTCGTGGGACAAAGTGCGAGGGTGCAGGGATCTGCAGAAAGAGGTGCTCTGCGGGTTGTTCGCAGTGCAGTTCCTCACCGAGGAGCTTTTCAATGTCAGGAATGATAAACGATTCGTCTTCACAGGCGAAGGAGATCGCTGTTCCTGTCGAGCCGGCACGTCCGGTGCGGCCAATGCGGTGGATATAGTCGTCTGCCTCATACGGGAAGTCGTAGTTGACCACGTAGGCGATATCGTCAACGTGGATACCGCGGCCGGCGACGTCGGTTGCGACGACGATGGTGATTTTGCCTTCGCGGAAATCTTCGAGGATGCGGATGCGTTTCTTCTGATCGACATCGCCAGAAAGTTGTTCGACGTGGATGTCATGTCCCGCAAGTTCGCGGCAGAGATCATCGCAGTCGCGTTTGCGATTGCGGAAGATGAGGAAGCGCTTCCCCTGATTCGCTTTGAGCGTATTGAAGAGGACGGTGAACTTTTCCTTGGCGGCAATCGGGTAGATGACCTGAGTAATGGTATCGACGGTTCCATGTTCAGGGTCGATCGAGACTTCAACGGGGTCGGGCATCCATTGCGAGGCGAGCTTCATTACTTCTTCGGTGAGGGTAGCGGAGAAGAGCAAGGTTTGACGGGCTTCTTTCGCTGGCAATTCGCGGATGATGCGCTTGACATCGGGAATGAAGCCCATGTCGAGCATGCGGTCCGCCTCGTCGATGACGAGGATTTTAACTTCTTTGAGATTGATGACGCGAGAGCTGACGAAATCGAGCAGGCGTCCAGGAGTGGCGGCGATCAGGTCGACTGGGGCGGATTCGAGGCGATCTTGTTGTGCGGCGTGATCCATGCCGCCAAAAACAGCGAGGGTGCGCAGGCCACAATATTTGCCGAGTAGATCTGCATCCTTAATGACTTGGATGACGAGTTCGCGTGTCGGTGCGATGACGAGTGCGGCGGGTCTGCCGGGAACGCTGGGGCGAGTATCGGGGTTGGCCAGCATCCGGTGGAGAACGGCAATGAGATAAGCGGCCGTTTTGCCGGTGCCTGTCTGAGCTCTGCCGGCGACATTCGCGCCGGCGATTGTCTGGTCAAGCGTTTCGGCCTGAATAGGTGAACAGTAGCGGAAGCCAGCATCGTAAATCGCGTGCATGACTTCTTCGGGGAGATTGAAGTCCTGGAAGCGCTTTTTGTCTTCGGTGGGTTCGACCGAAAATTCGGCAGGATCCCATGGAACGTTTGGGATGATGGGGAGCGAAGGCTTGGCTGATTTCGGAGGCTGGTGGCGCGGTCTTGGGGCGCGATCGGGGGCTGGTCGGTCTGAAGTCGGTCTGTCGCCAGATGGCTGAGCGCGGTAGGGTGCTGGCCCTGATCGACGAGGCCCATTGCTTTCTTGATGCCGCCCATCGCGTGGGGGGCGTTCCGAATCGGAACGGTCTCGGCGCGGCTGAGATTTTTCGGAACCCCGTCGGACATCCGGTGCGGCATCTTTGCCTGCAGACTGGTTTGGCGTCTTGCCTTTTGTCGGTTGGGTTCCCGATTGAGTGGCTGTTTCGCTTTTCTTTCCGCCTGTGATTTTATCTGCGATGGAGCGGAGTATCCTGAGAAGAGGCATGAAAATCCTTGTGTAAGAACGCCAAGATCCGCGTGTCGCGGTGGCACCGAGGTTGAACTATTTAAAAAGCCGAACGGGCACCTCTTTGACGAGATGCCCGTTTGGTGTGGATAGCAGCGGCGGTTAACGCTTCGAGAACTGGAAGCGAGCGCGTGCACCGGGCTGGCCGGGCTTTTTGCGTTCCTTCATACGAGAATCTCGTGTGAGGCAACCCGCTGATTTGAGCGGTGCCCGGAGCGTCGCATCGGCGAGGCAGAGGGCGCGAGCAATGGCGTGGCGAATAGCGCCAGCCTGTCCAGACATGCCACCACCCTTAACGTAAACGCGGATGTCATATTTGCCATCGACGCCTGCGATCTTGAGGGGTTGAAACATGTAGGTGCGGAGCGATTCGCTCGGGATGTAAGATTCGGTCTCGCGGTGGTTAACTTGCGTTTTGCCATCGCCGAGGGATAGCTGAACGCGTGCGACTGAAGTCTTGCGTCGTCCGGTAGCGGCTGAAATGACGTCGATCATCGTATGTCCTTGATTTTGCTGTAGAATGGATTAAAAAGCGACGGGGTTCTGCGCCTCGTGGGGATGTGCTGGGCCTGCATAGACCTTGAGACGGCGCATCATACCACGGGCAAGTTTGTTTCCGGGGAGCATGCCTTCGACTGCCTTCTTAATGATCCAATCCGGGTGCTTGATGCGCATCTGTTCTACGGTTGTTTCGTAGAGACCGCTACGCCAGCCGGTGTAATGCTGGTAGACTTTGTCCTGTTCCTTGGTGCCGGAGAGTTTGATTTTCTCGGCGTTCGTCACGACGACGAAAGCTCCGGTGTCTATCCAAGGCGTAAAGGTCGGAAGATCTTTACCGCGGAGGGCGTTGGAGATCAGGACTGCAAGGCGACCGAGTGTTTGGCCGTCGGCATCAACCACAAGCCATCTGCGGTTGTCGCCTGGATCTTTGGGTACGAATGTTTTCATTGATTCTGGGTTTCTTTCTTACTGCGAAATGGGCTGTTGCAGGGTGAACCGTCTCTGGGAGGGAATCCTTCGACTTCGCCTCTGCAAGGCTCCTTGGTGCTTTTTGGGACTGTATCGCCCTGGTTTCCGCAGGAGTAACCGGATTCGCGGGCAAATAAAGCTGGTATTATGTGATATTTGAGACTATTTAGTCAATGTCTAAATGGAGTTTTGCGAAAGTTTTTTTCGCTTTAATCCGGTTCGACAACAACAGTCTAGCCATGAACAAAAGGCCTCGCGTCAGATGAGGTCTTTTATTCAATTTGGGGCGATTAGGCTCCGAGCTGGAAGCGGATGAAGCGGCGGATCGTCAGCTTGTCGCCAACCTTCTTGCCGACCTGATCAAGGAGCGTCGTAATGGAAATTGAAGGTTCCTTAACGAACATCTGATCAACGAGGCAAACATCGCTGTAGAACTTATTCACCTTGCCATCGAGGATCTTCTCAAGGATGTTGGCAGGCTTGTTCTGATCCTTCATCTGGTTTGCATAGATGTCGCGTTCGGCGGCAACAACAGCGGCGGGAACTTCTGTTCGATCCAGCCATTGAGGGGAGGATGCGGCGATCTGAAGGGTGATGTCGCGAGCGACTTCGATGAAGGCTTCGTTGGAAACAGTTTCTGCCTTGCCGCAACTGACTTCGACGAGGACACCAACTTTTCCACCCATGTGAATGTAGGAGGCGAGGCGTCCGATGCCTTGCAGAGTAAATTTCGCTGAGCGGCGGATTTTGAGATTCTCTCCGATCGAAGAGATCTTGGAGGTAAGGTCGTCCTTCATTGCGTCGGCTACATCGCCATCGATGGCGAGTGCCCTATCTGCGACCGTGGTCACGAAGGCGACGAAATCGCTGTTGCGAGCGACGAAGTCAGTTTCGCAATTGACTTCGACCATGATGATTTTGCTGCCGTCTTCAGAGGTCTTTGCCGCGATAACGCCTTGGTTCGCGGCCTTCTCGGCGCGTTTGGAGGCTACGGCAACGCCGAGCTCGCGAAGCGATTTGACGGCGGCATCGAGGTCGCCATTGCTTGCCACAAGGGCTTTCTTACACTCCATCATGCTGACGCCGGTCATCGAGCGCAGCTTGTTAACTTCTGATGCTGTTATTTGTACCATTTTTAAATCCTTCTACTTGGGCTGTTGTGTCGGCGTGGGTTATTCGGCGACGGGCGTCTCGACGGCAGGCGTCTCGACAACGGCTGGAGCTACATCGGCTGCAGGAGCTTCTTCGGTAACGGTCGCTGCTGCGGCGCGAGCCTTAATGGCTGCTGCTGCGGCCGCTGCTGTGCTACGACGGGTCTCGCTCTGGCGTGACTTCTTCTTAGCGTCATCGCCTTCAGAACCCTTGTCAGAAGCAGTGCCGCGGGCGGAGCGTGCTGGGCGGCGGGGCTTATCAAGGGATTCGCCAGAGGCTTCGGCGGAAGCGCGTGCTGCAATGCGCTCGGCTTCCTGACGCTGATGTTCTTCAGCAGCCTTACGCGAATAGGAGTCAACCGCATCTTTCGCGACATGGGAGAAGCAGTCCACGATGAGTTTGATTGATCGGATCGAGTCATCATTGCCTGGGATGACGTAGTCAACGAGGTCTGGATCGCAATTGGTGTCGACGATGGCGACGACAGGGACACCGAGGCGGCGGGCTTCAGCGACTGCGTTTGCTTCGCGCATGATGTCCACGATGATGATCGCACCCGGGAGCTGTTCCATGTCGGCAATGCCCATGAGGTTGAGCTCAAGCTTATCGAGCTCACGGCGCATGGTTGCCGCTTCCTTCTTGTGAACGGAGAGGATGCCGTTGTTGTTCTTGGCAATGACCTGAAGCTGACGCATGCGGCGTACGCTCTGGCGAATCGTTTGTGCATTCGTGAGGGTTCCGCCAAGCCAGCGGTTCGTTACACAGAACATCTTGCAGTTGTCGGCGGCTAAACCGATAACTTCCTGTGCTTGCTTTTTTGTCCCGACGAAGAGAACCTTCTTTCCGGTCTCGCCGAGCTTCTTCACGAATTCGAGTGCTTCTTCGAGCAGGTCGAGAGATTGCGTGATATCGACGATGTGGATACCGTTACGCTTGTCAAAGATATACTTCTTCATTTTCGGATTCCAGCGCTTGGTCTGGTGTCCGAAATGCATACCGGCGGTCATAAGATCACGGACTGTAAGTCCGGAAAGTGTCTGTTCTGACATATTTTGCTGCACCTTTTTTCTTGTGACGAAGCCATTTTTGGTCTTCGTCGCGGTGAATCCGCTTTGCCGAGGTTTCCCTTGGCGTTCGCTTCCGCACATCTTATCCACGATCCCTTGAGGGTGTGGAATGCGCTATTTCCGAGTAAAGTATCAAAAAACCGGTGCATGATGCAATAGAATTTTTTCGGATCCTAAACCGTGACTAAATAACACTTGATCGCTATAATGGGGTTTTGGTAGATTTTACCTCGAAGACTGATCTATAAGGAGTTTCGTATGAGTGAAAAGAATCGTAAAGTGACCATCGTCGGCGCAGGTGCTGTTGGCTCGACGTTCGCGTATGCCTTGGCGCAAAGCGGCCTTGCCGACGAGATCGCGATATTAGATTTCTTCCCCGACCTTGCGAAAGGTCAGGCGATGGACTTGGTTCAAGGACAGCCCTTTCTTCCGCAGGTGCATATCCATGCTGGTAGTGAAAAAGACTACCCGGATAGCGATATTGTCGTGGTGACCGCTGGTGCGAAGCAGGCCCCAGGCGAGACGCGAATTGCTCTGCTCAAACGCAATGCAGGGATTGTCTCCGAGATTGCCACGAAGGTAGCAGCGTCGGGATGTAAGGGTGTGATTGTCATCGTTAGCAATCCCGTTGACGTGCTGGCGAAGATTGCTTTGGATGCTACCGGGTGGGATCGTGGACGGGTCATCGGCTCTGGAACGGTTTTGGATACGGCTCGTTTTCGGTATGCCCTTGCCCGTGATGCGGGTGTGGATGCGCGCAACGTTCACGGCTACATTTTAGGTGAGCATGGCGACAGTGAATTCGCTGCGTGGTCGCTGACGCATGTCGCTGGCCTTGGCATCGATGAGTACTGCAAGTCGTGCGGCAAATGCGATGATGGAGGTCTGTGCAACCGCACGGGAATCGAGAAGGAGGTCCGAGAATCTGCCTATCACATCATCGGCTACAAGGGTTCGACCTACTACGCGATCGGTTTGGCCATGACGCGAATCGCGGGCGCAATTCTCCGTAATGAGCATAGTATTCTGTCCGTTTCTGTTTGTCTCGAAGGCGAATTGGGCATCGATGGGGTCAGCCTCAGCGTTCCCTGCGTACTCGGTCGCTCCGGCGTGGAGCGTGTGCTGAACACACCGCTCACCGAGGGCGAGCAAGCGCAGCTTAAGGCTTCCGCCGCAAGACTGATCGAGGCACTGGCGACTCTAAAGGAATAGAAAGTGACCTCAAAGAACCTCAGATGGCCAAGACTGGCAAGCACCTGAATGAACTGCTTCAGGATGACCGCGTGGGGGTGATCACCACGGTGATCGACAAGTTCCGGGCGGCGGCTAAAACCCCGGACCGGTCGAAAAACACGGGTGACGATATTTTCGTGCTTGTGGATGAAAGCCACCGCAGTCAGTATGGCGAGGCCAACATACGCATGAGGAAGTCGATGCCCAACGCCTGTTTCATCGGATTCACCGGCACACCGCTAATGAAGAGCGAGAAGAACACCGCGCAGAAGTTCGGCGGTTTCATTGAACCGGCCTATACCATCCGCAATGCCGTGGAAGATCAAGCCGTCGTGCCTCTGTTGTATGAAGGGCGGCACGTGATGCAGGAAGTGAACGAGAAGGCGGTCGATTCGATGTTCGAGGCGATGTGTCAGGGACTGACGCGAATGGCGCTAACTTAAGGAAATCTCTCCTTCATAATCATAATTGTAATCGTAATCTCTTCAACAGAACGGATTAAGATTACGATTACGATTAGGATTAAGATCGGAACGGCGCTTAAGTTAGTGCCATTCGGGACAGGCGTCTGAAAACGTGTAGGTTACAGGCGGAACGGCCCCGAGGCCAGCGTTTTCGAACTGACGAAATCGTAGCGAATCGAGGTTTGACTTCTCCCGCCTCTCCCCCGTATAATGAACGTCAATCAAGGGGGTCAGAAAGTTTCTGGGTTAGCGCTATGGGCGCTATGGGATTTTTTATATGGACACGAAAGAAACAGCGAGGCCGTCCGCTGCCCCCCTTGGCTTCTGGGGGGAGGATAGTCGAATTGCACAGGCACTCTCCGAACAAGAGACGTGCATGCGTGCGGTGTACGGACTTGCCGATGGCATTATTCGTCCACCGGCAGATTCCCCGCCGGAGTTTGATGTCAGGATGGGGGTAATTCCTCCTGCGTTCTTCACGTCGCGGCGGAATATTTTTTCAACGCTTTTCTATTTGACATATATGGCGCTTGGCATTGCGAAGCCGCGACGTCTGCTTTACGGAAAGCTCAACCATCTGTTTCGTATCTGGGTGACAGGCGCGGACAATCTGCTCGATGAAGAGGATAAGTGCGTGCTCCCGTTGGTGATACCCGGTTCGTCGCGCGTCATGCGCGAGGTGGTCGCCATCATGGCCGCCGACCGGGTTCTCTGGCATATTCTCAACGCCGCCGTGGTGGAGTCGATGCTGACGACGCAGCAGGCTGATGCTCTCGCCGACGAGTCGCTACGATGCCTGCTTCCGAGCGCGGCTCAGGAGGCGGGGGAAGAGAGTGGGGTAGTCACGAGGCCCGATCCGGATTACGTGCTCAGGACGATTCACTTATTCAAGACGGGTCTCTTGTTCAACATCCCTTTCACGGGCATCGATGTCATTGAGTCGGATGTGGACGCAGAGCGCTTGGCCCGATTGAAGCGTGCGCTTCGTCTATTCGGCGGTGGCTGCCAGATCCTGGATGACGTGCGCGATATGGCTCGGGATTTCGTTGAGCGCCGCCACAACTACGTGTTGTCGGTGCTGGAGCGCGACAAGTCCGAGAGGATGAAGTCCTGGGAGCAGCGCGCAATCAAGCCTGAGGATCGGCTGTATTTCGAGGTGCTTCCCGAGAGCCTTGCCGCAGCGGAGCTCGGGTTCCGCCAGTTGGTCGAGGCTTGCACGGTCTTGCGGGATGAGGGCGTCATTGCTGCCGCCGTCCCCGTCGAGCACATGGCATTTTCCATGTTTGCTGTTTTGGATTTGGAGGATTTGTCGCATGCATGTTCCTTCGTCAAATGAACTTACGCCGCGGACCCGTGGACGCACACTCGATCATGCGGCGGGCATCTACGATATTTTTGCGCCCATGATGATGCTCTGGCAGGAGAACCGCTACCGCAGGGAGTCCATACACCTTCTGGCATTGCAGGGAAGTGAACGCGTGCTGGATGTGGGTTGCGGAACCGGGGTGTTGACGCGGCAGATTGCGAAGGAGCTTGATGGCGATGCGGCTTGCGTCGTGGGGCTTGATGCGGCGCCGAAGATGATCGAGGTGGCGCGGCGGAAGGCGGAGGGGCTGTCCCACATCCAGTTTGACGTGGGGGTTTCTGAAAGCCTTACGTATGACGAAGCATCTTTTGATTGCGCGGTTTCCACATTTTTCTTCCATCATGTGGACGCAGAACTCAAGCGGAAGTCCTTGTCCGAGCTGCACCGCGTGCTCAAGCCGGGTGGGACTTTGATCATCATCGACGTGGACGTGCCCTACAATCTTTTCGGCAAGATTTGTGCGTGGTCGGGCTACTGGCTGTTCAAGCAGAATGAAATACGGGAGAACATTCGGGGTGAGTTGCGTCGCGCGCTAGAAGATGTTCCGTTCAATGCGGTATCGCGGGTATCGCATCATTCCGGCTATATCACAGTTTTCAAAGTTGTGAAGTGAAGGGGCAGGTCCGTATGGAAATGAGTTTGAGAATCAAAAGCATGTGCGGCATGGTAGCCGTCTTCCTGCTTGCCGCGGGCACGGTTTCGGCTGTTCCCACGGAGGCGCAGATGAAGACTTCCGTGGAGACGTATTTCGCTGATCTTTTTGGACGGATGGCCAAGGCCGCTGAAAAGGAGCCGACGGAAAAGACTTTCCGAGAGATTATGAAGCCGCTGATCGAGGATGTGGACGGATTCTTCTCTGCTTCTTTTATCGACGCGGATTGGGAGATCCGAAAGGTCTACTACCGGCGCGATTTTCTCGCGGTGGGGTATAGCCTCAAAAAGGTGAAGGAACTCGACGGGTTCCGGGCAAAGATGGCATCGAGTCCAGCCCCGCAGTTGAGCGAACCGAGCAACGGAGGTCTGTTGCGCCCCAGTATCATCTCCATGCGCTATCCGATCATCAAGGATGGCAAGATGACGAACATGGTTTCCGTGATGGTTCGGACCGAGACTTTTCTCAAGAAAGTCAATCTCGACACGTGCAAAGCTTATCAGATCTCCTGTCTCGGCAAGGAAGAGGAAAGCAAAGGAACGTTGACGGACGCAAAAAAAGATGTCAAGCTCACCTTGCCGTCCACGGAGTGGGTTATTCAATACGAGTAAAATTTATGTGTTGTCCTTCCCCCTTGGGATTTGATAAAAACATGCATCAGGAATTGTTTGAAGAATTTGCGTGAGAAACTTGACAGCGTTCTGGATGTGGATTATCGAAAAGACCATTTCGCGCCTCATGGGCGATATTGACTTTCACCTTGAGGCCGCTGACGAGCCGCATGTGTCGGGTCATTCGGTCAGCGAACATCTTCAATACTGCATTCCGTCAGCTTGATCTGGGTGATCCGGCCGATTTCTACGATGCCATCATTAGCGCGGGGCAACCCTTGCGGAAGGGGCATGCCGGGACGCTTGACGAGCTTGAGCCGAAACCGCATCCGCGGCTTTACGTGGAGACGGCGCGGGTTGGGCTGGGTATACGGTCTTACTATCCGCATGTGAGATGTTAAGACCGAGCGTGTACGCGAGAGGAATAAGATTGCTGCTGCACTTGCCCATGATCGCGACATCTGCAGCAACGATTTATTCAC
Organism: uncultured Lentisphaerales bacterium; assembly: GCA_964553035.1. Lineage (GTDB taxonomy): Bacteria > Verrucomicrobiota > Kiritimatiellia > RFP12 > UBA3636 > JBBQIY01. The sequence goes on along the minus strand of CAZKJH010000011.1, from coordinate 26,269 downwards.
AGCAATCGTGAATCGGCCGAACCTAGTCTCAGCAGACGGAGTGCATTTACTTGAAGAGGGATAAGTTGTGCTCGCTGGGTGTGTTACGGATGCAGTCTAGAAAAAGCGAACAAGCCGAACCGATCCCAGTGTTTTATTCTTTTTGGGGCGTGGCCGTCCCGGCCCGCCACGGGCGGCTAGCGCGGAGCGCGTCGCCCCACCTTGGGCTAGCGCGGAGCGCGTCGCCCCACCTTGCTGCACACGGAATCTGGACTTTCCAGCCACATCGACCTGAATCGACCTGAACCGGGCGCATTTCGTCCCTTCGACCTGAGTCGACCTGTAGGCGCGGCATTCCGCCGCGCCTATTCCAATATTCCACCATTCCATTTTCCCCCATTCCCTTGCTCGTGTAGCGGCTTGGTCGCCGCACGAGCAAGGGAATGGGGTGGTGTTTTTTGCAAACATCTCATTTGGATCTCATCAAATCCTTACAAAGACATGCGAAACTCTTGTCAAAAAGAAACACAAACCAAGCAGAGAGAACACAAACCAAGCAGGGAAACCTGTGGATCAAGACAACGGGAGCAGTATGAATAAATCAATGATGGCAGTTTGTTTGACTGGGTGCGCAGCCGCAATGCAGTTTGGGATAGCTGAAGAAGTACCCAGCAAGATTAACTTCGACTTTGGCGGCGACATCCGTGCGAGGTACGAGTACAAGGATAATTGGCCTGACAAGGGTAAGGCTACGGCGGGTTCGGGATACGAAGATTATCTCCGGTTTCGTACACGGCTTTGGGGCCAGATGAAGGCGGGGGAGGATTTCACCACCTACATCCGCCTAGGTAACGAATTCCGCAACTACCGGAACTCGGCCAACGACGACAAGCAACAATTCCCAGACGAGTTGTATCTCGACAATCTCTACGGAGAATGGAAGAACGATTCTTTCGGTGTGAAAATTGGACGCCAGGACCTCGAGAAAGGTAATGGCCGCGTGATCTCAGATGGAACGCCCGGCGATGGATCGCGTACGACGCATTTCGATGCAGCGGTTTTGACGTTGAACTTCGCTCAGAAGAGTTCGATCGACCTCATTGGCACATGGAATCACTATCGCGACGACTTGACCATCGGTGAGACGGAGGTCGGGGTTTACGACATGACGAAGATCAAGAGCGGCGACCCGTACTCGAAGATGGATGAATATGGTCTTATCGCGTATGCAGAGATTCGAGAGAATGCTGAAGTGCCTCTTGATGCCTACTGGATCTGGAAGGCCGAAGAGGACTTCTATAGCAAGGATGAGAAATATCCTGGCCGCGACTTCCACACGGTTGGCGTGCGCTTGACTCCCACGCTGACGGATTGGCTCTCGGCGAATGTCGAAGCCGCTTATCAGTTTGGTAGCGTGGATTCCGCAGACGGATTCGCGTCCCGCGACATCAGTGCGGAGATGGTCTACGCCGGTCTCACAGCCAAGCCGAGGGACACGACGTGGTCTCCTTCGATGACGGTTGCCATGCTCTACCTCAGCGGCGACGAAGATAGCTACTACAAGACGACGGATGGTAGCACGGATACGGGATGGAATCCGGTGTTCAACCGCAGTTCTTGGTTCAGCGAAATCGGCGCGGGCATGTACGACGAGTCCCGGTGGTCGAACCTGATCTATCCGCATGTCGAAATCGGCGTGAAACCTGCGAAGGAACACAGCGTGACCGTACAGGCCGGACCGATGTACGCGGCTGAAAAGGACAATGACGCAACAGACGACTACAAAGGGTTCTTTACGAAGGCCAAGTATGGCTTTCCGCTTCCGACGGTCGCCGGCGTTAAGCTCGGTGGAGCGGTTGCTGGCGAGATGCTGGACTACGGCGACTATTATGACGCGGCCGCGAACACGGCGACTTGGCTTCGGTTCGAAGTGACGGCAAAGTTCTAGTTAGACTCACGACCATGACGACATGAGCGATTTCATTGAATGGAGCACTGGCTATGATCCCTTTGACGCGGAATCGGTTTTCGTCATGGCGACGCCGGAACCCGGCACGAATAGCATTATGCTCATTCGCTGGCGAAGTGTTGAGGGTGCCCTCTATACGCTCGAGAAGAGCACCAACCTTCTGAACGGGTATTACCTCTTGGAATCGGCTATTGAGGCAACGCCGCCGACCAATACCTATGAGGATGCCGTTCCTTCAGGCCTCAGCTCCGGCTTCTACCGTGTTCTGATACCCTAGAAGTTCACCGACTTCTATTTGGCTTCCTGTAGCGCAGCGATGAGGGCAGTGGCGAAGTCTGTTAACGCTTTGTCGACGACTTCGGGGGAGGCGGGTTTGCTGAGCAGCATCCCCGGAGAATTCAGGCCTACTCCGGGTACAAATTTTACGCCAGACGCTTTGAAGGCAGCCTGGGTTATGGTGATGGCATCGCCGCCTTTGGTTTTGGCGCTACCCGCAGACACGAGGGTGGAACAGACGAGAGCCGGATGGCGGGGAGCAACTTCCTTGAGTTTAGGATAGAGATCCGTCAACTGCTTGGGCGGCTTCCCCATGTGTTCCGGACCGGCGAAGATGACGAGGTCCGCGCTTTTTACCGTACCGTCGGCAGAGGCGTCGAGACAGGTCAGGTCTTTGCAGTCGGAGAACTGTTTGACTTCTACCGTTGCATTCAGAGCCTCGAGTTTTGCGGCGAGCGCGGTCGTGAGGGAATAGGTGTTATTCACCTTGCTGGTAGCGCGGGTGATGGCATCGGCACCCGCTGGCTTTCCTACTTCCCGGAGATACCCAGCCGCTTGGATGACGACCACGCGGTATTTCGTCGGTGCGGGGGCGGCCGCATCGGCCGCGAGGGCGGTCAGGGAGGTGGTGCAGGCGATAAGCATTGTGGCGAGAATTATTTTTTGCGTAGTCATGTTTCAAAAGCTTTCGTTTGGGGCTATTTTTCTTCTACTGAATGGTGGAATGTTACCATATCTGGAGAGATGATGGGAATATTTTTAGGTGTGCATTTGTAATCGGTTCAGTCACCGAGGCGTTGGCTGCTGTATAGTACTAGGCTGAGAGCGCAGTGCTTGGCGGATGAACTGTGTCTTACTTTTCCTAATCCTAATCGTAATCGTACTCTCTTGCTACATGGCTTCATTAAAGGTACAGTTTACTCATGAAAACAGCTGGGCTGATGAACTGCTCAACAAAATTCCAAAGATGCTTGCCGTATACAATCAGCCCGACAGGGCGTCAACATCGATTCCCCTTAACATAGCAGAGCGTAATGGCAAGTACACAGATGCGGATCGTTGTCGTTTTTTTGATATTGCGCGTGGATCCGCATTGGAATCTGGGGCTTGTCTTGACGTGCTAGTCGCAAAGAAACGGGTTAATCAGCCCGACTCCGGCAAGGAAATTCTAGCACGAATCGTCTCGATGCTCGTCGGACTTATTCGCCACACGTCCTCGCATCGTGTCTATGAACAATCAGTTGATCACGGCACCCCCCCGCAGGATCAAGGATTACGATTACATTATCGAAAATACCATCCTACCCCTGCCACCCCCTGCGCGGCGCGGTCTGACCGAATACTTTCTCCTCGCGAATTACTTTCTGCTGTCGAATTACTTTCTACTTGTCTCCATTCGTAGATTAGTTTACGATCTTGCACATATATGCCAGAGCAAGACACTGCCACGATTCTACAGAAACCCTTTGCAATTGTGATCCCAGCCTACAATGAGGAGGCCTCGATCGGACAACTGCTGGAAGAGTTGCGGGGGTTTCACCCAACGGCGAGAGTGATTGTTGTCAGCGATGGGTCGGTTGATAAAACGGCGGCTGTTGCTGCTGTACAGGGTGCTATCGTACTCGATCTGCCGTGTAATCTGGGTGTCGGTGGCGCGGTGCAAGCTGGCATGCGGTATGCCTGTGATCTAGGTTATGATATTGTGGTTCGTATTGATGGCGATGGGCAGCATCCGCCTTCCGAGATCAACAAGCTTTTGGAGACTCTAGAGCGGACAGGGTCGGATATCGTTGTGGCCTCTCGATTTCTCGGAGATAGCAATTTTCAAGGTGGCACGGTCATGCGTCAGGCTGGGAATGTGATGCTGTCGTGGTTTCTGAGTTTGATCTGCCGTACTCGCGTGACGGATCCGACGTGTGGATTTTGGTGTGTTCAGGGCGAACTTTTGCACTACTTTGCGCATGACTATCCGTGTGAGTATCCGGAGCCCGAGGCGCTGGCACTTTTGCACCGTCAGGGGTACGAGATGATGGAGGTGGGTGTGCCCATCCGACCTAGAGCTTTCGGTGTCTCGACAATTGATTCGATGGGTACTGTTTACTTCGCTTTGCGCGTAGGCCTTGCGTTACTGGCCGACCGTGTTCGTCCGGTGGACAGACGATTTGCAAAGACAAACCGCAAGAAGGAGGGAAAGCAATGATCGCCTCGACGACACTCGTGTTCTCGCATTTGCTGATTGGTTTGGCCGGAGCCATGATGCTGATGGGTATTCTACGCTATTTGCAGGTCATGCGCTCACGTGTATCTTTCCCACTTGTATTCATTCTCGCCATTGTTTCGTTCGTTTTTTTATTGCTTGCATTTTTTCCACATCTGTTCGACGTTTTTATGCCCGACACTCGGATGGGACGTATTCGGATGGCGGTTCTCGTTATGACCGTCTTTATCATGGTTGTGACGTTCGAGGCGATCCGCCGCACCCAGCTCAAAGAGCGTTATGCGCTCTTGTGGGTGCTTCCCTGTGTCTTAGTCCTCTTCCTCACAGCTCAGCCCGATGTCATGGACTTGTTACGCGTCTCTTTCGGCATGGAGTATTCGTCCACAATGGTAGCCGTCGTGTTTTTGTCTGTCATGGGATCGGTTTTTGTATTGTCAAAAAGCATTTCAAAGAACGAAAAAAATGTAGGCCAAGTTGCACAACGCTGTGCGATACTTGAAGCACGCATCAAGGCGCTTGAGGAAAAGAAGGAGAAATGATACGCATCTGGTCGGTACTCATGTTTCTACTAACAGTCGTGCCGATGGCCTTGGCAACGGCACTTCTGGTACGCTGCAATTTGCGCCGATTTCGTGAATTGAGCCCTACCCAAAGGCGTTCCTCATTTCCAACGCTAGCGATATGCGTTATTGCAGTCTTGTTCATCGGTTTGAATTCCCATCAGGATAACTTTACAGGCCTCGATGTGGCGATGTATCGGCTGATGTCTGGTGCTTTCCAGGAAGGTCGCGGCTTCAACGATGTCGATCAGCCGTTCGAGCAGGTGCCGCATGAAGTCAAACGGTCGTTGCTTTACCGAAATGTTGAAGAGCCCGGCGCACGACAGACGCGCGATTGCTTATTTGAACTTACCGACTATCCCAACGCGGATATGGAGCCGTTTTTCATGCCGACGCTCCCACTGGCCGCTGCAGGCGCAGGAGTTCTGGGGCTTTCGCGTGATGGGTTTGTGCCGCTCGTAGGTGCGCTGTGGGTGCTGAGTGTTTTTATGGTGTCGACGGGACGAAACCGAAAGCTAGAATGGGTGGCGGCAGTTGGCTTGTTGCTGGGAACGGCTTGGCCCACCTGGTTCCTTCGGGGATTTCATGCAGATGCGGTAGGAGGCATTTTGGCCGCGATGGTGACTCTCAGCCTTTTTGAGAAGCGACAAGCAGCGTCTGTTCACCTGTTATGGGGGCTGCTGCTCGGTCTTTCCATCTCTTTTCACCTGACGATGATCGTAATCGCCCTGCCTGTGGCACTGTCTCTTGTCATGAGAAGCGGACGCTTCCGCGATACGGCATTGTTACTTCTCGGAGGATTCGTCGGCGTTCTGCCACTATTGCTCATCAATGCTTATGTTTGCCAGCCATACGGAAACTTCCTGAGTTTCAGAGCCTTGGTGGACATGTACCGTGCGGTGCCAGAGATCCGCATGGTGATGGTCGGCCTTGCAGTTACAGTAGCTTGCGGTGTCATGGTCATGACACTGGCGCATGTACAGAAGCTACGGTCTTGGTTTGAAACGGATAAGAATCGCAAGCTGGTTTCGCTGGGTTGCATCGTGCTAGGCGTGGTGCCGTGGGTCTTACCGTTTCTTGTTGGCGGCACGTTGCAGAAGGGGCTGGTGACGACGTGGAGTGGCATTGGGTTGTTTGTCATTCCTGTGATGCTGGCCGCGACGTTTCTGTTTCGTCGCCGCTACCCGCTTTCTGCACGCGTGTTGCTGGCCTGCATCTGCATCAGTGCGCTTGTTTTTCTTTATATCAAAGGCTCGGAAGTTCCTGTCGGGATCTGGTCGCAGCGACGCTTTTGTCCCGTGGTGTTTTGTCTGATTTCGTTACTGGCTGTCCCGCTGGCAGAAGGGATAGGGGGGATCGCTGAGCGATCATTGAAATGGGGCTGGTGCGTGGCTGCGCTTATTTTTCTGCCCGTTTTCGTACATCTTTTTTATGGCTATACGGCCTACACGGGGTCCAACGGGTCAGGGTCGGAGCGAATCGTGGAGCAGTTTGAATCGCTTTTTGATAATACAAAAGAGAATACCCTAACTCTGTTTGATTACTATCCACACAGCGTACCGTATCAATGGAATTTAAATCGTGCTGTCTTTGGGCTCAATGAATCGGTTGGAAAGCGTCTGGAACACGAGCCGGTTATGCAGTGGCTGGCGGAAGAAGCGAAGACACGCCCGGTGCGGATTATTTGCTCAGACTTCAGCGGAACAATACAACCTTATTCTTACGTTCCACCTTCTCTGGTTGAAGACGGTTTCTGGCTAACGCCTAAGCAAGAAGTTTTGGCTACGTCTATTGAGACGATTGCAACACGCGCATTTTTCCCAGCGCAGAGAACTAAAAAATGGATGGTACAGACTGTTTATGATGCCGCGCTGATTACGGAGACGAATCGGTCTTACGCAATTCAGATGAAGACCTTAGATGGAAGTCCGCTCGGGCTTCGTCCACCATGGGGAAAGGTGGTTAAAGGCGGCATGTGGAGTCGGGAAGGCAGTGGCATCGTGGGGACTCTGCCACCGCCGGGTGGACGCATGAACATTGAGATTTCAGCTTCGTGGTTTCCGCCAGACGAATCGTGGACGAATCAGGTGATTGTGCTGACGCCGCCCTTCAAGGGCAATCCAGCCATCTTCACGGTTGGTGATGTAAGGCGTGGCGTCTCATCGCTCAAGGCCGTGATCGAGCGTGCGGCAGACGATGTGGACGATGGCTTCCAGACAGGAGTGTACCGCTTTCATGCGCAGACACCTTACGATCCAGCTGCGTATGGAACACAAGGATTCGACAACGATCTCGGTGTCGTCATCGAATCCGTGCGGATTGCGCAGGGAAAATGATGGTGGGTAGTTTGTGTCCACGGACGACACAGAAGAACACGGAAAACGATGGTCTGGATTGTGGAGCCCCGAGACGGTAGACTCGGAATAATCTACGTTGATAACTTCGCCGCAAGAGTTTTTAACGTGAATTTAGTGTATTATTGCGCCACTACCGTGTCGCGGGAGATAATTACGAATTAAAAATTACGAATTACGAATTCCTGATGGACTATAGTCTATAGTCCGCAAAAAAAAACTTCACCACGGAGGCACGGAGCTTTTCTGAAGGGTTTAGACAAAATTACAAGATTAACCGGGATTGTTGAGAGAACAGGGAGCGGAGAACAGGGAAGTGGCCAGAAACCATGCCACGCTATTGGCGACCGTAGCGATCTTTGCGGGGGGCATTGCCGCGGGCGGGCGGTTTGCCTCGACCTCTCTGTACTCTCGGGGCTGGCTTGGCATCGGCACCAGTCGCATGCATGGATGCGTCACAGTGAAACGCGTGTTTGAGGTCGGTCGGTATCGTGGTTTTGATAAGCTTTTCGATGGCGTGCAGGTAATCGCGTTCAGGCCCGCTGCAAAACGAAATGGCATCTCCATCACTGCCGGCTCGCGCGGTGCGGCCAATGCGGTGGACGTAGGTTTCCGGTGCGTTAGGCAGTTCATAGTTGATGACGTGAGAGACGTTGTCAACATCAATGCCGCGTGCGGCGATATCGGTCGCGACCAATACACGTACCCGCCCAGCCTTGAAGTCGGCCAAGGCCGCGGTGCGTGCGGTTTGGCTTTTGTTGCCGTGAATCGCTGCCACTGATATACCGGCTTCTTCCAGTTTGGCTGCCACCCGATTGGCGACATGTTTCATTTGCAAAAAGACCATGACACGATTCATCTTCTCGTTTTTCAGCAGATCAATGATCAGCTTATCCTTATCATCCTTTGCAACAAACATGACCTTTTGATTAATACGGTCAACGGTTGGTTCATTCGGTGTTATCGTTACATAGACGGGATTGTGTACCAGCGTTCGCGCCAGCTCGACGACTTTAGGTTCCATCGTGGCGGAATAGAAAAGTGACTGCCGGTTTTTCGGTAACCTTGCAATAACTTTTTTAATATCGTTAATGAAACCCATATCAAGCATGCGGTCGGCTTCGTCGAGAACAAAGATCTGCACACCGCCCAAATCGACGTGCTTTTGGTTGATCAAATCGATCAGGCGGCCAGGCGTGGCGACAAGCACATGCACCCCACGTTTGAGAGCCTTAACCTGTGAATCCTGTCCTACCCCACCAAATATAACCGCGTGCGAGATTTGCGTGTGTTTTCCATATTTATCCACACTATCTCGAATCTGCGCGGCGAGTTCACGGGTGGGCGCAAGAATGAGGACTCGCGGTTTTGTTGGAATCGGGCGTTGGTTATCTTTTGCTAAAAACTGGAGAATAGGCAGAGTAAACGCAGCCGTTTTTCCGGTTCCTGTTTGTGCACAGCCAATCATGTCGCGGCCTTCAAGCAGTGAGGGGATGGACTGTTCCTGAATGGGTGTCGGGGTTTCGTAACCGGCCTCGGAAACAGCGCGACTGATTTCCGGCAGCAATAGTCCGAAGACATTCGCAAGGCTCTTTTTGTTCATTTATTTTTCCTTTCCGGCGATTTTCAAGAGTATTCTACTCGTCGCCGGTGGAGAGAAGAGATACAGGGAAGCATGTTCAAACAATGTCCACTCGCGAATAGAAGTCACGAGTGGTGTGAAAATAGAAGATAGCAAAAAAAGGAATTGATTACATTGCTTTTTTTCGGCGATTTCGTAATCGCCGTTCAAAAAACCATCCACCACCCACATACTTGTACACCACGTAAGTCAGTAATACTCGACTGGGATTTTGGCAATGTCAGACGCCGTCGGAAGCGAATCGGCATAACGTTTGAGAAAGATCTTTTCAGCCTTCGGTGAAATGTTCGCCCATTCGGGGGGCGATACGTAGACAAGCGGTATGCCGGGCACAAGGGCTTCGAGTTCGTGTGCATTTCCAAACAGGACAACTCGCCTGCAACTCGGCATCATTCCCTCGCAACTGAAATGTAGGGGTTTGATGGCCATGACATACGATCCATATCCACTAGCATCCCATAGAGGCGTAATTCTCGCATGACACTGGCAGAAATGCCAGTGTTTTGGGTATTTTCAGCTTTGTTTTTAGATTGAGTTTTGCTTGGCGCGAGTCTCCGGTTTGTCAAATTGCCCAGCATTCGGGGCTATGCTGTCCCATAGGGCAGGTTCGTAAATGGCAGAAACCCCTGTACATACTGGTTTTTCTGCGCAATCACAGGACGATTACAGGGGCCTGCTATCCCATAGAAGGCGAGGATTTCAAGCAGATCGCGGCGCACCCAGATCGCCGAGCGCACGATGCCGGCCAGTCGAGAAAAGCTCAAACCCCACTTCGAGATGTGCTTCATGAAGCGCAGGAGCAGGTGGATGAGCAGGCCAATCCAGATCTGCCACTTCACGGCGTTCTCGTTGTATCCGACAAAGTCGTGGATCTGGCAGGTCTGCTTCAATTCCTTGAAGAAGAGTTCCACCGCCCATCGGGCTTTGTAAAGCTCGGCGATCGTCCAGGCACTCCATTCAAAATTGTTCGTCAAAAACGTCATTTCCATTTCTCGCCCGTCCACCTCCACCCGTGCGACGATGCGGCGCAGAGGTTTCGGATAAAGTTTGGCACTCTTTTCCAATTCAGGAACCACCGTCTCGTCCGAGAGGATGCGTTTGTCTGGGCAGGCACGGGATTGCTCCACCTTCATGCGCATGTTCTTCTTTTGGCGTACGACAAAGAAAACGCCGCGCTCGTTCAGTCCCGAAAGAAACGCAAAGTCCGTGTAGGCTCTGTCGGCTACGACAATGTCGCCTTCCTTGAGCGCGGCGCAGAGTGCCTCAGCGCGCACGGAGTCATGATGCGCGGCATCCTCCACGATGGCAAGTGACGGCATGCGAGTGCCAACATTGAGATTCATGTGGAGCTTAGCGGCCGCCTTCTTTCGTCGGTGCTTGGCCCAGTCGAAACAATTCATCACCAGCTTGATCGTGCTCGAGTCGATCGAATAGATGTCGCGTTTCATCCGGAAGAGGAAGCCTTGATGACGGTGATAGGAGCCGAACGAGGGAGAGGCCTCCACCAGCCATTCGAACGTCTCCCAGTAAAGACGTTCGGCCATGCCGGAATCACGGCGGCGGTTGGCGTTGGAGAAGGTATTGCGGCACGGGGGCTCGGCACCGCGGATGCGGCACCACTCGCCTTCGTGAAGCCTAGCGGCGTCGCAGATGCCGTTGAGGCTACCGCATCCGCTCAACTGACCGTACATCAGCGCCACAACGTGGCTGGTGGCAGAGAAGCTGCGAATGTCCAGCTTAGCCTCCAATGCCAAACGAGAAATTGCCCCGGCTGGAATCCACTGGACAAGCTGACTCAATGCACTATACACTGTCTTCGTTGGCCTCGGGGTTGCGCGATCACGCGCCTTGGTTTTTGTTTTCATGCGCCTGTAGGTTACAGGCGGAACGGCCCCGAGGCCAGCGTTTTCGAACTGACAAAATTATAGCGAATCGAGGTTTGACTTCTCCCGCCTCTCCCCTGTATAATGAATGTCATTCCAACGGGCGTCAGAAAGTTTCTGGGTTAGCCTATGGGATGCTAGTGATCCATATCCATGATTTGAAGCGAAAAGAGCCATGCCCGCCTTCTCGGAATTGATTCCCTACGTCTCAGTCTTCCTCACCGTAGCTGGGCTGCACATTTCGAGCCTCGTGAAGCACAGCGATAACATCGATCTGATCGGTTTTGATCGTGTAAATGATACGATAAGGGCGCTCAATAACTTCACGAATGTGATCACGATCATACTCCGGCACACGGCGACCCGAGAAAGGAACATCTGCAATCTGCTGAGAGCGACGGGTTAAACGATCAATCATCCGCAAAGCATACTCAGGCGAATCTTGTTCAATATAGGAGTAAATGGCGGCAAGATGCCTCTGGGCAGTATCTGTCCAGTGAACGATCATTTTTCAAGCCCATATTTTTTGCGAATTTCATGCACGCATTTTGTGCGACAGGCCTCACTATCGGCTACCCCTCGCTCAATTGTCATCCGCACATAAACTTCGCGCATCAAGTCATCCCACGTCGCTTGATCCGGGAGACCGTCGACCAGTTTATAGGCATCATCTTTCTGAATTACAGTTGACATCATTTGAACATCCTTCATGGTCAGCGCATAAAAATTCTCTTACTGCCTATCTGAATCCATGATCTCGACACAAACGAAAGGCAGCATAACAGCAGATAATTATAGAGCGATAAAGAAATATGGGCAAGCGTATATTCAAAGAATTTTGAACTGTGTGATTTGATTTGTTTTTCTTATTAGTGCGGCCAGAGGCCGCGTTGTGAGATATCAACCCATTTCCCCCAGCCCAAGCGCCCCGTAGCATCGGCTTTCCCCGTGGTATTGCGTCCACCGAAGATAAAGAGAACGCGGTACGAATCCAGTCGCTTCGTATCATAGCCCTTGGGCACGCGGTAGTACACGGTCACTGTCCGGTTGTTCGAGGCCATCGTCGCCACCTGCACAGAACCCGTCGCCACCTGCACAGAATCCAGCTCTTGCTGCCCGCCGAAAACGGCGGACAGCAGGAGAAACGGAAACAGCGCAATGGTTTTCGTAATGTTCATTCCGACGTGGATGTCTTCTCAGTGTCAAGTTTTCTGGGGTTGATGCCGAAACGAATGCGCATGGCTTCGTCTTCACCAATCGGGAACTTCCGTTGAACGCCATCAGGATCTTCAACAATAAGCATCCCATACAACTCTCCAGATGAAAACCCATCACCTTGCGTAGGAAAACTCAGGACAACAGGACCGCCTTGGATGTTCCTAAAAGGGCTTGAAACGCGACATTCCTGTCCCGACGAGATCCCCTGATTGAAATCTAATTGCCCTGAAAACTTTAACACCACGTTCTCGCGGGACTGAATCCATGACTGATCGTCAAAAACAAAAGTGGCGCGTTTGTACATCCTTTGGAATGGACGATTAAGGTGGTCTGCGATGTTCTCCTTGACCGTTGCGATCCAATTAGTGTCTGAATTTAGATGCGAGGTAAAAACCACCCATGTCATTTGATTCGTTTGCACATTTGAACCGTAAGTCGGTAGAAATGAAATGATACTACAAACAAAAAAAGCTATTAGATCACGACTTTTCATTCGACCCCCTATTCCTTAATGTAATTAATGAACCATCAATTGGTATTCCTAAAAGGTAAGCCTGTGAATACGTTGCCGTACATGTTAACCCCGATAGATCCAGGGAACCTATGGTTATCGCAAGGTCGTTATTGGGACTAGAAATATTTCCATAATTTCCGCCAGCCATAATAACCGTTGAAATATATGATGCAGCCATATTAGCTATAATATCACTAATCCAACTCGTCCCCAAAGGATCAAGTCGCGTCGTCACCCCGTTGTTGCAGTACGCCAACTGGTTCCAGCCATCGGGATAGCCCATGGGATCGGCGGTTTGCCACTTGCCGTTTTCGGGGCGATAGCTGCGCATGAGAAACGCATACCCGAGTTCGCCGATGAATGGCTTGCCGGTGAAGAACGCTCCCGAATCGCTGCTTTCGCCAAAGGCGGTCATGGACGTCATGCTGTAGCTTTCATCGCCTTTGACGGCGACCGTGCTACCGAGCCTGTCGTTGAACATGACCTTGCCGTCCGAGGCAACGGGATTGCCGCCGCCAATGGCCGGTTCGTTGAGGTAGTCGCTGCCGTCGCGATGGACGAGCGCCAGACCATCCCATATGAACCGCTCGGCTTCGTTTCCGCGCGTCACGGAGGCGATCTGCCCGCCGACGAAGTAATCCATCGTGGCCGCCGTTGCACCTCTCCGTTGATTTTGCGGGAGACGATCTCGCCATCTTTAGCGTACTCTTTGACGGTGAACGAGGAATTTTTCGTTGTATGCTCCTCCACGGCCAATCACTTCCTCATCAATGTGGAAATCTCGTACCGTACATCAAGATCTGCAAGCTCTCCTTTGTAATCGCCGAGCCGAACGAGAAAAAATACAGGCTTAGTAACCGAAACCCAACCCACGCGAGAGGTTCCCTTGAGTGTTTTTTGCCGCTGGGAGGAAAAGGTTATCTCAATCATTGGTCTCCCTCCCTGCATCATTCCTTTTTCGCCCTGGATCGAACCCAACACATACACATCGTCAATGCATGAAGCAATGCTAGCGGAGGGTGTGTTGGTGGCGCACAAGGCATTCTGCAGATCCGTGCCGCGCACAAGTTGATAGTTGACGCGGAACGCGCCTTCCGACTTGTCTTCTGATGCCATGCACATTACAACTCCTTGTAGGATAATAATTAACGAGAATATTAGTTTTTTCATGATTTTTCCCTTTCATTCAGTTTGTTTTTGGCGTACCCCAAAGCACTGCATTGTTCAATAAGAATTACGGGGTTTTTCAACATGGTTCATCTGCCTCCCCAATAAGCTTGGGGCAATTTGCTTCGCAAATTATTGCAAGTCATCCCGAATCCTTGGCGAAGAAAAGACGTCTATAACACCTTCTGTAATGACATCTCCAACTTCGCAAATGATTCAAAGAAGACGTTTTGTCAGCTATACAACTGAACGCCTAAATATGGATGAACTACTCAACGATTGTCCCTCCTAGAGCTGGATTGAACTCTCCAGTCTCCCTCGGATCACGGTGTCGGAACGGAAAGAATGGAATTTCGATTTGGATCAGGACGGGACAACAATTCTTCACTCCTGAACACCGATGCCCTACTTGGCAGGCTTGTCGTCCGGAGTCTTCTGCGGGGGCGTCTTCTCCAGCGTAACGCCATCGGCTTCTAGTTTCGCGATGTATTTCTTCGGATCCTTCTTGACGGGGGCAATGCAACCCTCGCAGCAGAGGTATATGCGCTTGCCTTCGGCATCCACAAAGAGCTTCTTATCGACAACACCCCCCATGACGGGGCAGGTGGTTTGGAATTTAATTTTGGCCTTGGCAACTTCTTTTGTTGCGAATTTCGCAGCTTTTTTGCAGCTAGCGCAGTTTTCGTCGGCATAGCTGGTTCCAAAGCTGATGGCGAGGAGGGTCATTACAACTGCTGATGTGTATTTGGTTTTCATTTTTTGATCTTTCTTCTGTTTCTTGGGTTATGAGAGGTGAGGAATGTCTGAGGTAGTTTGGTGTACTATTTCTAAAACTTAGACTAATCTAACTCTTTATTTGTCGGCATTGTAGTTTAAAAGTGATTTGAACGCAAGGAAAAACATGAGAAAAACAGCTCTCGGGTTAATGATCGAGGCTATTTGATGGGGAGTTCTGGGCGCGCCGACCACTCCGTCCAGCCAGCATCGTACCAGCGGACGGTTGGATACCCGAGCAGATGTTTCAATACGAAATATGTCTGGCTCGCTTGATGTCCGGTACGGCAATGCACAATGATTTCCGTCTCCTTGGAAGGAATGATTGCCGCATAGGCGGCTGCCAGCATGTCGATGGTTTTAAAGGTCACGGACGCGTCTGCACCTGTTACCACATCTTCTGTGAAGGGGCGGTTAATCGCGCTGGGAATATGCCCTGCTCTTGCTTCATCAGACTTCTTGCCGGTGTAGTAATCAGCAGGTCTGACATCGATAATCACGGTGTCGGGCTTACCAAGCGCGGTGAGCACTTCGTTGACACCCACGGTGAAGGTGTCGCGATGGATTCTGGCAGGATATACAGACTCTGCCACGACGGGTAGCACGGTGTCAATGGGTCTTCCTTCGCTGACCCACTTGGCGAATCCTCCGCTTAAAATCGCAACCTTGGTGTGTTCGAGGCGCTCAAAAGCCATCGAGGCCAGTGTGGCATCGTGAAACTTATCGCCTGAAATCAGAACAACCGTATCGGTAGGGAGAATGCCGAGCAGCGAGAAGTGTGCGGCGAGCAGGGAGGCAGGCAGTAGCAAGGAAGGTACCCCTTTGATATTGCCGCGGAAGCTTTCGATGTTTAGACTAAGCGAACCCGGAATATGCGAGGTGTTGTACTCGGGCTGGGGTCGCAGATCGATCAGCTTCACGTTAACGAAGCCGAGATTGGCGGCAAGCCAGTCTGTGTTAACTAGGATGGGAACGGCGGTTGTCGTAGGCGCTTGTACCATTGCAGCAGGAGCTGCGGTGCTCGATCCGGTGAAATAAGCTCGCCATGCGTTGACGCGCTCAGCAGCTTCCGCTGTCAGGGGTTCGGCTCGAAGCGAGACGGGCTTCAGGCAACGTTCGTGGAATCCGACGATGCCATCGGTCAGCAGATAGACGTTGTTGAAGCCGTTGCGTTCCAAGGAATCGCGGGCCTGTGCTGGATGGGTCATGCCGTTGGAATAAAGAACGACCAAGCCTGCGTTTTTGTAGGGGGCGAGTTTTTCGGCGAGTTCCGATAGCTGAACAGTGATGGCGCCCTTGATGTGGAAGGCGTTAAATTCAACAGCAGGTCTGACATCGACAACAATCAAGCCTTGCTCTCCAGCCATGAGTCTATCGGCGAGTTCCTCGGGTTCTATATGATCTTCTGCCGTTTCGATGCTTTGTAGCAGCATCGCTTCAGAGTTGCTTGTCGTTGCCGTGACGGCGTTGTCTGTAGCAGAGGGGGATGTGGGGCCAAGCAGGAATAGGCAGCCGGCAACGACAACAAGGGCAAGACTAAAGGCTTTCAGGAAGGATGATCCGAGATACGGTGACTGCTTCTTGCGTTTCTTCTCAATCCATTCACAGAGCCAGAAAGCTCCCACAGCGACAAGGGTGAACAAGAAGACGAATAAGGTTCGTGAGATCCCGAGGTTCTCATAGATGAACTGTGTGCCGTGGTTTCCTGCCGTGTAGAGCGGCTTGATGATGGGGAAGAGTTCGTTGAAGAGAATACTTCCGCCGATCGCGCCGAGCAGGAACACAAGGGCATCGATCTTGCCCGACGCGGCCCCCGATGCTGCTGTGCCGGGACACCATCCGCCCATAACGAAGCCAACGCCGAACAAGAGTCCGCCGACGATCTGGGCACCGTAAATGGTCGGGATCAGGAACAATCGGTCGAACGCGATCAAGTCGAGACCTGCGAGGAACGAGAGGCCGAGCAGAGCAGTAATCACCGCAGTGAACATGACTTTGACAACCGCCATGTCGGTTAAGTAGAAGACACCTGCTAGTCTACGTGAACTGCTGAAGCCAGCCCTATCTAGGGCAAAGCCGAAGCCAACACCGATGATCAGCGCCAATAGGAAGGCGTGAGGCGAGTCAAGTGCGCCTAGGTTATAAAATGTGTTAATCATGCCATTGCCTCCTGAAGAACCACGCGGATGCAAAACCACTGACGAAGACACATCCCATAAAAACGAGACTACCAGTAAGTAAAAGCGCGGCACCGCTCAGGGCTTGCCCAGAAGTGCAACCTTGCGCAAGGCGGCTGGCGAAGCCGGCGATGATGCCACCTACCAGCGCGTAGCCGAGTCGTTTCTTAACGGACGATGCACGACCGCGCTCGACTTGCAGCTTCATTCGGTTAGCCAGTAAGGCAGAGAACAGCCCACCAATGAAAATTCCACCAAGCATGAAAACAAGGTAGTAGCTCAGGGGATTGCCGCCCCATCTGGAGAAGTATTCACCACCGAGCGTGTGTGCTGAGGCGACATGGAGGGAGATCGCGGCACCGATGCGCGCAATGCCACCCGAGGCGCCGAGACCGGCACCCAAGATGACGTAAGAAGCGAGCAGAAAGATCCCAAGCAACACCCCAGATAAATAGGGGTTTGAAAACGGTTGGGGGCTTTTGGGAGAGGGCGGTTTAGCAGTTTTCATTTAGCACCCCGCACTTTTTCTTTTGGGCTTAGCTGGAGGCGTTGCTTGTGGCGCAGGCGTCACGCTTTGCGTGGGAGCCGGGGCTGCGGACTTCATGGCTGGTGTTGCTGTTGGCATGGATGACATGGGCGCGAGGGATCCACGCCAGTAGTCCTCGAGGCCGCCGTAAAGCACCTTGATTGTCCGTGGTGATTTCTGCGAGAGAATGCCGCCTACCGCCATTGCCAAGGAACCATCACGATCAACGAGTACGAGCGGAGCCGCGCCAATGAGATACCTAGGGTTTGAGATCACCTCAGCAAGATCAACATTGAGGGATCCTGGCAAGTTGAAGTCTGCAAATTGCGCTGCAGGACGGACGTCCACGAGCTCAAAGGTGCCGGGGAGATCTATCATCATGCGCTTGAGCTCTGCGGAGGAGATGCGCTCCGGTAGCCTGATAGCGCGGAGGGTCGAGGAAGCCGCGCTGGTGCCACCGGCTGGATTTACTGCGCTGAGGGTAGGCAGACCTGCCTCAATCCAAGCTTCGCTACCGCCATCCATATTGAAAACGTTTTTGAAACCGAGCTTCAGGAGCACAGTTGCGCCCATGCTGGAACGATAGGCCGAGTTGCAGACAGTGAGTACAGGCATTTCCTTGGACAGGCGCTTTGCGTCTACAAACAACTTATTCAAGGGGATGTTCAACACGTCACCAATTCTGAGGCCCATCCATTCGGCTGGGAGTCGTACGTCGACGATAACGGGGGCTTTTCCGCTCTGCATCTGCTGGTAGAGTTCGGTGGGTTTGACCATTTTGATCGCGTTTACGGGAAGACCAGCCTGTTTCCAGGCATCGGCTCCGCCTTTTAGAAAACCAGTGGGTTTATCATACCCGATCCGCTTCAAGCGGAAGGCAGACTCTTCGACTTCATTATCAGAGCCGATGAGCACAAACGGTTCGCCCCACGGAATCATAATGCCTGTCCAGGTTTCAAAGCGTCCTCGGATACCGATATTAATTGCGTTTGCGGGATGTTCAGCAGAGAAGGGTGCTGCATCGCGGGCATCAAGCAACCAGACACGAGCCTTCGCCAGCGACTCAACGGCGGAGGGCTCCAAAGCGGGCGGAACGATGTTGTCCCAGTCGACAAGGGGAGGGCCGTCGTGATTCATTTGGGCATTGTGCTTGAAGTACTGTGGCGCATCGGGGAGTCCATCGATGACAGCCATAACATAAGAATGTAGGTCTTTGTGTTGCAGGTAGGGGTTTACAACTCTTTGTTCGCCGATGGTGGATACAGGGCTGTCGCTGAGGTGAGCACCGCAAAGCGAGCCGGCTCCGTGAGCGGGGAAGATCTTCGTCGCATCCGGCAGTTTAGCGAGTTTGTTGTTCCATGAGTTGTAACCCATGGTTGCAAGTTCGGCGGCGCTCGTTCCTTCACCCATGAGGTCGGGACGTCCGACGCTTCCAATGAACAGCGTATCACCCGTCAGGACTAATTCAGGATTGGCGGCAGAGGTGGGATTGTAGACATAGAGGCACGTTCCATCGGGCGTGTGCCCGGGTGTGGTGACCACAACGGTACGTACCGTTCCGAACGTGATGGCATCGCCGTCTTTGACTGGTTTGTGCTTGTATCCTGCTTTTGTGGCTTCGTTGGCGATGATTTCAGCGCCGCAAGCTTCCGCGAGTTCTGCGTGGCCTGCAACGAAGTCTGCATGGGAGTGCGTCAAATAGACACGGGTAATTTTAAGTCCCAGTTCTTTTGCATCTTCGAGATAGCGACTGATATCGCGAGCTGGATCGATGATCATGGCTTCGCCACCACTACCGATCAGATAGGAATAATGGGACAGTACCGACAAATTATACTGGCGGAAAATGAAATCGGGAGACTTCTGTTCCGTTTCCGTGACGAGTTGTAACGTTGCAGCCTCATCGCCGTGCGCTGCGGCT
The DNA here is from genome assembly GCA_964553035.1 of uncultured Lentisphaerales bacterium. GTDB lineage: Bacteria > Verrucomicrobiota > Kiritimatiellia > RFP12 > UBA3636 > JBBQIY01. The sequence goes on along the minus strand of CAZKJH010000011.1, from coordinate 7,091 downwards.
TCAGCATCTCCCGGCACTCCTTTGCCGTACGATGTGAAAACAGTCAGCACCATTCTTGCGATGAAATACGATAACATTCTTTTTTTATTCATTTATCTATCTCCTCCAAAGTTGTTAATAATTATGCAGTTCTAAGAGAGAAAGTCAAAGGATAATTTAAATCGTGCAACTAAAGCGGGGGATTGAGGAGCCGTTTGCCCCAAAACATGCTAAGGCCATGTCGGCGACTGACGACTAATAATTCGCGACCAGTTTAACGGCCGTTTCGGGGAGTTCTGGATCGCGTGCACCCATGGTGACGATGATGTCATCAGGTTTAACGCATTGTCGAATACGGGCAATGACAGCGGGATGATCGGGTAGGAATGCGCATTTCACGCCGAGGTTAGCGAGGCGTTGCTGAAGCACATCCGACTGGATCGTGCGTTTGGCGGAGCCGCCAACATCGAAGACGGGCAGCAAGAATAGAATGTCATCGGGACGCATGGTTTCGGTGAACATCTGCGTGAGACTGTCGAGCATCTTCTCGAGTGGGCCGTAGCCATGGGGACGCCACAGCGCAAGGACGCGCTCCGAGCGGTTTTGCAGGGTCTTGAGTGTGGCGCGAATCTTCTCGGTGTTGTGCGCATATTCGTCGATGACGTGTACACCATCTGGGCGTACGCCGATGAGCTCAAGACGTCGCTTGATACCGCAGAATGTTGCCAGTGCGCGGGCAGAGGTTGTTGCGGGAATCCCGACCATCTCGGCGATGCGTGCAGCGTGCCAGGCATTTATGGCGTTGTGTCGCCCGGGCTGGGGGAGGGTGAGGACTCTGCCACGGAACACGAACTCGCAGGACCATTGGCTTTCGGTGATTTCGGGAATGGATTCCGTGTCGTGTCGCCCATCAATATAGGAGCCCGAGACTTGCGTGAGGAATGTGTCGAAAAGGGCCTCCGACTCCTCCAAGCAAAAATGGTCGGCTGAGCAGTTTGAGATCAGCGCGTATTCTGGTTGAAAGGTCAGCAAGGACTTGTCGCTTTCGTCGACTTCCACAACGCAGAAGTTGCCTGTTCCGCGAAGGACGGCACCGGTGCGTACGGTTGAATGCCAGTTGACGCAGGGGGCGCCGTTGACGACAGATGGGGAGAAGCCAGCGACCTCGAGAATGTGACCGACCATACCGGTGATGGTTGATTTTCCGCACGTCCCAGCTATAGCGATCAGGCGTTTGCCTGCAAGCGCTGTGGCAAGGGCGTGGGCTCGATGTTCAATCGGAATGCCGAGGCAGGTTGCAGCGATAACGTCCGGATTATCCGGTTCGATGGCTGTACTGATAACAACGGCATTGAGATCAGCAGTGATACCCGACCCGTCTTGGGGGTAAATTCTTGTGCCTTGACGACGTAAGACATCGAGGACGGGCAAGGGACGGCCTTGATCCATGAAACGTTCAGAGCCTGAGACTTCTGCCCCGTTGTCCATCAGTGCCTCGGCCAGTGCAGACATGCCGACACCGCCGATTCCAACGAGATGCAATTTTTTCATATTGAGTGTGGATTCCTGTAGCTGTGATCGGTGCTCTGATCGGTGCTCTCGGAGGGAGCCGGATTCAGCGAAGCCAGCTACAGGTGTTCACCACAGATCTGCCTTCCAAGCGATATTGTCGATAGGGTCGCAAGTATCGAAAGGGGCAGTTGTCAATGCCCCTTTACTTGAGATGAATGTCTTTGGACGTATCAATCTTCAATTTATTCTCGGTGATTCTCTTGTAGAGCGTATCAGCAGAGTGTGCGAAGAAGGGGTCGATTTCGATCTTGATCCTCGGTACGCCTTTAGCATCACAAGGCACCTTGATTCCGCATTGCTTGAGCCATTTGGCCCACTTCGCGGTGAGCGCGGCCTTGCAGGTTACAGGGGAGTCGTCTCCCTCGCCATTCTTAACGGGTGCGAATTCTTCGTCGCGTTCGAACGCGAGGCAAGCAGAGATTTTGGCATTGGCGAGCGCATCGAAGATGAACTTTTCGAACTTGAACGCATTGGGTTTGGTCGGTTTAACAGTCTTGCCCAAATCATCGCAGTAGGGGACTTTTTTGTGGGCGATGTGTAACGGAAGTCCCACAGTCGGTTCGCGTGTAAGGAAGTCGGTCGAGAAGATGTGGATGGCGACGCTGCCGTACTTATACTTGAGGTCGCCATTCGGGAGCCGTTCGTTTTTCTGCTCGGGCGTGAATTCGGTGTATTCGACGATTTCCGTCTTGCCGTTGCGCTCGACAGCAATGCCGAGACCCTCGTTTGCATCGCGCTTCGCGCAGACTTTGATTGAGATATCGGCTTGATTCAACTTATGGAAACCGATGAATACAGGATCGGCAATAGTAACAAGGGGATTGTCGACCTGGAAATAGAAGACCGATGTGATTCCTCGCTTGACCATGTCTGCTAAGCCTCCGCTACTTTTCAGAGCGGTGAGCGCTCCGCCGTGTCCGTCGGGGCTCATGAAGATGTTGCCCGGTTCGTCTAGGATAATTTTGCCGTCGGCATCGAGGGCTGGCCACATGGCCTGTGTGAAAAAGAAGACATCCTTCTTCTTGAGCCCAAAGTAATTATTCTCTTCGAAGAACGCTCGGGTTTGTGCATCGTTGTCCTGGCTGGTCATGATGTAAAAAGGGATGGCACTTTCCCAGGTCTTGCCGAGAGCAAGGATTTCGCGGGCATGGAAGAAGAAAATAGATTCGTTTGAAATAGGACCAATGGGTAGGCATCCCTTCGGGCCTTTGTAGCCCAAGCGAGAGCCTTGACCGCCGGCAACAATAAGGGCGGCAACGTGGCCGTTTAGAATCTCGAAGGTGCCGACTCGGGCAGCGGCATCACGTGCTTCGCCGAGGAGCTCGGATACGTGTGCTGGGGACATGTCGGCATTGGACTTCTTTTCTACCGGATCGTTTTTTTTAGCAAGCAGGTCGCGCATCTTGCCGATCGCGTTGAAATCTAAGTCGGCGACCTGAGAGAGGAGTAAGGTCTTTTGCTCCTCTGAGAGGTCATTCCAGAACTTTAGGATTAATCCCTGGTGGTTGTCAGAAAGGATTTTGACGGCTTCGGTGTAGTTCATAATAGTGGCTCCTTAACTTGATAATTTTGAGTTGAATGTTGCCTCGAATTGTCACTGTTTGTCCTAAGTTTATCAGAGAAAATAGAATTTCGCAAGCCGGGAAAAAACAGCCCGGAAAAGTAGGGTGCAAAATTAAATAAGTTCAGTTTTGAGATTCGTTGAGTTTGCTGCATTGCTGCAAGAAGTATTCGCGAGACCAGAATTTGAGAGACGGAAGTTCATGTGTTTTTACAAAGCGTTGAACATCCTGTTGGGCCTGTAGCCAGTCAATTTTAGTAATCATTGCGCTCAGTTGCGCAGTACACCAGGCATTATCGGTGTGCAGAGACTGTCCTTTCCATGGACCTTGCTGCCGTAATGCGCATGACAAAAGTTCGTGGTTGATGGAGGTTTGGCGTGCTGTGTACCAGATGAAATCGTACCAATCTCGCCCCTTAAGATAGCTTCGACACAGAAGGGCATGAAGTTTTCCTGCAAAAAGACTGGGGAGATCAAAAACTCGTACTGCGGCAGGGAAAGGGTAGTCCAGAAACGGCATGTTGTAGGTTGCACCTGATGGCGGATTCGTGTCAACTTCTAGCTTGATTCGTAATTTCTGCATCGGACCCGTACGAGGCCGATAAGCTAGCGCGATCAACTTACCCAAGGAGTCATCTTTAACGAACGCCTTGCGCACGGTAGTGTCAGCTTTCAAGCGGTCAGAGATTTCAAATTTGTAACCGTAGACTGTCAGTTCTTCACAGATTTGTTCAAGATAAGGCGAAAGTTGAAAATCAGAATCCGGGATGGCGAGTGCGAAATCCATATCCTCTGAGAAACGGTTCAGACGGTGAAAGATGCGTAGGCACGAACCGCCATGGAAGCCAGCTTTACTGAAGAAGTCTGCTCGGCTTAGCCCAGCAAGAATAATTTCTTGAGTAATTTCCCGTAGCGCTTGCTCTTCTTCAATCAAAGATTTGCATGCGTAAGTATTAAGTCGTTCTTGAATGATCTCCACGCTCATAGTTTTAGATCCTTTCTGATAGCGTTAAGAAAGCTTCTCACATGTCCAGATCCGTAAGCGGATAAGACTTCATTAAATAAATCTGTAGTCAGAGTGGCCAGAGATTCTTCCTCAATACGAAGGCTTTCTGTGATGGGGAGAAGAGATGTCCATTTATGACGTTGTGCGTAGACGAGGTCGGCCAAGGCTTTGAGTGGGGTTGCCATAAAAAAAGAGCCTTGATCATCTGCCGCTACCCGCCGAACTCCAGAAAGAAACCTGAATTGAGGAACTCGTGTGAACGTGAAAAGCCCGATGGGAGATTCGAGAATGCGCGACCGGTTCAGGGACACACTGGTAATCGCTTGAACTCCCTCTGGAATCCATCCGTGGCGTGACAGAGCAGTTTCCATGCTGATATAGCTTGGCCCATGCACGAGTTGAGCAAGTTCCAGCGGATTGATTGTCCTTCGTGTATAGCGATTAGACAGGCAATAAAGGCCACGGCGAATTCGCCAGATTTCTTTACTGGCTACCGCTCTTTTAAGAAGTGCATCCAGACGCATCCCTCTATTCCCGGCCCACAAAGCTGCCTGATCTCTCGTGAAGATGCCTCGATCTGCTTTCTCCAGTGCCATTTCCGTAATTGTTTGCATTTGCGATATAGTGTCATAAAATGACAGTTATCTGCAAGAGTAAAGTCGTCAAAGATATAGCATCATGAAAAGCTGGGATGATAAACGACGCGATACAAGGCAATTCGCAAGGAACTGGCGCTCTGCCTTAGGACAAGCATGAGCCTAACCGGAGCACAGACTTTCCTGTCCGTGGCGAGACGGGTTGGAAAACCCGTTCACCATGGTCTCATCGGGTTCGGAATCTCCTGTGACCGCGAGTTCACCTTGTTCAAGCTTTGCACCGACGGTCAGGTCACTCCCAATTTTACCCGTGTTCAAATCAAGTTCCACTTCGTAGCCATCGCTGTCGCCTTACTTTTCTGAAATAACGCGTTGCAATAAACCGAGGCATTCGCCGCCGGTGGCTGTGGTAATGAACCCGAAGCGCTCGATTTTGCCGGCACCCGCCAGCTCAGCGGGCTGTGCTAGCCTTGAAGCGATCGAGGCGGCCTTCTTGCGCCACGATCATGGCATCGAGTACAGCACGTGCTTCTTGGAAGTCGCGGATCATGGGATCAGAGGCGACGGCTTGGATTGCCTTCTCCCGGCTACCTTCGATGGCGGCGTCGACGAGCAATTCATGCGCATAGATTTGCGCCAGTGTCCAACGCGCCGCTACGGCCGGCAGTTCGCCGACAACAACAGGCTTGGCACCTTGCATCCCGATGACGGATTTCATTTCGATGACGGCCCAAGGCGGAAGGTTGGTGACCGCTCCATTGTTGGGTACGTTGAGAATGTGAATCTTGTCAGGACCGCGTAGCAGGGCTTTGATCTGCAGACCCATAGCCTCGGGGCTGATCTCTTCGTGGATGCTCAGCGGGATTTTGCCAGAGGCTCGTTGGGCGAGCTCCGCAGAACCCTTTGTGAGTTCGTCACTGAGCAGGTTTTTCTTGATCATGTCTGCGCGCCAGTCCATCTGGTAAGGAATTTCAGCCGGAATCGTTGGGCGACGGGCATGGGGGAAGAACTCGACAATATGGCGGTCTCCGCCAACCATGTACAGACCGGTTATGTCAAGCAGCTCACGTGTAAAGAAGCGTGTTGGGACTGGCTCTTGAGCTAAAAAACGCTTTTTAAATTCGGGATAGACGTCCTTGCCTTTGTGGCGCATCTCCAGCAGCCAGATCATGTGGTTGACGCCGGCGACAACCACATCCAGTTCGGATTTATCTACGCCAAGAACCTTGGCAAAGGTAGCCATGCCACCCGCCACGTTGTGGCAATAGCCGATTGTCGAAATGGAGGTTGCCTTTGTCACAGCGCGACAAATCGCACCCATCGGATTGGAGTGGTTGAGTAAATGGGCGTGTGGGCAGTAGCGCTCCATATCGCGAGCAAGATCGACAAAAATCGGGATGATGCGCAAGCCTTGAGAGAGGCCAGAGGGGCCGACGGTGTCGCCCGTGGTTTGCATGATGCCGAACTTGGCAACGGCCTCAACGTCCTTCCGGTGCCATTGTTGCGCGGGACCGTGAACGCCGATGGAGGCGATGGCTGCATCGGCACCATCGAGTGCCTTTGCGCGGTCGAGCGTGGAGTGAATCTTGAAATCAGCCTTGAAGTGAGCGTTGATTCGCTGCCCAACTTGTTCGATCAAGTCCATGCGCGTTTTGTCAATATCGTAAAGCACGATCTCTGCGCCGTGAAGTTCTGGCGTACGTGCGATTTCAATAATGACTCCTTCGAAAAATAAGCTGCCTGCGCCGAGTAGTGCAATCTTCATAATGATGAATCCTTTTTGTTTCTGAGTTGAAGAGAGAAATATTCTCTTACATGGGTTTAATTAAAAATAGACTTTTTTGTGTGACCTACGAAAGAGGAGGAGGCTCACTTTAATGTTGTGGTTCGGTAACCGAACCGGCGAGTGGCAGTAGGGTCGTGACAGGCGCCCAAGAGCGGTCACGAGTTGGGGACTATAAGAGCCGCCATGCCGGGCGAATGAACTTACCGGTGCTCCGAGGATTTCGCCCATTTCGAGAATACCGCCCACTTCGTCTGCGAGCATCTTCACCAAGTCGTCCAGCCCGACTTCTGGGGGTGTAATGTAGTCTTCGGTGTCGAACAGAATTGAAACGCGCATTGTATTCTCCTCTCGGCAAGCTCATGTGTGTACCCTTGCTGGCTACATTGCCGAGTGACTTATGTATATCAGACGACAGAGCCGGAAGTAAAGTAAAATCTATTTAAGTAAAGCGACGTAAAAGGAAAGAGGGGAGGGGCGATAAAATTATGAATTACGAATTATGAATTACGAATTACGAATTATGAATTACGAATTATGAATTACGAATTATGAATTACGAATTACGAATTATGAATTACGAATTATGAATTA
>CAZKJH010000010.1:0-45725 GCA_964553035.1 uncultured Lentisphaerales bacterium | reverse complement strand
CAGCATGCGAAAAGCTCTCATGTCTCTGCAAACCTTGGGTTTCTCTGGGTTGAACGCCAAAGCCCATCTCCTGCACGACAAAGCTCGCGACAAAGTTTGCGACAAAGTTTGAAGGAAATCAGGGGACAGGCCTCTGAAACCTGTTGCGTGTGATTTCTTCTTTGTCGCGAGCTTTGTCGCGAGCTTTGTCGACTCCTTTCCTGGCCTTGGAAAATCAGGGGACAGGCGTCTGAAACCTGTTGCGTGTGATTTCTTCTTTGTCGCGAGCTTTGTCGACTCCTTTCCTGGCCTTGAATCCGCAATTTTCGAAAGTTATTCGGCCTCAAGGTCGCAGCCTGAATCAGGACAATGGGAAAAGGCGCCGTCAATCCCGATGGCGATATCAAAAACATCTTGGCAGAACAGCATGCGAAAAGCTCTCATGTCTCTGCAAACCTTGGGTTTCTCTGGGTTGAACTCCAAAGCCCATCTCCTGCACGACAAAGCTCGCGACAAAGCTCGCGACAAAGTTTGAAGGAAATCAGGGGACAGGCGTCTGAAAACGTGTAGGTTACAGGCGGAACGGCCCCGAGGCCAGCGTTTTCGAACTGACGAAATCGCAGGGAATCGAGGTTTGACTTCTCCCGCTTCTCCCCTGTATAATGAATGTCATTCCAAGGGCATCAGAAAGTTTCTGGGTTAGCCTATGGGATGCTAGTGACGACTAAAATATCGCCGTGAACCGCTACGATTTTCAAGAGGATCCCACATGAATTCTTCTTTGCGTTTGATTAGTGCAACTTTCGTTGTGTTCTGCGCTTTGTTTGCTACGGCTGAGACACCCTTGGATCTCGTCCTTGCGCACGATGGAATCACAGACTACCAGATCGTCGTCACTACTAATGCGTCAGGTGTTGAGCGTTATGCCGCTGCCGAACTGGCGCTGTACTTGAAACAGATAACCGGTGCTGATTTCCCCATCGTGTCCACTGCTCGCCTGACGACGGATGCGCCGACTCTATGCGTTGGCCCGGGCGTCGCCGCCGCACGCCTGCATCTAGCCGATCCGCTGGCTGGGCTGCGCGACCAGACGCACATCTGGAAAACTCGTGATCGGGACATCTTGCTCTACGGCACCGGCGTACACGGCACACTGTACGCCGTGATCGCCTTCCTCGAAGACCAGCTCGGCTGGCGATGGTTTTCGCTGTTCGAGGAGCCTCTGCTGCCGCAGCAGCCGACTGTTCGCCTGCCGCCGTTTGATCGTCGACGCGAGGTCTCGTTTTCGTTCTGCACGCTCGAGTTGCAGCGAGGCATGGATTTCCTCTATCAACTGGGCGCCAATCTCTACGTCGACCAGACAGTTCGTCGCGTCGCCCGGGAGGACCCAGCCTACCCAGTGCGCCCGGAGCGTGCTTTCGTGTCTGCCCTCCACGAGGTGGATCAGTGCGGCGGAAACCATCATACGCTTTTTAGTTTCATCCCAACGTATCCGGACACCCGCCATGCCGCTACGTTTGACTGGCAGGAAAAGAAGGATTACTTCGTCACGAATCCGGAGTACTTTTCGCAGGATCCTAAAGGCCAGCACGTGTCAAATCGGCAGCTCTGCTTCGCGAACCCCAATCTGCGGGCGGAACTGACCCGACAAGTCCTGCGCTTCATCGAGGTCGAACAGGTGCGCGAGGGAATCGACGTGGTCTCAATCTCCGCCATGGATACCCCAGGCACCTTCTGCTACTGCCCGGGCTGCCGGGCCCTTGAAGCTAAGTATCAAAGTCCGGGTGGGCCGCTGTATGACTATCTCTTTGAGTTGTGCGCGCTGCTACAGGATCGGCACACAGGGGTCCGCGTCTATACCATCGCTTACCGGCGCGATCAGACCCAGATTCCGCCCACCCTCCTCGAAGGCCAAGCGTTCCCCTCTAACCTGATGATCAATTTTGCGCCGATCGAGGACTGCGTGTTTGCGGATTGGACGCATCCCGATCCCGACATGCAGGCGACCTATCGAGACCTGAAGCAGTGGGGCACCCTCACCCGCCCGGGCAACCTGCTCGGCATCTTCTACGGGCCGTGGGGTGCCGCCGCCTATTTGCCGTTCGGCGATGTCGATCGGCTCGTCAACGCCATGCGCCTGATGTATGCGGCTGGCGTCCGCGGTGTGCATTTAGACAGTGCCATGACGCATGACCGCGGCTTGTTCTACGAGTTGCGCCGCTATCTGATCTTCAAGCTACGTCAGGATATCCAGGCCGATCCCGAGCTCATCATCCGCGAGTTTACCGATTTTATGTATGGCCCTGCGGCACCTCTATTGCGCGATTATCTGGCGGAACTCGAGGCTGAGCGTAAGGCCATGACCCGCGAGGGTCTGCCACGCGGCGTGACCTACAGCGCAGCCCTAGAGGCGGCCAACTTCCCTTACCTCACGCCGACCAACCTCCACCGCTGGCAGAACACGTTCGACCGCATGATAGATCTGACTGCAGACGGTTTACCGCGTTGCCGACTCAACGTGCAATTGGCTCGACGCTCACTCGATCTGGCTACATTGTGGAAGTGGTTCGACCTGCAGACAGCCTATCCGGAACAGTACCGCGATCACCTTCCGATCGTTGCACGGATCGCGGCTGCCAACAAAGCTGAACCGCCCGCGCCGCCAGCGTGGGAGCAGGCGCGCAAGACGCGGCCAGACGGATTTTCCGCAATCGCCCGTAAGTGGAGCCCGTTGGGTGACACCGTCGCGAACGACCTGGCAACCGTCATCCTAGGTGGTGGCCAGGCCAAGCCGCTGCCGCCTGAACTGGCGGAACTCGACGCGCGGAGGGTTAAGCGCTTCGTTCCGGCCAATCGGTCTGCCCCAGGCGGCGTGGGCTACCCACCCGTAGGCGACCGGATCGCGCCGGATCCAGACGCTGCCTTTGGCTACGCCGCTACCACCTACCTGCCACCGCAGCAGCCGCGCCAGAAACTGCCTTTCACCTTCGGCGTGCGACCGGCGCGAACGGAACCGTCCGTCACCCGCTCTGTGAAAAAGGAGGAGATCACCCCTCGTGTCTATCGCCTGTACAAGCTGGGGACTGTGACCCTCACGCCCACCTCCGAACTCTGGATGCCGGAATGGACTTGTTCGACCCAGTTGGAACTCGGCAAGCGCCTTTATGAGCCGGGCGTGGATAACCTGTGGGACATCTACGTCTCTTTGAAATTTGACGGGCCCACTTACGATGGTTCTGCCGCTGAGGATAGCGTCTGGTGCGATCAGGTGATCTTGGTTCCAGTCGACTGAAAGAGGGAGTAGGGCGAAGGGAGTAGTGCGTAGTGCGTAGTTTCCGCTGGGGACACCCCAGACCCCGTTTGAAAGAGGGAGTAGGGCGAAGGGAGTAGGGCGTAGTTTCCGCTGGGGACACCCCAGGCCCCGTTTGAAAGAGGGAGTAGGGCGAAGGGAGTAGGGCGTAGTTTCCGCTGGGGACACCCCAGACCCCGTTTGAAAGAGGGAGTAGATGCGGCGTTCTCGCCGCACTTCGTCCTCGTCCTTCCCTTCGCAATCCTTGTTCCCAATTCGTAATTGCCCCTTGTTTTAGTCTTGCGTTTTTAAAAAGAAGGGACTAGGCTAATGTTTATGTGGGATTGGGTTAGCTAAGCCCATTCAAGAATTCACACAAGGTAGGAAGGTAGCCGAGACAATCCTGTCTCGGTCTTTTCAGAGATCCCCGAGTGGATTCTTGAATTAGTTACTATACGTCGTGAACGGTTACTTGATCGAAGAGGAGACTCAATTATGAATCAACGCTTATACCCTATTTCAGCCCTCGTTCTGCTTGTCTCCAGCGTCGTCGCCGAACCACTCATGCTGGCTCGCGACGGCACGACCGATTATGTGGTCGTGCCGCCCGCAGTACCGAACACGGTGGATGAGTATGCAGTTAATGTGCTCACCAACTTCCTGTTTCAGAAGACCGGTGCGTCCTTCGCTGTCATGCCGCCCGACAAGGTTACAGCATCCGACGGGCACATTTTTGTCGGATTGAGTGCTCCGGTTCTGAAGGCCATCGGTGCAAATCCACTTGCTGAACTTCAAGATCAGGAGTATGTGGTGCGAAGCGTTGACGAGAACATCTTCCTGTACGGAAAGGGGGTGCATGGGAACCTGTATGCCGTTGTCGACTTCATGGAAAACACGCTGGGCTGGCGCTGGTATTCTGTATTCGAAAAACCAGTTGTTTCCTTAAGTTCCACCTTAGCACTGGAGCCGTTTAACAGGAAGGGCGGTTTCTCGTTCTCCTCCCGCGAGGTAGGCCTGCGCTGGAACTACGATTTCTACTATCTGAACGGCATGAACATGGGCTCTGAGAAGTGGAAGAAGGAAAACGGTTCTGGCTTTGTTCCGTATCTGCGAAATGACAAGTTTGTCCACGGTTCTTTTTATTACATTCCGCCAGTTCCTGCTTCCAGTCAATCCGAAATGCTTGAGGGACTAACGTGTACGAACTATTTCGAGGCTCATCCTGACTTTTTTTCCATGGATATCAGAGGGAAACGCGTCAACCTTCAACTCTGCTTCGGGAACCCCGCGCTTCGCAAGGAGCTTACGGCAAACGTTCTGAAGCATCTTGCCTTGGCACCCGACAACCAGATTATCACCATCGATGCAGCCGATTCGCCTGGCATCTTTTGTTACTGCCCCGTCTGCAAGGCGTTGGAGGAGAAGTACCAGGGGAACAGTGGGCCGATTATAGATTATCTTATTGAGCTATGCGCTGTTCTGAAGAAAGAGCATCCAAGGGTTTTCGTTAAAACGCTAGCCTATCGTCGCAGTCAAACCCAGAAGCCACCGGTGCTGTCAGAAGGAGAGAAGCTTCCTGACAACCTGATCATTTCGTTTGCGCCGATTGAGGACAACTATTTCGCCGACTGGACTCATCCCGACCCCCAGATACAGGAGACCTACCGCGATCTTACGGGCTGGGGCAAGATCACGACCCATCTGTGGGCTTGGCTCTACCCCAATCCATGGGGCACAGGCGAGGTTATGCCGGTGGGGAACCTGCAACGTAATATCAACAACATGCGCTTGATGCACAAGGCGGGAGTGACGGGGATTTTTACCGATCATTGCGGGTTTCTTCAGCGAGCCGGGCTCAGTGAGATCCAAAGCTATCTCTTATACAAACTCATGCGGGATATTGACTGCGACACGGATGCGATCATCAAAGAATTTACCGATCACCAATATGGTGCGGCTGCACCGTTGGCTCGACAGTACCTTGCTGCACTGGAAAAGGGGCGTCAAGGGATGATCGCTTTACCGCAAGGGGTCAGCTATCGATCCAACAACTTTGACACACACACATTCCCGTATCTGACTGTGGAAAACATTCACCGGTGGCAGACGTGGTTTGATCAGATGGAGGCACAGGTTGCCGACCAAGCGGATCGGCTTGTCAATGTTCAGGTGCTGCGGCGGGAACTGGACTTCGCTACGCTGTGGATGTGGTTTGAGCTGAAGAAGGCCTACCCGGAAACCTTCACGGATCATGAAACCTACTCAGCGCGGATCACCGCAGCAAACGGCGCAACGGCACCGGCGGGAATGAAGGCGAAAGCATTGGGCATCAGCGCGATGAGCGATTTCCTTGCCGTTATTCAAGGCGGCGGCAAGACAAAAGCATTGCCGGAACAGTTTGCGGAAATTGATCCAAACCTCGTTAAACAATTCATACCTCGCAACTATGCTCGAAGCGAGCCAAAGACTGTCCTGGATCCGGATGCTGCATCTGGATATGCCGCAACAGTAGACAAGCCGGATTTACCTTTCCAGGTTGGGTTCTATCAGTGGATAAGCCGGGATCCGGGTAAGGGTACCCACGGTGCCAGAGTGCGGATTGAGAATGAGCAGATCACGCCGGGTGTCTACAAACTGTATGAGCTTGGGAACGTCGTCATTACTCCCGATTCGTGGATCTGGTTTTCAGCCAAGAGCTGGGGTACTCACCTTGAGGTTGGAACGCGGCTCTACGAGCCCGGAGAAGATAACAAGTGGATGGCTTACGTATCGATGAAATTTGACGGTCCGTCCTATAGCGGAACAGCCGAAACGGATCAAGTTCTGGTAGACCGGATCATTCTTGTCAAACAGGGAGTCGTGGAATAGACCAGGGTTTCAGGAGAAGTTAATGATGGACTATTCAACTGTGCGGGGTTTCAACTATCAACCGAGTTGGGGCACCTGTGGCCTCGAAATATGGCGTCAGTTCGACGCCGATCGCTTCAGTCATGAAGTGGCTCTTGGAAAGCTGTATTTCCCGAAGATGAACACCCTTCGTATCTGGCTGTCGCATGATGCCTGGCTCAGGGATGGCAATCGGTTTGAAGCGCACTTCGAAGCGGCTCTGGCGGCCTTGGCTCGTCACGGCTTAGTTGCCATTCCCGTTCTGTTCAACCGATGGCACGATGGAATTCAGGATTACGGCGGAGTGTACATCGACCACTTTCTGCCCGAATACGGCCAGTGGCTGCAAAGCACCGGAAAACTGGCCGCATTCACGGAAGCGATCATGGGGCCGCATATTAACGATCCGCGTGTGCTGGCGTGGGACCTTTGCAACGAGCCGTTCTGGGGAAACCCCTGTCAGAACGCGCAGGATGCGCTCTACCGGGCTGAGTGCGCGTGGTTGAAGGAACATTACACGTTGGCCAAAAAATTGGGCGTACGTGCGCCGATAACGATAGGCCTGACTACGGCTACCCCCTTGCGCGACATGGAGCCTCTGTGCGATATTTTTACCTTTCATCCTTATTGGACTGGGAATGGCGACGCGAAGACTGAGGCTGCCGATTTCGAGCGGTTGCTTGACGAGCACGTTGCTTTTGCCCGAGACGTCGGCAAGCCCATCTTCATCACGGAAACATGCTGGGGATCACTTGATGATGCCAAGCGAGTCGAGATCATCACTTATTCCATGGCGCAGATCAGCAAGCGGGGACTCGGGTGGCTGGCCTATCTCTTGCACCACAGTCTGGTCATTGACTGTCACCGACCGGAGTACGGGCCGGTTAGCAATCCCGGAAACCTCGCGTTCATTGAAGCGGACGGGACGCTGCGGCCGGGGCATGACGTGATCAACAGGTATATGTTTTAGGCCCTTCCGGGAAGTGTGTGGAATTTTTTCGAGATGGAATTTGCCTTCAAACTTTGTCGTGAGCTTTGTCGTGCTGGAGAAGAGATGGGCTTTGGCGTTCAACCCAGAGAAACCCAAGGGTTGCAGAGACATGAGAGCTTTTCGCGTGCTGTTCTGCCAAGATGTTCTTGATATCGCCATCGGGATTGACGGTGCCTTTTCCCATTGTCCTGATTCAGGCTGCGACCTTGAGGCCGAAAAACTTTCGAAAATTGCGGATTCAAGGCCAGGAAATGAATCGACAAAGCTCGCGACAAAGCTCACGACAAAGAAGAAATCACACGCAAAACCCAGAAGCACCATGTTTTAGTCGTAATCGGTTACACAGGGGTGTGGCAGGTTCATGGCGGCGGCGGGTGATGGGTGTACCACACACGACAGCCACGGGGCGTTGACGAAGGCGGCGATAGCCGCCAATGTGCGTACCCATCGGTCGCTCGAAACACCGTGTGATAATCGCGCCGTGCTTTGCCCGGCATCGATTCTGACACGCACACGTTACGCTGCGGAGGGGCGATTGTGGATTGACAAATCGAGTTGAAAGGACGTATTATCCCTAGCGAAAGGTAACGTAGCCGTTTGAACGGTTGCGTGAAACGCAGAAAGCTTGGGCATGTTTCAACGGAAGGGCGTTATGAGGAAACGAATGGTTGGATCGGTTGTCAGTAGTACACGGCTGTTGATTGCTTTTTCTGTTGTGGGCGGACTCGCCATCTGGTTGTTGGTTATTCGGGTTGATCGCGAGATGCGAAACGACTTGCTCGTTCAGACGCGACTGGCGGCTAGGACTGTGAATTTCGACCGTGTCAAGGCGTTGTCCGGCACGGAAGCTGATCTCGGCACACCCGCGTATCTGCGCATCAAGGAGCAACTTGCGGGGATCCGCGCCGTGAACCCCAAGTGTCGTTTTGTCTACCTGATGGCTCGTCGGACCGATGGCACGGTTTTCTTTCATGCGGACAGCGAACCCGTCGGCTCGAAGGACGAATCGCCGGCGGGTCAAGTTTACGGGGACATCCCCGACACTTATCTGCGCGTTTTCGAGACAGAAACCAGCTTGGTGGTGGGTCCGAAAAAAGACCGTTGGGGCACTTGGGTGACGGGCTTGGTTCCACTGATTGACCCGACAACAGGCGAGGGAGTTGCCGTTCTCGGTTTGGACATTGATGCGCACACCTGGAAAAAGGAGGTGGCTGCGCAGGTTGCCTTGCCGGCTGGGTTTATGCTGATGCTCTTGATCGTGCTCTTGATGTCGCGATCGGGCGCCAAGCGGCCAGACCTTGGGTTGCGGAATTCACGGATTGGACAGTTTTTGGGATTGCAGGAGAAGACAACGCTTGCGCTTGGCAGTGTGTTGGTGGCTCTCATGGCGGTTCTCTATTTTGGTTCGAGATCCATCATTGGAAAGGAGTTTGCGTATTTGGAGGATCGCGACGCCTCGAAGGATGTGGGGCGAGTGTTGTTGGCTCTGACGGAGCGCCGATCGAATTTGGAAGCGACGGTTCAGGACTGGGCGTATTGGGACCCCATGTATGACTTTGCGCAGGATCGTAATGAAGCATTCATTGAAGAGAACCTCACTCCGGAATCGATGGCGACACTTCGAATTCAGATGATGGCGGTTATCGACGTGGAAGGACATCTCCTGTGGGGCGGGGTGTTGAATCCACAGGACCCAAGCAAATTTCTGCCTTCGAACGACGTGTCTCGTCTGTGCGCAAATCTACCGACCTTACTGTCTGCTCAGGGTCAGAAAGGCGTGCGCTCGGGAATTGTGTTGCAGGGGGACTCTCCTCTGCTTGTGGCAGTCGCGCCTATCCTTGACAGTCAGCAGCAGGGGGTGGCAAGGGGGACCTTGGTTATCGGTCAGATTTTCGACGAGGCGATGATTGAGCAATTCGCCGGCACCCTGAAGTTGAACGAGGCGATGCTCCGCACGGATCGGCTGGACAAGTCTTCAGAACTTTCGGGTGTCGTGAAGGAACTTTCGGGCGGTGCGGCGCCTGCCGTACGGATTCTCAACAGTCAGACCCTAGAGGCCTACGGTCTTCTCTCTGGTCTCGATGGCCGCCCCGCATTGTTGGTCAAAGTCCGCATGCCTCGCGATATCCATCGGGAGGCCATCAAGACTACGGTTCTCGTGGCGGTCTTGCTCGCCGTGACTGGCATTCTCGTACTCCTGAGCGTTTTCGTGTTGCTCCGAAAGCTCATATTGGAAAAGCTGGAGCGCCTGAGCGGGAGTCTCAACAGAATTGCCAGCACGGAGGACTTTACCACGCCGATCTTCTGTAAGGGGAATGACGAACTGACTGGTTTGGCGCGAGATGTGAACCGGTTGCTTGACGCGGTGACGCAATCGCGGCGGAAAGTGGTGGCGAGTGAAGAGCATCTATCGGCGACGTTGCGTTCGATCGGCGACGGGGTTATTGCCTGCGACCATGAAGGAAGGGTTGCGAGCCTCAATCGTGCAGCGGAGGCGCTGACGGGTTGGGCGAATGCCGAGGCGGTAGGGCAGCCTTTGGAAGCCATATTCCGCATTATCGACGCCCAAACTCGCGACACGGTTGAGGTCCCGGTGAAGCGGGTGCTGAAAAGTGGTCTGAACGTTGATTTGGCCAACCACACCGTGCTCATTGCTAAGGACGGAACGGAATTGCAGATTGCAGACTCGTGCGCGCCCATCCGGGAAGCTTCTGGGGTTGTGGTGGGAGCAGTCCTTGTTTTCAGGGACGTGACGGAGGAGTATCGGCGGCGCGAGGAAATCCGTGAATCTGAGGCCTTCCAGCGCGACTTGCTGATCAACTTGCCCGCCGGCGTGGTGATTGTGGATCCGGAGACGCGCTGTATTGAACGTGTGAATGAACACGCCGCGTCGCTATTTGGTGCGCCGATCGATCGTCTCCTTGGACAGCGGTGCCATTCCTTGTTGTGCCCCGCTGCCGAAGGGGCCTGTCCGGTGTGCGATTTGGGGCAGACGGTGGCTCATTCCGAGCGTATCATGCTTTGCGCCGATGGCAGTCGCCGGTCAATTCTCAAGACGGTCAGACGCGTCCGGTTGGGCGGGCGGGACAAATTGCTCGAGTGCTTTGTGGATATTTCTGAGCGCAAGGCCTCGGAGGAGCGTTTGCGCACCTTCGCGCAATGTCTGCTGGAATTCACGGCGGACACGCAGACGAATATCGAACGATTGGTGGCGGTGTGCGGCAGTCTCCTCGGCGGGAGTTGTGCGCTGTATAATCGGCTTGACGAGGAGTTGCTTTGTTCGGTTGGTCGGTGGCAGACGCCGCCGGGTTACCCAGACCAGGATCGACCGAACGGGCATCTCTGTTACGATGTGATCCGGCAAGGGGGTGATGTGCCACTCGTGGTGAGAGATCTCCAGAATTCGCCGTATGCGGTCAGTGACCCGAATGTGAAGGCGTACGGGTTAAAGACTTACGTTGGGATGGCGGTTAAGCGTCGCGGGCAGGCGATCGGCTCCTTGTGCGTGGTTTATCAAAAGGATGTGCATCTGATTGAGGATCATCTGAACTTCCTACGTCTGGCGGGATTTGCGATGTCGGTTGAAGAGGATCGGCGGAAACAGGCGCAGATGCAGGAACTGCTCACGAAGATTGCGGCAACGTACATCAACTTGCCACTGGATCATGTGGACGAGACGGTGCAAAACTCGCTGGGCGAGCTGGGGCATTTTGTCGGTGCGGACCGCGTGTACATTTTCGAGTATGATTTTGAACGGGAGAATTGTCGCAATACCCATGAATGGTGTGGCGAAGGCATTACGCCACAAATTCAGGATTTGCAGGCGGTGCCGATCTCCATCATTCCTCAATGGGTTGCGGTTCATCGGCGCGGGGATGCGATGAACATCCCCGATGTTCATGCGTTGTCCTTGCACGATCCTGTGCGCCAGGTTCTCGAGCCCCAAAATATTCGCAGTTTGTTGGCCATGCCGATGATGGATGCTGGGCGGTGCTTGGGCTTTGTCGGATTCGATTTTGTACGTGGAATTCACCTCTGCACAGAATCGGAGCGGCGATTGTTGACGATGTTTGCGGAGATGATGGCGAGTATTCGGCTTCGGCGCGAGCTCGAGGATGCCATGCGTCTCCACCGCGAGAAAGCCGAGGCGGCCAACCGGGCGAAAAGTGAGTTTTTGGCCAATATGAGCCACGAAATTCGTACGCCGATGAACGGGGTTCTTGGTATGACGGGCTTGTTGCTCAATACGGCGTTGAGTGAGGAGCAGCGGTCGTTCGCCGAAACGGTGATGAGTAGTGGAGAGTCTTTGTTGACTTTATTGGACGACATCCTCGATTTCTCGAAGATGGAGGCGGGCAAGATGAAGTTAGACCAGAATGATTTCAGTTTGCGCAAATTGTTGGGCGAGGCGGTGTCTCCGTTGGCGTTACGGACCCAGGAGAAAGGGGTCGAATTCATTTGTGCGGCGGCACCGGACGTGCCGGACCGGTTGCGAGGTGATCCGATTCGGTTGCGTCAGATTCTGCTGAATCTCGCGGGCAACGCGGTGAAGTTCACGGATCGAGGGGAAATCGAAGTGCGGGTGGAGCGGGTTGTAGCGTCGGGAGAAGGTGCCTCGCCTGAAGCCCTCTCGGATACGGGCGCTGTGATGCTTCGGTTCTCGGTGAAAGACACCGGTATTGGCATTTCGGCGGATAAGCAGGGGCTCTTGTTCGAGAAGTTCAGTCAGGTGGACGCGTCGAGTACGCGGCGTTTCGGTGGCACCGGGCTGGGGCTGGCGATCGCGCGGCAACTGACGGAATTGATGGGTGGGCGGATCGGCTTGGAATCAGAAGAGGGCTTGGGGACGACCTTCTGGTTTACCCTGACTTTGGAGCGGGGAGTGGAGGAGAACTCGGACGGGATCGAGTCGGAAGGGGGCACGGTTGGGACTCCGGCAGATATCCGTGGCGCGCGTATCTTGGTGGTGGATGACAATGAGACCAATCGGCAGGTGTTGATGACACAGCTCCGGGCTTGGGGTTTCCGTGTGCAGGAGGCGGCGGATGGGCCGTCGGCCCTGGCGACCCTACGCGAAGCGCGGGCGGAAGGAATCTTCTTCCGCGCGGCGATTCTGGATATGCAGATGCCGGGCATGGATGGCGTGGCGCTGGCTCAGGTGATCCGGAATGAACCCCTCTATGCGGCCATGCGGATGCTCTTGCTGACCTCGATGGGCCATACGGGAGGAGAACGGTTCAAGCAGGCAGGTTTTTCCGCCTGGTTATCTAAGCCGGTTCACGCCTCCGCGCTCTTTAATGCGTTGCATGAGGCTCTCGTCGTTCGGTCGGTTCAACCCGCCGCCGCGAGGTCTGCGCCCGAGATCCCCCCACCGGATTCTTCCGACGGATCGCGTATTTTGCTTGTGGAGGATAACGAGGTTAACCGGATGGTCGCTGAAGGGATGCTGAAGAAGCTGGGCATGCGTTTCGATACGGCTGGCAACGGTGCTGAGGCGCTCGTTGCGCTGGAACGCAAGCATTACGACTTGGTTCTGATGGATGTCCAGATGCCTGTCATGGATGGGCTGGAGGCAACCCAGAAGATCCGAGATCAGCCGACAGAAAACACGAAGCATTTGCCGATCATTGCGATGACGGCTCATGCCATGCAAGGGGATCGCGAGAAGTGTTTGGAAGCCGGCATGGACGATTACATCTCTAAGCCAATATCGCCTAAGGTTTTGGTGGATATGTTGGCGAAGTGGCTACCGAGCGGAAGCCTGACGCAGAAAGGGACTCCATGAGCCGACGGACCCAATCGGAGGCTGTCCTGATGGAGGCGAAGGCTGGGAAATCGTTGGACGATCGGATGCGGCGGTTCTTGATGTCTGTGCGCGGAAAGAAAGTGGGTGAAGCCACCCAATACGATCAGTGGGTCTGTGCCTGCTTGTGTCTGCGCGAGATGGCGCTTGAGAAAAATGGGGGGTGGTCGATTCCCCGGGAAGGCGAAAAGGAGGTTCACTATCTTTCGCTCGAATTCCTCATGGGGCGATTACTGAAAAATAATCTTTTGGCACTTGGGGTGGCTGCGGATTTTGATCGATCCTCTGGGTGGCCATGCCCAGATTTGCGAAGTCTTGAGGAGGTCGAACCGGATGCGGGGCTTGGCAATGGCGGCTTAGGGCGGCTAGCGGCCTGTTATCTCGATTCGCTCGCGGCGTTGGGCTATGCGGCACGAGGGCACGGGCTACGGTATGAGCACGGAATGTTCCGGCAGGAAATCGATGATGGGTGGCAGGTTGAGCAACCCGACGATTGGCTGAAGTTCGGAACGCCGTGGGAAATTGTACGTCCGGAGGATACGGTGAGTGTGCTGGCGTATGGACGTACGTTGCCGATTGTGGGCAGGCACAACGGGGCGCAATCCGTTTGGATGGACTGGCAGATGATCGAAGGCATTCCCTTTGATGTTCCCGTGATCGGTTGGGACGGCGGTCGAATCAATGCGTTGCGCCTGTGGAGTTCCCGCGCGGCGCAGGGTTTTCGCTTGGATGTCTTTAATCAGGGCGATTACGTCCGCGCTGTGGAGGAGAAAAACTGGGCAGAGACGATTACCAAGGTGCTTTATCCCTCTGACGGCACTGGCGCGGGTCGAGAGTTGCGTCTGCTCCAGGAGTATTTTCTGGTGGCCTGCGCGATCCGAGATGTGACGCGCACGTTTCGTCGGCTTGGCTGGGATTGGCGGCGTTTGCCGGAGACTGCCGCGGTGCAGATGAACGATACGCACCCTGCATTGGCCGTTGCGGAGCTGATGCGCGTGCTGGTGGACGAAGAGGAACTTCCGTGGGAAGCGGCGTGGGAGGTGACGACCCAGACGCTTGCCTACACGAACCACACGTTGCTTCCCGAGGCCCTAGAACAGTGGCCTGTTGCGTTGTTTGAGCGTGTGCTTCCTCGGCATTTGGAGATCGTGTACGAGATCAACGCACGCTTTCTGCGGCACGTGGTGGAACTCTATCCTGGAGACACGGAGCGTATTCGGCGCCTGTCCCTGATTGGGGAAGGCGATGTTAAGCAAGTCCGTATGGCGAATCTGGCCGTGGTGGGGAGCCACGCCGTAAACGGCGTCGCACGATTGCACTCGGATCTCCTGCGCACCCGGTTGTTCTCCGATTTCGCGCAACTCTGGCCGGAGCGATTTAGGAATGTGACGAACGGGGTGACGCATCGTCGCTGGCTACGGCAGTGCAATCCCGGCTTGTCTGCGTGTATTTCCGCGCGTATTGGCGAGGGTTGGATTCGCGATGCTGCGGAGTTGAAACAGCTCGAGGCGTTTGTTGATGATCCTGCATTTCTCGACGAGCTGCGTGTGGTTAAGCAGGAAAATAAGGAGCGGTTGGCGGTCAAGGTCCGGGAGGTTTTGGGGGTTCACATTGACCCACAGTCTCTGTTTGATGTTCAGATCAAACGGCTCCATGAGTATAAGCGGCAGTTGCTCAATGTCCTTCATATTCTCGCCTTGTATTTACGGTTGCGCGACGGAGTGGACTCGAATCCGGTTCCTCGTACGTTCGTGTTCGCGGCGAAAGCCGCGCCTTCGTATTCAGCCGCCAAGCACATTATCAAGTTGATCAACAACGTAGCGCGGATGCTGGAAGCAGACCCTCGTGTGCGCGATTTGCTGCGTGTGGTGTTTATGCCAAACTACAATGTGTCGTTGGCGGAAGTCATCATCACGGCGGCGGATCTTTCCGAGCAGATTTCTACGGCGGGAATGGAGGCGTCGGGCACAGGCAATATGAAGCTGGCGCTGAATGGTGCATTGACGATTGGCACCTGGGATGGGGCGAATATTGAGATCGCGGAAGCGATTGGTCTCGAGAATTTTTTCCTGTTTGGTCATCGCGTCGAGGCACTTGACGCGTTACGGGGCGCGTATGACCCTTCGGGCTGGATTCGTGGCGATTCCGAACTTGCCGCCGTGCTGGATTTGTTACGAGGCGATACGCTTTGTCCCGGGCAGCCCGGATTGTTCGACGGTTTGCATTACGCGCTGACTCAGCATGACACGTTTTTCTTGCTGGCGGACTTCCGTTCTTATGTCGAGGCGCAGCGTCGGGTTTCGGACCTGTATCGGACGCCGGTGCCTTGGATGCGTGCGGCGGCCGTGAGTACTGCGCGCATGGGGTGGTTCTCCAGTGACCGTGCCGTGGAAGAGTATGCGCGAACGATTTGGAATCTGCGATCGGCGTGTGGGTCTGGAAACGAGGGCGGATTATGATGAAAACTTTGCATGAAAACATCGACGTATACAGTCCCATGGTGGAAAGCGCGAGCGCAGTATTTTTGGAATTGATTCCGGAGATTGTTGAGCGTGCCGAGGCTTTTCGTGTTTCGAGTGAGTTCGTTGACGATGCGGTGCGAGATGCATTCGAACGGCAAATGGCCTTAACCTTGGCCGAGTTGCAGATTGCGTCGGCCGCTACCGATGAGGCGGGTGTTCGGCGACAGGCGCATTCGCTCCAAGGCATGGGTGGCGCAGCAGGCGTACCGGAAATTTCTGTTGTCGGCGAGGAATTGAGCCAAGCAGCACGGGAAAACGACTTCGCCCGCTGTGTCGCCTTGGTCAAGCGGCTTGCGGATTGGTCTGCTCATCAAGCGGTATCTGCGCGTGTCGGGATATCTCTGAAACCCCTAGTCGATGCGCCGCATGTGTCAGGTTGCATACTCATTGTAGACGACGAGTTCGCGAATCGGTTGTATCTTCGTCGGCTTCTCACGATGCAAGGCGCGACGGTGATTGAGGCCGAGAATGGAGAGCAGGCCTTGGTGCTGGCGAAGCAGGGAAAGCCTGAGCTAGCGCTCGTGGATGTGATGATGCCAGGCATGTCGGGATATGATGTTTGCAAGCGATTGAAGGAGGATGCGGCGACGCGGGATATCGCCGTGATCATGGTCACCGCGCGCACGACGCCTGAAGATGTTGAACACGCCTTTGTCCTTGGGGCTTTCGACTACATTCGCAAACCGTTTCACGCGCGTGAACTGTTGGCTCGGGCGCGCAACGCATTAGAAATGAAGCGCCAGCGCGACGAACTCCGTCAGTGGCAGGCGCGCATGATTCGTGAAATGGATGCGGCGGGGGCTTTGCAGCACAAGTTGCTCTCGCGGGAGCCTTTTTTAGGAGATGCCGTTGAAATCCGCTTGGCGCACCAAGCCAGCATGAGCGTGGGTGGCGATGTGTTCAATGCCATTCCGTTGACGCGTGACCGCATGTGTTTTTACGTCGCGGACGTGGCAGGTCATGGGGTTGCGCCGGCCATGATCGCCACATTACTGAAGGCGTTAGTCGAAGACGTCGCGCGCGAACATGCGGACAGCGGTCCGGCGGCGATGTGTAGCGATATTCATCGACGCTATCGCCACTACGTGACAAACCCCGAATCGTATGCGTCGCTGTTTCTCGGGATTATTGATCACACGGGGCGCTGTGCCTCGTTCAATTGCGGTCATCCGATGCCGATCCTCTTCGATGCGCAGGGTAATGCTTTACCGAAGTTAGAAGATCGGGGGGGCATGCCCATTGGTTTTCCGGACACGGAGTCGGGGCCTGCTTACGAGGCTCAGGACGAAGTCCATGTCTCCTTGCCTCCGGGTGCGGTGATGGGTGTTTTCACGGATGGGCTGATTGAGGCACGTCGAGACGAGGATTCTGAGTTATGCGGGGTTGAGACGCTTTCCGCGATTCTGGGGGATGTGTTACGCCACGATGATATTCTCGATCCGGCGAGTGCTGTTTTTGAACGTCTTGTTGAAGCGCAATACAATATGTTTCAGGATGACTGCACGCTCCTTTTGGTGCGTTTACTTGACCCTGCGGCTTTGCGACTTCAGCGTCGCATTGCTCCCACGTTTGAGTCTGTGGCTGAGCTGGCTGGGGAGATCGAGCGCGTCTTGCGCGCGGAAGGTTGGCCGGAGGAAAGCGCGGCGGCCGCCCAATTGTTGGCGATGGAGCATGGTGCTAACGTGGTGGACTACGGGCGGCTTGCGCCGGGGGCTCGTATGGAGTTTCGGCTTCGCCTATCGCCTCAGAGTGCCCAACTCCTCTTCCGCGATCCCGGCCGGGAGTGGGATTTCGATGAGCGGCTTGCGCATACGATGCGGCTACCGATGGATTCGGAACGCGGCCGCGGCCTGCGGATTATCCAAGCGATTTCGCGTCATCACGATCTCACGCGGATTGACGGGTGGAATTCATCCTGTTATTATGTGAGCCGATCATTTCGGGCGGATTGTCTCGGGCCGGAAGGGGTTAATATATGAATGAAGCGATCTATCAAGCGCGCATGGAATTGTTCAAAACATTGGACTTACCGGTTTCGCAAGCGGACGTTCGCCGCTTGCGGCGGCGGCAGGCGCGCAAGTTAATCGTGTGGGAGATTGGCCTGCGCAGTTTATTTGCGTTTAAGCGGGGTCTCGATATTCTTGGGGCGATGGCGGGTTTGATTATGCTGTCGCCGGTCTTTCTCGTGGTGGCGCTCGCCATCGTTATCGAGGATGGCTGGCCGGTCTTTTTCGCGCAGACGCGTGTGGGGCAGTACGGCAGGCAGTTCAAGTTCTACAAATTCCGTTCGATGCTCAGGAACGCGGAGAAACTGAAAGAGACGCTGGTTAAGCAGAACGAATCGGGCGATGGCGTGATCTTCAAAATGAAGCACGATCCGCGCATCACGCGGGTGGGTCGATTTATCCGTCGGTTCAGCATCGATGAGATGCCGCAGTTTTTGAATGTGCTGCTGGGGGATCTGGCACTGGTCGGTCCACGTCCGCCGGTTCCGCGCGAAGTGGCAGAATATACCCTTGAGGAACGCAAGCGTCTCCACGCCAAGCCGGGCTTGACCTGTCTGTGGCAGATTCAAGGGCGTTCGGAAATTCCTTTCAAGGAACAGGTTCGGCTCGACCTACAGTATATTCAGAGCCAGAGTCTTTGGAAGGATATTGTGATTCTTTTAAAAACCGTGCCGGCTGTGCTCTTTGGCCGCGGCGCCTATTAATCAGGAGCAAAATATGAACATGCGTACAGAGATACGGGACGGCAAGGGCATTGTCACCGTTTGTGGCCCCTTGAGTGCGGTCGGAGTGGATTCATTCCGCGATCAGATGAACAAATGGATGGCCGAGAACGGATCGGTTTCTCAGATTGTCTTGGATGCGGGCGAGATGGACTACATTGACAGTGCGGGGCTGGGGGTTCTTATCGCGTTGCTCAAGCGCGCGACCGAGCACGGCGGGGATATCCGAATCGCTCGACTGGGTAAAAAGGCCCGCATGGTGTTCGAGATTACGCGCGCGTTTAAGATCTTCGAAATTTTCGATACCGTGGAGGAGGCACTCGGAGCCGAAGCATGAAAGCCGTCTTTCATACCGGGGTAACAGCCATCTGGGGCGAAGCGCTTGGGGGTCGTCCTTGGTGTTTGGCCCCCGTGGGCGGAAAGCCGCTGATCGAGTACTGGCTCGAATGGTCGGCGGATCTGGGTATTCGCGATGTGCGCGTGGTTTTAGGCGATGGTGCTGATGAAGTCGAAGCCTATTGTGGAGATGGGAGTCGTTGGGGGCTGCAAATCACCTACGGTTTTTTCAAAAGAATCTCAGATCCCGAGGCCTATCTGAGGCGTTTGCCAGGGTCCTGGGAGGAGGGCCTGCTGTATATTGCCGCACCGATTTTTCCTCGCAGATTGGCGGAGCCGAGTCTGGAGGGAAAAGCGCGTTTACCCGCTCCGGATTCAGAAGGCATCTGGAGGCTCCCCAGTCCTGCGGGCGGAACCGCCTGTTTTCTGAGTCGGGATGCGGCGGCCGTCAGGGCTCTGATGACGGGGAAGCAGACCGCGACAGTTGGGGACTGGGCGGATCTGGGTCTTGATGTGGTGACTCTCGCGGACGTGCAGGCATATTATGAATTGAATATGCGGCTGGTTCGTGGTGAAATTAGCCGCTATGTGCCGCCAGGGTTCGGGGGCCACGATGGGGCCTATATCGGGAGCAATGTGATCATTCCTCCCTCGGTTGAATTGCGTCCACCGCTGATCATCGGCAACGATTGTCGGATTCACCCCATGGCGGTGATTGGCCCCAACACGGTGATTGGTAATGGGGTGATCGTGGATCGCCAGACGGAGCTTTCCGGTTCTGTTGTCATGGACGACACCTATCTGGGTCGAAACCTCGAAATCAAGGATCGTGTGGTCAGCGGCGCGCGCCTGATTGCTCCGGCTGATGGAACGGTGATGGACCTTGCGGATCCGTGGTTACTGGCCACGCTCGAAGCACCGATCCGTGTCGGGGACCTGCTCCGCGGGGTTGTCGGATGGATGGGCGCGGTTGTGCTGACGGTGGTGTCTGCGGTTCCCTTTGTCTTCTTCTACCTCCTGTTGTCGGCGAGCGGCGGTCGTTTCCGGTTGAGTCCGAGGCTTGCGACGCGCACACGAATACGCCGGTTGCCGTTCTGGTACGCGACGGATGAATTGTCACGGTTGAACCGTGCCTTCCACGGGCTGTCCCTCGATTTATTTCCGCTGATTGCGCTTGCCGCGCTGGGACAGCTTTGGTTGTGTGGTCATGCATTGCTGCATCCGGAACGGGATGCCGATCTTCGGAAACGGTTACGTCGTTATTACCCGGCGGCCATCGGCTATCACTCCCTCGCGATCGCGGGGGGTGACCGGACACCGACACCCGCAGACGCTCTGTATTACGAGCGCTATCGAAGTCCACTCGAAGATCTTCGGATTCTTGTCCGCGTCCTCGTCGGGCGGCTGTTGATGTGGATGTCGGGCTAGTGAAAAGACCCTATGAAAGAGAGGGTTTCAGGGTTTTGTGTGTAAAATCTTTATCCTTTCCTAATCCTAATCCTAATCCTAATCGTAATCCTAATCGTAATCGTAATCCTAATCGTAATCACGATTTTCCATCTGGTGTCATTCCTGATACCGTTTACTCATGAAAACAGCGTTAGATCATGAAAAGTTGGATGTTTATCAAGAGTCCATCCGTTTCATCTGCTGGGTTGATGAACTGCTCCGCGAAATTCCGAAGACGCTTGCCGTACAGAATCAGCTCGACAGGGCGTCCACATCAATCCCCCTTAACATCGCAGAAGGTAATGGAAAGTACACGGATGCAGATCGCTGTCGTTTTTTCGATATTGCGCGTGGATCTGCATTGGAATGCGCCGCCTGTCTTGACGTGCTGATCGCAAAAAAGCAAGTCGAGCAGGCCGACTCCGGCAAGGAAATGCTTGCACGAATTGTCTCGATGCTCGTAGGACTTATCCGCCACACGTCCTCGCATCGTGTCTATGAACACACAGCCGATTACGGAACACGCCCCGCAGGATCGAGCGATAACAAGGATTAGGATTAGGATTAGGATTACGATTAAGCGAGAACAAGGATTAGGATTAGGATTACGATTAGGATTACGATTAAGCGAGAACAAGGATTAGGATTAGGATTACGATTAGGATTAAGCGAGAACAAGGATTAGGATTAGGATTAGGATTAGGATTACGATTACGATTAGGATTAGAGAGAGAAACTCAAGGAAACCCCAAAAGACCCTATGAAAGAGAAAGACACCGTCCTTGTGCGGGAGCCGGATTTGGAAAGGCGTGCGGAGACCCAGCAGGCCCTCGGTGATTTTTTGGATTGCTTGTTTGTGGAAACAGTTGAGGAGGCGCAGGAATTCTTGGCACGTGACGTCATTCAGGCCCTCGTGGTTCGCGAACGAACCGGCATCGCGGACGGCGTGATGTTTTGCCGTACGGTGCATCAACGCCACCCCGAAGTGAAGATTGTTTTGGTTGCCGCTGACCCAGATTCCGAACCTCTAATTGATGCATTCAACGAGAACCACTTGTTTCGTTGCTTGATTGAACCGGTGGGGATGGATGTTTTGACCCGTGCGGTGCGTGACGCGGTTCGTCGGTTTGAGATGGATCGTGTTCAGAACTTGCTCCTCGACCGGGCGACAGAGATTGACCGACAGATTCATTCGGGGTTATACTGGCTCTATCGGGTGCGCACCTCGTGGGCCTCCTCGGTCAGTCTGATTGCCGGGAGCTTGGGGCTTTGTATTGTCGGGAGTCTGGTTCTCGTTCTCGCTGGAGTTGGGGGCTTTCTCTTGCTCTACTACCTCAAGACCGCTCTTGGATTTGATATTTTCGGGGACAAACACTTGAGGGATTTTTTCTAATCATGAACCGGATGCAATTTCAGCCACTCAACCGAAAGGAACACGGGGCATGAAGCCTGTCAAAACTTGTGTGACGACGCTCGTGATCGGCAAAGACTATCAGGCGGCGTTTGACCGATTCTGCCGTTCGCGGTTGGAGCGATACTGTGCTCGGCATGGGTACGATCTGAAGATTCTGACTTCCGCGATCCGCGAAGAGCCGGGGAAAAAACTGACTTGGCAAAAGATTCTGCTTCCCGAGCTTCCGTGGTGGCAGGACTATGACCAGATTTGTATCCTCGATGCCGATATTCTTGTGTCGGCCGATGCGCCCGCCTTACCCGTCATTCCCGCTGGTCTGATCGGCTGCGTGCCTGACAAGCTCCCGGACCAAATCAACAGCGGCGTTTTGATTTATGCTCCAGGTCCGACCGTGGCGGATTGCTTTGCGGAGACTCTGAAAGACCCTGAACCGTATTGGGACCAGCGGGCTCTTTCGAAGGTTATGCGTGCGCGCGGGATGGAAACGAAAATTGATCCCCGCTTCAATCGGTTATTCTTCTTTCGTTGCCGTTCGTTGTGGTCTTCGCTTTTCGGGCGGCATTGGTTTTACCACGCCATCTCCAATAAGAGAAAATTGGCCATCATTCATTATGGGTTGCAATGGGTCGGACGATGAAAGGAATAGGGGCTACGATGTTTTTAGGGAAGGACGTGAATCGAATGATCATGAGTATTGGTATTCTGGCGTGGAATGAGGAGGATTGCATCGGCGGCACGGTGCGTTCGCTGTTGGCGCAGAGCTTGATCCGGGAGTTGGGATCGGCAGGCGAGCGGCAGGTCGAAGTGATCGTGGTGCCCAACGGGTGTACGGACACAACGGCGCAGCAGGCGGCTACGGCACTGCAACAGGGAGCAAGTCAACTCCCCAGCGGCGTGTTCTCCTGGCGCGTCGAATCGGTTGCAGAGCCCGGAAAGGTTAATGCGTGGAATCTCTTTGTGCATCGGTTCAGCCACCCTCAGGCGGACTATATTTTTCTGATGGATGCCGACATTCTTCTGGCTCATCCCGACACCTTCAAAAACATGGTTCTCACTTTGGAACAGAATGCCCATGCGTTCGTGGCCACGGATCTTCCCCAGAAGCATATTGCGGGTGCGGGGCGAAAAAGTTTAGCGGACCGCATTTCGCTCGCCGTCTCTGGCATGACGCAAGCGGCACCAGGGCAGTTGACTGGGCAATTGTACTGCGGACGCGGGTCGGTGTTGCGCCGCGTGTTTATGCCCTTGGGGCTCGTGGTGGAGGACGGATTTCTCAAGCAGATGTTGTGTACCGAGATGATGCGAAAACCCTGCGATAACAGCCGAGTGGTTCGTGCACCGAATGCCACGCATGTTTTCGAAGCGTATACTCGGGTGAAGGATGTCTTTCGCAATCAGCGCCGTCAACAAGCCGGACATGCGGTTTATACCTACTTGCGCGATTACTTGCTGGAGCATGTCGGAGAAAAGGATGCCGGGCAAATTCTTGCAGAAAACAACGCGCGCGATCCCGAGTGGTTTCGTGTGTTGATTCGCGAGCGAGTCGCACGGAGCGGGTGGTGGGTCATGTACCCCGGCGCTTTCACGGTTCGCTGGCGCCGACTCCGGAATCTGTCACCGGTGCAGGCTTTCGTGCGACTTCCCGTCGTGCTGGTGGCGTTCTTATTGGATGTGGTGGTTCTCGTGGCCGCGAATCATCGGATTCGGAGTGGACAACTTGCGGGGATTTGGCCGGACACGAAGTCGAAGTTCTTGGAAAAGCCCCAGTCGGATGGAACAGATGGTGGGATCCATGGAGTTTAAATATATCCTATTTTTTCTCATGCTGTTGATTGGCGTGCCGCTGGGCATCGTGGCCTGCATCATTCGGCCTGCATTCACCAAACTGATTGTCTGCGTTCTCGTGTGGGCGACCTGCGAACCGATGACGGCGGGCATCAATTTCGTGTCGCGCGAGTTTTACCGGGCCAACACGCGTGGTTTTGAAGTGACGTTGGCGGACTTGTGTGTGTTAATTCTGCTGGGTTTTATGCAGGCGAAGCCTCAAGATTACCCCCTACGCAGGTTTCCGCCCATGGCGATTCCGACGTTCCTGTATTTGTTGGTCGGATTCATTTCCTGGATTTTCGTGGGTTCCTCGCTTTCGGTGCCGCCCGAGGCGATTCGGGTTCCGTATGACCAGTTTGAAGTGGGTCTTTATCCCCTTTTCGAACTGTTTAAGATTGTGCGAGGGTATTTGCTCTTCTGGGTGATTGCCAACTATGTCCGAAGCGAAGAGGCGGCTCGTGACCTGTTGAGGGGAATCGCTCTGACCGTGCTGTACATGGGGTATCTGACTATTACGTCGCGTTACGTGCATGGCATTCATCGTGTGCAGGCTACCCTCGGGCATCCGAACAGCCTCGCGACGTACATGGCCATGATGGGTTCCTTCTCCTTCGCGTTCGTGCTCTATTCCAAGAAGTGGTTCGCCAGCCTATTCTGGGGATTTCTCGCCTTGCTTTCAACGGCGTGTGTAATTTTGACGATTTCACGCGGAGGATTGGCTGCTCTGATGGTGGGAATCTGGATCAATACGGTGGTGCTGTTGCCTCGCCATTTGAATCTCAAGAACTTCGTGCTGATTTTGGTCTCCCTGCTCACGGCGGGCGTGTTGCTCGCGGTCGCGATGGATACTTTGGCGGGCCGTTTTGTTGGAGAACAGGATGCGGCCAGCGATATGGTGTATCGCGGCAAGTACAACGACCAAGCCAAGCTGATGGCTCAGGAGCATTTCTTTGGCATCGGTCTCGGCAATTTCTCCGCCCAGTCTTGGGTACAATATGCCGGACGCGTGGATCCCGAC
Organism: uncultured Lentisphaerales bacterium; assembly: GCA_964553035.1. Taxonomy (GTDB): domain Bacteria; phylum Verrucomicrobiota; class Kiritimatiellia; order RFP12; family UBA3636; genus JBBQIY01. Next base: position 21,483 of record CAZKJH010000010.1, on the reverse strand, counting down.
CTACCCCCGGGGACCCCCGCGCATAATAATTGGTTTTTAACACTTGGGGAAATGGGCTGGCCGGGAGTGATCGCGCTGGGTTTCTTCTGGGCACGGTATTTCTTACTGCTGATCCCGTTCTACTTTCGAGGAAAAAAGAAGCAAAAGAGTTTACTCACCACCTTGGCGCTGGCCAGTTGTACCGCGATTATCGTGAATCAAATGCAGAGTCTGTTGCAACTCGGCTATCGACAGACACCGATGTTTTCCATGACGATGATTTTTATGGGCATCGGGATCGCGGCTTGGTATAGTAAGACAAGCAACAAGGACGGTTCCGCGCCTGTTGCGGCATCGGAAAGGCCCGCCTGATGAATACGACAGAGAAAAAACCTGAGCCCCGTGTGTCCCCCGTTGATGGCACTGCCTTCATGGCGCTCCTGTCGGGACGTCGTAGCACGCGCATGTTTAAAGAAACGCCGGTGCCGCGGGAATTGGTGGCGAATCTGGTGCAGGCGGCCACGATGCTGCCGACGGCCTGTAATCGGCAACTGTGGCATTTTGTGGCCATTACGGATCCCGTGCTTAAAGAAAAGGCGTCGAAACTGAGCGATGCTCAGCAGTCCTATTTGTACGATGCGCCGACTCTGATCGCGGTTTTCTATGATACGTCCCTCGAAACGCACAATCCCTGCAATACCGCGGAAATCAGTATGGGCATCGCCATTGGTGGGCTGTTGATGGCGGCAGAAGCCCACGGACTGGGCGCGATTTATCTTGGCGGAATCCGTAAGCCTTCCGGTATTGGCAAGGCCCTCGGCGCGGCGCCGTTCCTCCGCTGTTTTGGTCTGGTATGTGTCGGCTGGCGGGACGATGATCCGCCCGCGCCGAACCGCCGGCCAGTCGCCGATGTTCTGGAGTTCGATGCCTGTACTCGAGCCCGCCCGCGCTTTCATGCCGATATCCGCCCACATCTGTGGTCGTTGGCCCAGACCGCCGATTTTCGTGACAAATTGCTTTGGTACAAAGGGGTGCATATTGATGGCAAGACCCTACACGTGGATCCAGATCTGCGCTATTCCCCCGTATTCCAGTTCATGATTGGTCGCCTTGGCATGATGCTTGCCCGTTATGATCGGCCTCGGGTTTTGGATGTGCTTTCTTTCAATGGCGATGTGGTCTATCAGCTCCTGAACACCGCGGGGTCGCAGATCGAAACCGTGTATGCCTACGATTTAGCCCCTGGGATTGCGCGCTACATCCGTGAACGCTTCCAGCGGTTGGCACCCCCGGGCCATGTGGACTGTCTTGTGAATGCAGAAGCGGACCGGATCGGGATCCCGCTTCCCGATGGCCACGTCCAGGTGATGGCCTGCTATGAACGGCTTGAGCATTTCGAGAATCCGTTGCCGCTGTTGCTGGAGATGCGCCGTGTGCTGGCACCCGGTGGACGTGCCTTTGTTTTGGTCTCAAACCGATTCTATCCCCATCTGTACCGCTACCGAAGAATGCGTAACAAGAACTATGCGCTGGGGCGCAACTGGAATCGCGGTCCCGAGCGAAAGTATGAGCCGGCTCAGATCGAGCGGCTACTCGAGCAAGCCGGGTTTCGAATTACGGAGGCATTCGGGGTTCAGCCTGTTTTTTTGAAGGGGGCATCGCTTGTCGCGGCACTCTGTTCCAAGCTGGGGCTACCGGGTGCGAGTGACCGAATCTCCGATTGGTCTTCTCAACGTTTCGTGGTCCGCGGATGGCTTCGCAAAACCAGTAGCATTCTTGCCTATGAACTCGAATAATTCAAACAGCGTAAACACAGTGTCAGCGGCAGTCGGAGCCTTGGAGGGCTGGCTGGAGACCTTTCACGCCCCGGGGGGCTACACCGGACCCGTTGTGGGCGTGCGCGGAATGGCCATGTCTTGGTGCGGCCCAGCGCATGATTGGCGTTGGGAAGGGTTGCTCGACGGCTGGGTGGCGCGTCATCGGCTCACCGCGGATCCGGTTTTTCTGGATCGCATCGCCCAATCGTTTCGAGACTTGCAGGCGGCACAACTTGCAGACGGCTCGTTCCGGAATTCCTCTTTCGAGCACAATCCTCTGGAAGGAGGTATGCCACATGAACCTGCCGTGATGGCGGCTGTGCTGCGTGCGGGACGCTATTTGCGGGACGTGGGGCGAGACTGGCCGGACGGCACGGCGACCCTCGTGGAACGCTTTGTGGAAGAGCAACTCATTAAGGCGCTTTGGAATAAAACTCTTCAGACGTTCAACAACTGGTTGCAAAGCGATTTCACGGTTTACGCGCCGCCTGCCGTGGCCTCGATCATTGAGACGCTCGATGCGTACGGCGACCTCACCGGCACGACGGCACGCTGGACGCCCTACATCGCCGGAGCGGCAGAATCGTTGCTGAAAAGTCAGTTTCGCGTTGGGCCGCTGGCCGGTGCTTTCCCAGCAACCCAGACGGATCGTGCGTCGGCATCCCCAGCTTTGGCGGCCCGCTGTCTGCCGGCGTTACTGCGACTACACCAGAGAACGGGCGACGAACGTTTTGCGGATGCCGGCGATCGATTGGCAGATTTTGTCAAACGTGGTTTTCAAGACGACGGCGGTATCGCCTGCTGGGTGTTTGCGAACCGTCCGGCTCGCGTGACACCGCTATTTACGGGTGCCACCGCCGCCGCGTTGTCGGCGTTGAACCGCACGGAACGGCTGGACGACGCGCTGGCGAACCAGCAGATCGCCTGGCTCCTCGGAAGGCAATCGGCGCTGGGTGGGTTCGAGACGGCGGTTGGATTTGAATCAGGCCTGCCACAGCGGAATCCGCCGGACTGGCGCGATGTCTTTCCCGTGTGCGGATGGGCGACTCAGGTGTACGCGCTGCTGGCGAACCGAATGACAGAACCCGCGACGTGCGCGAAGTCCGAGGTCGAACGGGTTCGTCGCGAAGTGACCGTGCGCGGACGCCGAGCGGAAATGACGGAAGATGCGGACACGCTGACGATCCAAGTCGGCAAGGAGCCTGTGTTTCTTTGGCGCAAGCGGACGCCTTGGCCCGAGGTATGTTTTTTGTAAAATGGAAACGACATGAAAAAGAAAATCCTGTTTGTTCATGAAACATTTGGCCGGTTGGCGGGCGCGGAGCAGAATATTCTGGTCACCGCACCGCATTTGAAGGACACCTTCGATTTGGAGTGCCTTTACTCGAACCGGAGCGGCAAAGACGAGGCGGCGTTCGAAGCTATTTTCCCGGTGAACTATGCCGTTGCGTTTGATGGTCCTCCAGACGACACCCTCAAACGGGTGGCCGACATTGTGCGGCAATCGGCACCCGATTTAATCTACGTCCACAAATGCATTGCCATCCCAGTGCTGGAAGCGCTGACGAACTGGGGAGGCCCGCTGGTTCGCATGGAGCACGATCACGACATCTACTGCATGCGCCGCTACAAATATTTTCCGTGGAGCCGCCGCATCTGCACGAGGAAGGCCGGGCCCTGTTGTCTCTTTCCCTGCCTCGCATTTTTAAGGCGAGATCGCTCGCGCGGGCGCTTCGGTATGCAGTGGGTCAGTTACCGCGAACAAATGCGCTGTATTGAATTGAATCAGCGATTCTCGGCGATGTTTGTCGTGACGCGTTACATGCGCGAAGAGCTGATTCGCCAAGGCTTTGCCCCAGATCGCATTCACATTTTTCCGCCGATTCCGGTTCCGGCGGGGCAAGCTTTTACGAGTACTTTTTCTGACATCAACCGGATCATCTTCGCGGGGCAAATCATTCGGGGCAAAGGCCTCGATGTCTTGCTCCGTGCGCTTGCGCTTTGTCAGCAACCCTTCCGGCTGACCGTGCTGGGATCGGGTTCGCATCAAGCATACTGCGAGAAGCTCGCGCAACAGTTGGGGTTGGCGGATCGCGTTGAGTTTCCCGGTTTTGTTCTGTTCGAAAAGTTGGCGGGTTTTTATCAGGAAGCGACGTTGGTGGCTGTGCCTTCTGTTTGGCCAGAGCCGATCGCCACGGTGGGGCTCGAAGTGCTGCGTTACGGGCTTCCGGTGGTTGGATTTGACGCGGGCGGCATTCGGGATTGGTTGCGGGATGGTGAAACTGGATTTTTGATTCCGTGGATGGACGTGAAGAAGATGGCCGAAAAAATCGATTATCTACTCGCCCACAAAGACGTGGCGCGCCGCCTCGGCGAACAGGGCCGTGATTTCGTCAACCGCGAGTATGCCTTCGACCCGTATATCGCGCGCATGAAGAAAACATTTTTTCAATGGCTAGGAGTTCCATGATCAATTATCGGGAATTTTGGAATCTTTCGCGCCCCCCGTTTGATGCGGGACCTGATCCGGACTTCTTTTTTGAAAGCCGTGTCCATGGCGAAGCACTGGCGAGGCTCCTCTATTTTTCCTCGGATCGTGCCATGGGGCTGGCGGCCATTACTGGGGAGATCGGCGCGGGAAAGACGATGACCTTGCAGGTGTTGGCCAACCGGTTGCCGCCCGATGTGTACCGCATCATCACGATCTTCACCGCGCCCGAGACGCCGTCGGGGATGCTGGAGGAAATCAGTCGACGCCTCGCGGGCGTTGAGTTTGCAACGGCGGGAACAAGCGTCGATGCATTGCGCCAAGATTTTTATCGTTTGCTGAATCGGCACATTGTGGCTTCAGGGCGTCATTTGCTACTGGTGATCGACGAGGCACAGCTCATGAGTGAGGCTTGCCTAGATATGGTCAAGTGCCTCACCAATCCGGTGGGATCGGGGGGGCCGTATGTCAGTGTGGTGCTCTCCGGGCAACCGGAGCTAAAAACCCGACTCCGTGCGTTGCCACAGGTCCACCAGCGGATGGGGCTGATTTATCATCTCGGTTACTTTGCGCGCGAGGATGTGGCGGCGTATGTGCGTCATCGGTTGAACGTAGCAGGAGCCGAGACGCTCGACGTCTTCGATTCGGAAGGCATTGACCTGCTGTACCATTTTTCGGGCGGATGCCCTCGTCAGATCAATCGCGTGTGTAAATTAGCTGTGGATCGCGCGTGCGTATTGCACAAGTCAACGATCGATGTGGGTATGGTGCGAATGATTATTGACGATTTCGAGAAGCAGTTATTATGAAGGGTCAGGAATGAAAGAGGCCAAGGATTTTTCGGAAAGTGATTTCAGCGTGCGCGATCAGTTTGCAGGAACCGATGCAACGCAAGCGGCGTCCAAGACCGGTGCAAAACTGGAGGGAGCCCCTAACGGTTTACCGGTGACTCCCGTCAGTGAGGGGCGGTCATCGACGCCACAGATCCCTTTGCGCCGACCCGTCACGCCAGAAAACATGATGAAGATGATTGATTGGTCGCACCTCGTTCGCGGGGTGTGGCGCCGTGCGTGGATGATTGTGTTGTTCGTGGCGATTGGTGTTTTGTTGGGGCTCTACGGACGGGGACGGATGGGGAAACCCAAGTACGACGCGCGTGCTTCGATTTTGTATCGCGCGGATCGGCAAAAGCAGGCGCTATCTACGCCAGGAACGGGCGTGCCGATTAATGGACTCGCCCGTGCAACCGTGACCAGCTTATTGCGGCGCGCGGGAAATTTAGAACAAGTGATTACGAACTTGAACTTAAACATGACCCCGGAGGAGCTTGGGTGGCGCGTGCAGACGAAATCGGATCGGAACAACGAGATTCTCCTGTTGCATGTGGAAGCCATGCCGACGCCGGAGTTGGCCGTTGCGACCGCGAATGAGGTTGTCAAAGTGGGACTGGAAGACAACGTTAATATCTATCGGAAGCAAGCGCTCCAGTTGGCCGAGCAGTTCAAGGAGCAGTTTGAGGCGGCATCGACAGAAGCAACGATGGCACGGGAGGCATTAATCGCCTACCAAACTCAGCATCAATTGTTGGAAGTAAACGCGGAAGCCAAGGCGTTCTTGGACAGTATGGGGGCGGTGAGCGAGCGGCTTCGCACCGCGCAAATTGCGCGGGATTCGCAGGCGGTTCGCATCGCCAACTACCGTCGGTTGATTGAAGAATTGCCTGCGGAGGTGATCCGGGAATCGTTTGAGGATAATCCCTTGAAGCGGAGCATCGCCAATTCGGAGGTGGCGCTGATGGAGGCCAGAACACGGTATGGGCCCAAAAACCCCCGTGTCCTCCAAATGGAGGATAGCATCCGAGAAATGCGCCAAACCATGACTGGACAGACCTTCGATGAAACGCGAGAGCGCGTGTATGTGCGGAATCCCGCAAAACAGGAACTGGAGATGGAAATGCTCCGGTTTGAGGCGGAACAGCAGGTTTTGAATTTGGCGGTGACGCAGATCGAGAAACAGGCTGTCGAACTGAAGGACAAATATAAACATCTACCCGTGCGGCAACTTGAGTTGGCTGCCTTCCATCAAGCACAAACGGCGGCGGAAGCGTTAGTCCACGATCTTGGAAAAAGCATGGCAGACGCACGCAGGACCGCGGAAATCGACCTCGGCGATTTTGAGATGCTCGAACCCGCACGTACGGCAACGGCATCGCAAGGGAAACTCGTCGTCCTGCTCCCCATCTTAGCTGTGGTGTTTAGCACCGTCGCAGGTCTCGGGTTGTGCTTGCTGTTGGCTCTTGTGGATCCAAGACTGAAGGCGGCAGGGCAAATCGAACGGCTTTACTCCGTCCCCTGTCTTGGAACGGTTCCAGTATCTCAGGATGCCGCCGCCGTCTCCGCCGCCTTTCTGCCGGTATGCCGCACCTTGTATCAGCGGATTTCCGGACTTCCAGCCACCGATGGCGCGCGCGTGTTCTCTGTTCTCAGTGCGTGTTTGGGTGACGGCAAGAGCGTCTTGGCTTTTCAGGCGGCACGCTATTGGTCTGCGCTTGGGATCAAGACGGCCTATCTGGACTTCGATTCTTCGCCTAATCCGTGGCTACATCCGGTGAAAGATCAAGCGGGTATTGAGGACTACCTGGCCGGACGGGCTGCGTGGGAGGACATCCTATTTATGCAGGAGGATATTGCCTGCTTCAAGCTCAAGCGCGATACGGGAAACCTGCCAGAACGGATGCATGGGAAAATCATGCGCCGCTTTATGGAAACGCTTCGCGCACAATACGGATGCGTTATCCTAGAGGTACCCGCTTGGCTGGCCGAGGAAACGAGTGCCCGAATGCTGGCGCAAATGACCGACCTGTCCGTGTGGATTGCGGCCACGACGTTGTCGACTCGTCCCGTGCTGAATCAAGCTTGCGAAAGCCTCGATCGCGCCGAAATTCGGCCGATCGGTATCATCCTGAATCGAGTTTCAAAGCTCGACGAACGCGGAAAGAGGCGAGGGCCGATGTGATGACTCTGGTGTTTGCTAATCCGGCGTTGCCGCAGTTGTTGATTCCCCTTTTAACCTGCTTGCTGGTGGGGATGGTTGGGACGGGTTGCCAGACGGCGCCTTTACCCTTCTCTGCTGTCGCAACGGCGCCCGCGGCGGATCAACCGGCAACAGAGGCAATCAAGGTCGTCAAGGAACTCCCCGAAATGTACTTCAAGCCGTACGACCTGACGGCTTATCGTCTCGCGGTGGGTGACGTGGTTGAAATCTCGGTCTTTGGTTTTCCGGAAACGGTCGCGGTCACGCCGGTCGCCCCGGATGGTAAGCTCTACTATCTGTTCATGAATGGCGTGCTGGCTGTCGGGCGCGCACCGGCGGATGTGGAGCGGGAGATGGAAGCCGGCTTGAACCAGATGTTCAATCACCCCGTGGTCTCAATTTTACCGCAACAGTTTTCGGAAAATCGGTTTCTCGCAATCGGGAAGGTGGTGTATCCAAACGTGTATCCACTGGAGAGCGCCCTCACGCTACGACAAGCCATCGCTCGGGCGGGAGGTCTGGCGCAAGGCATTTACCGAGGCACGACGATCGAACTCGCTTCTTTGCGTGACAGCTATCTCCTCCGCAATGGAGAACGGGTGCCCGTGGATTTCGAAGCGTTGATTCACAACAACGATGCCTCGCAGGATATTTATGTGCGTCCGGGAGACATCCTCTGCATTGCGTCGGGCCTCGGGCGGGAGGTGTTCCTGATGGGCGCTGTCAGTGAACAGAAAGCGACAGGCTATGTGGACGGCATGACGCTGGTGGAACTCATCTCGGGACAATCCGAGCGCGGGGGTGGCTACATGTCGACGGCGCGTTTGAGTAAGGTGTTGATCGTTCGAGGCGCATTGGAGAATCCGACGACGTTCGACGTGGATCTGGCCCGTATTCTCCAGGGGCTCGATCCGGATGTCTTTCTGATGCCGGGGGATATTATCTATGTGCCCGAAAAGCCGTATCGGTTTGCGCGCGATTTGACGCGTGCCGTCATTTTGACGTTTGTGCGAACCTTTGCGTCTGAAGCGGGCGCGGCGATGGTGGATGAAACTATTTTTCTCACGACACCGCCTGCGGCGAAGGAGGGCTTATGATGAGACCACCGATCCGCTGTTTACAAGTTCTTGCGTTTGCAGGATGGCTTGCCTGTGTTGCTTCTGGGTGTGTTGCGTCCCGTTCTCTCTCGCCGGAGTTGGAAGCGATGCAGATCGAGAAGTTCGACTTTACGGCTTCGAGCCCCGCGGCCACAGAGCCCGCCGTTGCCGAGACGAGTTATTGTTTGGGCATTGGTGATGTGCTGGCGATTGCGATCTACGGGGAAGACGGCAGTCTCCGAGAAGTGCCCGTGGATCCCAGCGGCAATATTTCTTATCTCATGATCGGCACGGTGCCAGCCGCTGGTCGGACGATCGACGCGTTACGTGCGGACATGCAGCAACGCGTTTCCGATCGGCTTGCCCGCGGTTTGGTTCAAGTCGTTCCGGTTCGGTTTGGGAGTCAGACGTATACGATTCTTGGCGAGTTAAGTTATCCTGGCACCTACTTGATCGAAGGGCGCACCACCCTTCTCGATGCCATTGCTCGGGCGCGCGGTATTCGGACGGGTTACTTTCGCAATTCGACCGCCGAAATGGCGGACTATCAAAATGCCATTCTGATGCGAGGTCGTCGCGTGGTTCCAGTCGATTTCGCAGCCTTGATCAGTCGGGGGGACGCCACCCAGAATGTGGAACTTCAGAATGGAGACATCCTCAATATCCCGTCTTCACTCGTGCGCAATGTCTACGTGTTGGGCGACGTGAATTTTCCGAGGACCGTCGGGTTTGTTTCCTCGCTTTCTCTGATGCAGGCGCTGACCGAAGCGCGCGGGCTCAAGGGCACCTCCGACGGACGCATTGTGGTGGTACGCGGCTCCCTTGCACGTCCCGAGGCACGTGTGGTTCGGTTTGAGAAAATTCTGTCGGGCAAACATCCCAATCTCGCGCTGGCTCCGGGCGACATCGTGTATGTCCCGCCGCGCCGTCTCGCCTTGCTGCGCGACATCGTCGAAACCGCGATCACCGTTTTTGCGAACACCGTGTCTGCGGGAAGCGCGTCTCAGCTTTACCAGGATGCCTTGGGTCCAAAGGAAGAGAATCCGGCGGTGAGCAATCCATAGCCCACGTCACGGGCCGCGGAGTGCCCCGCGCAACGCAACGAGGAGGAACTTCTTATGGTGAAGGACAAGCAACAACAGGCTGAACAAGCAACGGGCGCGACAGCGGCCTACTTCTCGCGTGAGGCGATCTCGGGCGTTCCCTGGATGGTGTCGAGCAAGATGGTGATGCTCCTCGTGTATATGGCGCTGTCCATCCTGACGGTGCGGTTGCTCGGCCCGGCGGAATATGGACGCTTTGTTCTCGCCCGAAGCATCATGGAATTTCTGGTCATTTTCTGTGCGCTGGGTCTCGATGTGGCCATTCTACGGTTTGTTCCGGAATTGATTGCGACCCAGAACAAAGCCGGTTTGCGGCGGTTCCTTATTCGTTCATGTGTGCTCCAACAGGTTTCGGCTGCTGTGGCCATTGCGGTACTTTTGCTGGCGCAACCGCTCCTCGAACGCGCATTCAGCGTGAGTTTTGCAGGGTTATTATGGCCAGCGGGGTTGCTCCTCGCTTCGACGATGTTTAAGGACGCGATGAACAACGTGTTTACGGCTCTGTTCCGTGCGCGCGTCGTGGCCGTGCTCTCTCTCGTTAATGGCGTGTTGTGGTTGGCCTTGTTGGTGATCGCGTTGCGTTGGCGTCCGGATGCCGCACTGGCGTTTAGCGTCCAAACCGCTTCATTGCTGAGCGTATATGGAGCCAGTTTGATTCTGTTGACACGGCTCATTCGTGCGTTGCCTTGGCGTTCTCCTCCGCGAGGAATCGGAAGGCAGCGGGTGTTGGGGCTGTCGCTTCCGATTATGCTTAACGCCTTACTGCGGATGCTCATGCTCAAATACACGGAAGTGTTTTTTCTGGGTGTATTTTTTACCCCGACGATTATTGGGTATTACGATTTGGGCTATTCGACCCCGATGTTGGTGCTCACGCTCATCCCTGCCGCGCTGCAGACCTTGTTCATGTCTGCGTTTGCTCAAGCCTACACGCGTGACCCGAATTGCCTAGGCCGTTTGATTGATTCCGTCTATAAACTGACCATTTTAATCGTGGTGCCGTTGGCCGCCTTTGGTGTGTTTTTCGCTCCGCGCGGAATTGTTCTGCTCTACGGTCAGGACATGGCGCCAGCAGGTCCGATTGCGGCCGCCTTCTGTGTGCTACATGTCCTGCCGCTGATTTCCACGCCACTGTCTATGGCGATCACGGTCAAGGAGAAGGTGCTGCAAATGCTACCCTATATGCTGTTGCAGGTCGGCATTAATTTGCTACTCGACTGGGCGATCATTCCACGCTTTGGCATGTACGGAGCTGTAGCGGCTGTGGCCGGAACATTTGTTCTGACGATTCCCTGGCGTCTCAAAGCCGTCCGTTCTATCCTTGGCGGCATTCATTTTCCCTTGGCGTTCTTTATGCGCCTGCTCGTGGTCTTCGTGGCGATTGCCGCGCTGTTGAGTCCGCTCGCGCCTCATGTTAACCTCGTGACGATGATCCTTCTGGGCGGTGTCTATCTTGCCTGCTATCCCGTGGCGATTCGAGTTTTCCGATTGGTACGTCCAGCGGATGTAGCCGATTTGCGGGCGCTTGGCATGCGGCGCGTGAATCGCCTGCTGGATTTGTTGATGGGGCCAATGCCCGAAAATAAGAGCAAGAGGTAAACGATGAAAATTCTATTAGGCGGCGTCCCTTTCGGGCGTAACAATGTCGGTGATGAAGCGATATTGGAATGCGTCGTACGAATCGTCCGTGAAGCACGTCCAGACGCAGAGATCAGCGTCAGCACGGATGATGGTGTGGCGACAGCGACCAAGCTCGGCGTGCGCACGGTGCCGTTGTTTGGTTTTGCACCGCCGTACAGTCAAGCAGAACTGGTCGAGGCGTTGCGGTCGCACGACGTGTTTATCTGGGCGGGTGCAACGGGACTCTCGGACTACCCAGAAATTCCCTGTGGAATGTTTCGCATGGCCAAAGCGTCCGGCCGGAAAACCATCCTCTGGTCGGTGGGCATGAACGACGAACTCAATCCCGCGAAATACCGTGTGCTCCCCGGCCGTCGTCGCCGTTTCTTGGTGGCACTGCGTTTCGCATCTTTGGGTCTTTTCGATGCCATTGCGTGGGAGGAGCGCCGACGTGTGATCCGTGCAAAAGTCTCCATCGTCCACGCGCTCGAAGGGGCAGATTTGGTGGTGGTCCGTGATCCGGAGAGCGCAGAGCAGTTGCGAAGGAGTGGCGTGCAAGGCGACGTCATCGTCGGTGCCGATTCCGCCCTGCTTTTGGAACCGGTGTCGTTGGATTCGGTTCGCCTGTCCGCAGACCTTCGTGCGGCATTGGCGGAACCATTTCCCCGCATCGGCTTTTGCGTTTCTGCACAACGGGCGATCAGTGGGGAAGCGCACCTCATCGACGTTTTTGATCGTCTTGTTGATGAGCGTCACGCACGGATCGTTTTTATTCCGATGAATCCCGTGACGGATGCGGCCTTGATGTCGGGCTTGCGTCAGCGTATGAAGCGTCCAGAATGCGCCTTTGTGCTGGATGGGCGGTATGAGCCGGCGGAGATTCTGGCTGTCGCCTCCCGGATGGATGTCATTGCCAGCAGTCGTCTTCACCTGCTGATCTTCGCCTCGATTCTCCATGTGCCTATCATTGGCATCAGTCGCGGATCTAAAGTGGACAATTTTCTTCGCCCCTTTGGGCTTCGCTCGGTCGGCAGCGTAGAAGCCTGCGATTTTAATGCCCTGCGGACTGAGATCGTTCGACTGCTCGATGAGAAGCCCGCTTTTCAGGCGCGTAGCCGCGAGGTTCGGCAAGAGCTGTTGTCCCGACTCGCGTTCGCTCGCGAGCAACTCAAAAAAGCTTTACGCCATTGACGCCGGTTTTCTAGCGACTAGTCGTTAATGGAGTACTTGACACAACTGTTTCGTTTTGACATCCTTACAGAGTAATCAGTAAAACCAAATATAAAGATTAAAATATGCCAAAAAAATCGTTGCAGGGTGGTACGTTGAGAACCGTAGTCGTTCTTGGGATTCCGTTTAACGATGTCTCCTTTAAAGACGTAGTGGACTGGGCTGAACAGCGCGTCCGGTCACGTTGCCCAGGGTATATTGCAACGGCGAATATGGACTTCATCATGCAGGCTTGGCGAGATCCGGAACAACAGCGGATTTTGCTCGAAGCGGACTTGGTGGTGGCGGACGGCATTCCCATCGTGTGGCTTTCTCGCCTGATGGGATTTGGTCTCAAAGAGCGGGTGACAGGAAGCGATCTGGTGCCGATGTTTGCGGAGTTGTGTGCACGCGAGGGCTTCAGTCTGTATGGCTTGGGCGGTGCACCTGGTGTGGCGGAAAAGGCAACCGCGTGTTTGGTTGAGCGTTATCCAGGACTTCGGATTGCGGGATGCTATTCGCCCCCCAAGGCGGATGTGTTGTCCATGAACAATGCCGAAATCCTAGCTAAGTTGGATGCGGCAAATCCCGATATTCTACTGGTGGCGTTCGGGGCGCCGAAGCAGGAAAAATGGGTGAACATGCATATCCGAAACTGGCGTGTTCCCGTATCCATCGGTATTGGCGGCTCGCTGGATTTTTTAGCGGGCACTCAGAAAAGAGCGCCGCGTTTCGTTCAGAAATGCGCGTTGGAGTGGTTGTGGCGAATGCTGTCCGATCCGCCACGCCTGTTTAGGCGGTATGTTTCCAACATCTTTTTCTTGTCCGTCGCCCTGATGAAACTGGTTGTGTTGCGCTATGGTCCGAGCGGCAAAATGCCGACCGTCTCGAACGATCCCGCGGAACGCGATGTGCTCACAAGTCTTCACGCGAAACGCATCGTGTTCCCACGCCTGGAGGATCCTCAGGCAGTGGAGGCGTTTCGCATGGCATGTGCGGACACGGCGGACCTGCGGTCATTGATTGTTGACCTCGACACGCGAGAGTGGTTGAACATTCTCGAATGGGGCGCGTTGGTTCAGGTGTGTCGCACCTGTCGTTCGCAAGGAATCCTTTTTTATGTACTGGCGCGCCACCCACGCGTTTCCCAATCCTTTCGCTTCCTGAAGTTAGACCGCTATTTGCATACGGCGGAAAGCATCGAGGATATTGTTAAGGACATTCGTACACAACAACGCAGTGCAGGTGAGGGTGAGACGTGCCGTGTTGCGGATGGAAGTTTGATGCTGACCTTGCCAACGGAGTTAACGGCGGCAACGATTGATCGATTCCGAACCGCGTTCGATCAGGCGTGGCAGGGCTGGGAGCAGCAGAAACAGCGCGTGGGCGTTATCGTGGATGCAACCGCGATTAAGTTTCTCGATAGCGCCGCACTCGGGCTTCTCAACGGGATACGAAAGCAGACAGCACTAGTCGGTCTGACTTTCCGGTGTTTTGGTTTTCAGGGTGCCGCGCTTCAAACGCTTAAAATTGCGAGACTCGATACGCTGTTCGTTGAGTCGCAAGAGGGAGGGCGTTCACCCGTATGAATAAGCCCTCAACCCGTCGTGTGCATTCGGATGCTAAGACCCGGACCGAAGCGACTGGCAAGGTCGCTCATGTGATGCGCCGGTTTGTGCCGCAGAAGTGGGGAGGCACAGAAAGCGTTGTCTTCAATCTCGCCAAGGCAGGCATTCGTTGCGGGATTGAAAATCCGGTTTTTTGTACCGATATGTTTGTTCATCCTGGGCGAACCGAGTTTCAGTCGGTGCCTGTTCATCGTTTCTCCTACCGCTTCCCTTGGCTCTTTCTGAGCAAAGAAGATCAAGCGAAATTGATGCTGAAGGGAGGAAGCCCGATTTCGTTTGGTTTGTTTTGGGCATTGTTGCGCGAACCAGGTCTTACGCTGATCCATGCGCATGTGCAGCACCGACTGGGTGGAATCGCCCGGAGCGTGGCGCGACTTCGAGGGATTCCATACGTGGTGAGTATTCACGGGGGATATCTGACGCTCCCCGACGAGCAGTCACGCCAAATGCAAGCCCCTTTTAAAGGCAAACCGGAGTGGGGAAAGATTTTCGGTTGGCTGATGGGAGCGCGGCGAGTGTTGGACGATGCGGACGCCATCATCTGCGTTGGCCGCGATGAACATGAAGCCATTGCCCGCTGCTACGGCGACAAAGCGCATTATGTGCCGAACGGTGTGAATACAAAGCAATTTCGTGCTGCCGGGGGAGAGCTTTTCCGAAAATACGCACGCCTCAAAGCTGGGGAAAAATTTATCCTGTGTGTTTCGCGCATTGACTACCAGAAAAATCAACTCTTGTTGGTCCGTGCGTTTGCTCGCTTTGCAGTACAGCATCCCGACTGGAAGCTGGTCCTCATTGGCGCCGTCACCGTTGAGGAGTATCGCACGCGCGTGCTGGAGGCGGTCAAGCAAGCCGGATTGGAAGATCGTGTGATCTTAATTCCCGGATTTAACCCAGACGACCCTTTGCTCCCTTCGGCCTACAAAGCCGCCGATCTGTTTGTCTTGCCGACGGTGCATGAGCCGTTTGGGATTGTTATTTTAGAAGCCTGGGCCTCTGGCGTTCCGGTCATTGCAACCCGCATTGGCGGTATCCCCGGGTTTACGCATGACGGCGACGATATCCTGTTATTTGAAAAAGATAACGAGCAGGAGCTTGTTGAGCATCTCACCCGATTGGCGGACGATCCCGCGTTGGGCGCACGCCTCAAACGACAGGCCGCAGAAGAAGTTCGGCAATATGATTGGGAAGCGGTGGCGCACCAAATCCGCGGGATATATGCACTCGCCCGAGCACGTCATGCATCACGGAGGAACCGAAAATGAAACTAGGATTCTCAGCCTGTGTTCTCCAAGGTGGACGAACCGGTGTGGCCTCGTATGTTGTTAACCTGTTGCACACGTTTCAAGAGGTGGACACGCAAAACACCTACGATCTGATCCTGCCCGATGCGGATCAACACCTAGTTCGTGATGGGTTTCCGCGTTTTCATAAAACCGTGATTTCAGATCGCCTAGGTCAACCCGTGCCGAATATTCTTTGGCATAATCTCGCATTGCCCCAGCACGCACGGCGGGAGGGTTATGATCTGGTCCACATCCCGAGCTACCGACGCTTGCCCTTAATCAAGGGATGTAAAGTTGTAGCGACCGTGCATGACTTAGCGACGCTTCACATGGATCACAAGTACGATGCGGCGCGGATGTTTTTCAATCGGCGTCTTGTTCCGAGTTTGATTCGAAGAGCCGATCATGTGATTACCGTGAGTCACTTCACCGCCGCGGATCTTGTCAATTTGGTCGGGTATCCGAAGGAGCGGATTACCGTAATTTACTCGGGAATTAATCGGCAGGCCTATCAGCCGATCCCCCTTGAGAAGTGTCGCCAGCATCTCCAAACCGCGTATGGTTTAGCCTCTCCCTTTATCGTCTTTGTTTCGCGCGTGGAGCATCCCGCGAAAAATCACCTGCGTTTAATTCAAGCCTTTGAGCGAATGAAGGCGCGTCGTCCGTCGGAGCTGAAATTAGTGTTGGTAGGTGCAGATTGGAATGGGGCTGAAGTTGTGAAGGATTATGCCGCGCGTAGCGCCGTATCCCACGATGTGGTCTTTACCGGTTTTACGCCATTGGCAGATATTCCGTTTTTCTATTCGGCTTGCGAAGTCATGGTCTACCCTTCACTTTTTGAAGGGTTCGGTTTCCCGATTATCGAGGCGATGGCTTGCGGGGCAACCGTGACGTGCTCCAACACCTCATCGATGAAGGAGATCGCAGGGGATTGGGTTCCGACCTTCGATCCGTTGGACGTTGAAGCCATCGCCAGTGCGATGGAAGAATCGTTGAGAACAGGGAAGAGCCCAGAACTTTCTGCGCAGGGTCTTGCGTATGCCGCGCGTTTCAAGTGGGAAGAAACGGCGAAGCAAGTTCTAGACGTGTATCAATCCGTGAACGAAAGGGGTAAAGAATGATGTCCTGTGCAATCATTATGCGTTCGAAAAATGAAATGCCGTATGTGGTGACGGCTTTAGACAGGCTTGCGCAGCAGACGTGGCAGGATTTTACGCTCTATGCCGTGGACTCGGGCTCCACGGATGGGACGCTCGAGGTGGTACGCCGCGCCTGCCCCGATCGCCTGACCGAGATCCCACCGAATGGGTACATTCCTGGAAAAGTGCTCAACGACATGATTACGCGAACCGATGCCGACGTGATTGTGTTTCTCAACGCCGATGCCATCCCCGTGGACGAGTTTTGGCTGGAGCGGCTTTTGCGTCCCATCGTAGACGGGACTGCTGATGCGACCATGAGCAAACAGTGGGCGCGTCCGAACGCCTTTTTCATGGTGGGCTATGACTATCGGCGCGCCTATAATCCCAAGAACATCAAGCAGGAGAATGAAGATTTCTTTTCAGCGGTAGCCTGCGCCTTCAGGCGTACGCTGTGGGAGCGCATCAAGTTCCCTGAATCGGGGTATGCGGAAGATCTCGCGTGGGCAAAAGACTGTCGCAAGGTGGGTGCCCGCTTCCAGCTTGTTCTCGACTCGGAGATCGAGCATTCTCACAACTACACGATCAAGGAACTTTATCGAAAGAAATTCCGCCATGGTCAGACGTACCATCGGATTTATGACCGGCAGCCCAATGGCTTTGCACAGGCGGCCTCTTGTTTGCGTGAGATCGTTCGTGACGGCCTCTATGCCTGCGGCCGATTGAAGCCGTGGACGATTCCCTATAATGTGACCTACCGATTCGTCATTCACCTCGCCATTCATAACGGGCTCAAGGCCGCGATGGTGGCAAGTGCGCCAGCCACGCGGTCCTGTAAAAACTGAATCCATCACGCACCGGACAGGAACCGGAATTCATGAGTAAATATTCGCTAAGGGGATCAGAGGCATTTGATGCCAAGCTGGATGCGGACTTCGCGGTTATCGTGCAGGCACTGATGTCCTCGCCGGAAGGTCCGCTGTGTATAGCCTTGGTTTTACTCGGCGGGTACGGCCGTGGTGAAGGAACGCCTTATCTTGTCGGTGACCACCAGTTGCCGTTTAACGATTACGATTTTGTCGTGGTTTCGGAAGCGATGTCTCGGCGGCAGCGCATTCAAGTCCAGGCCCGCCTGCGTCAGCTCGAGCAGCGTCTTTCAGAGCAACTTGGGCTCCCCATTGATTTATGTCTTTATCCGTATAACGATTTGCGTCGCGCGGAGTTTTCGCTGCTGAATTACGAGATGAAATACGGGCACATCGTCATCTGGGGCAAGCAGCAGGTGTTGGCGGACATGCCTGCGTATGCACCCGATGCGATTCCGCTTTCCGAAGGCACACGCTTGCTCTTGAACCGCGGAAAACTCTTGCTTGATATCCGGCGCGCTATTCGGACTGGGCGTGAACTGACCGCAGAGGAACGACTCCGGTTTATGAAGTTCGTGTTCAAAGCGTTCCTAGCGTTTGGCGATTGTGCGCTGTTAATCCTGCGCAAGTACGATTTGAGCTATGCGGTGAAAAAGAACCGAGTTGAAACCGTCGCCGCTTCCGATGTGCCGGATTCCGCATTTTTGATCGCCTGTTATCAGCGGGCCGTTGCCTTTAAGGAGTGGGGCGACTGCACGGTCCTCGACTCGTTTGACCTGTCAGTGGAATACGCACGTGTTCAGCAGTATTTCGTGCGGTTCTTTTATTGGTATGAGTCTCGTCGGATCGGTGTTACGGTTCGCGATACGGCGACCTATGCACAGGCACTCGCCCGTGCGCCGCGGGAGTGTCCTGGCTGGAAGGCGTTTCTGCTCAATAGTCAAGCTTTCGGGTTGTCCGCAGGATCAAGCGGAAGCCCCTTCTTGTGGAGTCATCCGCGCGCGCGGTTATACGTCTCTCTGCTGGCGCTTCTCGGCGAGGGTGCCGTGGACGCTGCCGAGGTGAGTCGTTTGCTCGCTAGTCAGGCATCGGATATTGAAACCGTTGAACAGAGGTTTTTCCAATTACAGAAAAGGTTTTCATGAAAAAAAAGTCCATCGGCCTGTTCTTCTTCATTGATGCCTTCGGATGGGAAGTGTACCAGCGGAATCGCTTTTTTTTACAGGATAAAATTCGCGATACCCGTCGCCTCGAGACGATTCTCGGCTACTCGTCGGCCTGCGATCCTTCGATTATTTCTGGACTCCTGCCGAGCGAGCACGGCATGTGGTCCTCTTTTTATTACTCTCCAGATACGTGTCCCTACCGCTGGCTACGCTTTTTGAGCATTCTCCCGAGTGCCCTTGTGAATCGCGGCCGCGTTCGTTATTGGATGAGTCGCGTGATCAAGAAACTGCACGGGTTCACCGGTTATTTCATGATTTACAACGTACCCTTTCGTCTGTTGCCGCTATTTGATTACTGTGAAAAGCGGAGTATCTGGCACGAAGGTCTTGTCCAGGGGAAAACGATTTTCAATCGCTTGGACGCCCAAGGCATTCCTTATTCTGTGCATCAGAGCGGAACCTCGGATCAAGACCGCTTCCTGCGTTTGCGCGAAAAATTAGCGTCTGGCTCAATCGGCTTAGCGTATGTTTCCTTGGGACGTTTGGACGCACTCATGCATGCCAAGGGTAATGTGGGGCCCGAGGTTACAGAACTTCTCCACTGGTATGATCAACAGATTCGAGAGACCATCGCAGTAGCTGAGACCGCTTACGAAACCGTGTCCTGGTATGTGTTTACCGATCACGGCATGCACAACACAACAGGTGCTTACGATCTGATTCGTGACGTTTCACGCCTCGGACTCAAACACGGAAAAGATTATGTGGCGTTTTACGATGCAACCATGGGGCGGTTCTGGACGTTGAACGATCAGGCGCGGACTGCGCTGACGGGTTTGTTGTCGACGCATTCCCAGGGCCGGCTGGTCGATGACGCAGGACTCAAGGAGTTGGGAATTTTCTTTGAGGACCGTAAGTACGGCGATCTGATTTTCTTGATGAATCCCGCTGTCCAGATTGTGCCGAGTTATATGGGGAGTAAACGCATGCCGGGACTCCATGGGTTTCACCCGACCGAGCCTGATTCGTTTGCGAGCCTGCTCAGCAATCGACCTCTGCCTGATTCGTTGAAGCGCATCAATCAAATTTATAGCCTGATGGAACGTGAAGTGCCTGATCCCTCTGAATGGGCCCCTCACGCAGATTAATGGGTAAAATCGAGTCCTCGACCATCATACCAAGCTAAGCCATCGGCTACTTCGGGAACTTCAAAATTGCGGTTGAGTTTCGAAAGAGTGGTTGTTGTCATAAGGATAAGTTGAGGAGTTGGGCATCCTGTGCACCTGCGCACTGGGGAAGCAGGAGGGCGATACAGAGGCAAGAGTTCACCCTGAAATTCTTTGGCTTTGAGTTCATTGTTATACTTTCTCTAGGTCGAGTTTGCTAGCTTTCGCGAAAACACGAAGAGTCTATCATAAAAAACGAGGATCGTGCTAAGTCTTCGGGTAAGAGATCGGGTAAAAATCGGGTAAAAATTCAAGTTATCCGTTGACTATTTTCCGGCCAAAAAGCATAATGGCTTCATTGAAACAGTGTCGTAATTACCTATTAATATGCCTCGATTATCCCTTGCCAAACTCGAACGCCATCTTTATTCCGCTGCGGATCGCCTCCGTCAGGAAGGATTAGATGCTTCTGTCTATAAAGACTATATCTTTGGAATCCTGTTTCTGAAGCGGTGTTCGGACGTCTTTGACGCCGAGCACGAGAAAATCGTCACCCGAAAAGTCGAACAGGGCATGGAGGTTCACGACGCGGAAGACAACTACGGCGAGAATCCGGACTTCTACGACGGTTTCTTCGTTCCCGAGCGCGCCCGCTGGAAATATCTGGTCTCCAAGCTGGAGGACGGCACGGTGGTTTACGGTGCGCTCCTCGATAAGGCGTTGGAAGCCCTCAGCGAGGCCAACGAGTCGCTGGAACACGTTCTCGACCACATCAGCTTCATGCGCGTGCAGGGAACCAAACGCATCATTTCCGACGACGCGTGCAAGGATCTCGTGCGCCTGTTCAGTCGCTACCGTCTGTGCAATGAGGATTTTCAGTTTTCCGACCTCCTCGGCGCCGCCTACGAGTTTCTAATCAACATGTTCGCCGAGTCGGCGGGCAAAAAGGGCGGCGACTTCTACACGCCTCGCGACGTCATCCGGCTTATGGTCCGCGTCCTCAAGCCGACCGAGGGCATGAAGGTCTACGATCCCACCTGCGGCTCGGGCGGCATGCTCATCATCACCCGCGAGTTCGTGGAGCAGTCCGGCGGCGACCCCACCGACCTGCGCCTTTGCGGCCAGGTCAACGACGCCTCGGCGTGGTCCATCTGCCGCCTCAACATGCTGCTTCATGGCGAGTCGGGCGCGGACATCCAGCTCGAAGACACGCTGCTGCATCCCCTGCACCGCGAGGGCGGCGAACTGGAACGTTTCGACCGCGTGATCGCCAATCCACCGTTCAGCCAGAACTACACGAAAACCAACATGGAGTTCCCGGAGCGTTTCCGCTGGGGCTGGTGTCCCACCACGGGCAAGAAGGGCGACCTCATGTTCGCCCAGCACATGCTTGCCGTGTGCAAACCCGGCGGCATGGTCGCCACCGTCCTGCCCCATGGCGTACTCTTCCGCAGCGGCGCGGAAAAAGAGATTCGCCGGAAATTCCTTGAACAGGACCTCGTTGAGGCGGTCATCGGCCTACCGCAGAACCTCTTCTACGGCGCGGGCATCCCGGCCTGCATCGTGGTGATGCGACCCAATCTCACCGGTACGCCCTCAAACCCGCACAAGCCCGCCGCCCGCCGTGGCAAGGTCCTCTTCATCAACGCCGACGCCGAGTACCACGAGGGCCGCGCCCAGAATTATCTGCGGCCCGAGCACATCGAGAAAATCGCCTCCACCTTCGACCGCTACGAGGATATCCCCGGTTATGCACGCGTCGTGCCGCTTGCCGAGATCGCCAGCGAAGCCAACGACTTCAACCTCAACATCCGGCGCTATGTGGACAACTCGCCGCCGCCGGAACCGCACGACGTGCGCGCCCACCTGCTCGGCGGCGTGCCCGT
>CAZKJH010000009.1:0-45830 GCA_964553035.1 uncultured Lentisphaerales bacterium | reverse complement strand
CATTTCCGGAAAAACCCCTTGGAACCCCGCCGAGGTCAGGAAGTCTGAGATTACAGAGGATTCGCCAGCGTTGTTGTGGATAGAAAAGCGGAAAAAAGCCATACAGTACCCGACAAAAGAATCCTTTTGCAATAATCTGGCGAGTTTGTTCAAGACTAGAGTAGATCCTGACAAATCATTTCAGGGCTCTTTTATGTAATCTTGACATTTTGTTCAAGATCACATAAAAGCGGAGAAAACAGCACTTTGCTCCTCCGGTTATTACGGTATTGCGAGTTCCCGAGGGCAACGGCGTCTAACAACTTTACCCCAGAGTGAGTGTGCCTCGCGCAATATCCGCCGCCGACACCATTACTATTTATCTGACTAGGACTACTGTGCCCCTCGGCAGAGGAACGAATTCGTAAGCGCCCATATCCACGATGCTGGCGAACCTGTCCTTTCGTACAAGGCCATCCAAGTCCAAGGCCCCATCCATCCAAGACTGGTTCAGACCCGTATCGATACAGGGAGAGCCCTTCTTCAGCCGGAAATCCAAACCCGCGGCATTCACAAAAACCGGATTGTTCGTAATCGTGGCTGAGAAAGTTGCGTTGGCGATATTCGTGCTTAGCAGGCAGGAATTGGTGACAAGGATGGTGCCGGCAACAGTGATACTGTCCTGGCAAATCGTATTGCGGATTGTCAGGGTTTTAGCATGCCACGTGCCGCCGATGCCTGAACTCGCACCACCCGCTGGCATATTTCCGAATAGGGTGCAATTCTCCACCGTTTCGCCTGTGAGCGCACCCCAAATGCCCACACCGCCGCCGCCGCTGGGCGAGGAATTTCCCGCGATCAGGCAGTTGCGTATGGTAAGGCCATTCGCAGCAATGCACACGCCGCCGCCCACGGCCGAACTGGGTGCAATATTGCTCACGATTTCACAGTTCTGCAGGACAGCACTGGCTCCCATCCAAACCCCACCGCCGAAACTGCCTGTGGTCGTTGCTGTCATGCCGCGATTCCCGCGCACGCGGCTGTTCTGCAGTTTGGCGGAGGTCGTCACTTGAACACCGCCCCCGGTGCCGTAGGCCGCATTGCCGACGATATCGCAGTTCGTAATCAGGCTGCGCGAGCCCGTAGCATAGATGCCGCCGCCATGGCTTAGGTTCGTGGAGATATTTCCCGCAACCAGACAATTTCGCAAGGTGCCGGCCGACAGGTAAACACCGCCTCCGTCAGCTCGCGAAAGCCCGTTTGTGATCGTAAATCCTTCAACGATGGCTTCGGCATCGTTAATGTGGAAACAGCGATTGGTGACCGATTTGCCGGGATAGTTGTTGGCGCTGATGATGGTGGTGTCTCGGTCGAGCGTGCCGTTATTGTCGCTGCGAATCGTGGCGAAACCGGTCACAATCTGGTCTTCGAACGGGTACGTGGCACCGCTCTTGACCAAGATGGTTGCGCCGTCACTCATGATGTTGACGACGTCCTGAATGTTGCTGGCGGCTGCCGTCCAACCGGCGGTGTACGGAGGCACCGGCGTTTGCCCGGTTCGTGCCACATAGTGCGTTGCGACCGAACCGGCCGTCGTCTCATACGCACCCATGTCAGGCAGATTGTTAACGCTGATCCGCGGGTTTTCGTCCAGATCGGTAGCGGTGCTCATCCAGGGCAATACGAGCCCTGTGTCAACCCCGACCGACCAAGGTGTCAAACGGTAGTCGCCCGCACTACGCCGCACAAAGGAGGGTTCCGCAGTCGTGTTGCCGGAACCGCTCGTCATGCCGTTGGTACTCGACACACAGGAATTCGAAATGACCATCACGCTATTGTTGGCAGTAGGTACTGTTGTCAAGGTATCATCGTCGTTCCGGTAGGCTACCGTGTTCTTCAGGTAGTAGTTGCCGCCACCAAACTGAGTTGAAATTCCCGCTCCGCGGTTGTCGACGATGGTGCAATTCTCAACGTATGCGTTTAGACCGCCGTAGGCATGCGAACCCAGTCCAGCGCTCGTGCTCGCCCTGCCCCTGCCGTTTCCCATAATCAAGCAATTCCGCATAACGACCGTGCCGTGGCAGTAGACGCCACCGGTCATGTAGCCATCCAAACAGGTATTGCTGATGACCTGACAGTTAACCATGGTGGCTGAATTTAAACGGGCACCTCCGCCATAGCCAGCATAGATGGGTACCTTATTCTCCGCGATCAGACTGTTCCAGATTTGCCCGCCAGTTTCCATATAGAGACCACCGCCGCTTCCGCCTAAGTTGCTGGGCCCGCCCGCTGTATTTCCAATAATAGAGCAATTGGTTACCATGCAACCTGCGCTGGTTGCAAACACGCCGCCGCCGTTAACAC
This sequence comes from uncultured Lentisphaerales bacterium, assembly GCA_964553035.1. Classification (GTDB taxonomy): domain Bacteria; phylum Verrucomicrobiota; class Kiritimatiellia; order RFP12; family UBA3636; genus JBBQIY01. The sequence goes on along the minus strand of CAZKJH010000009.1, from coordinate 43,487 downwards.
CGTAAGTCGAATTCCCAATTATCAAGCAATTCCGCAAGGTTCCTGCGCTCATATAGACGCCGCCCCCTCCTACGGTTGCCGTATATCCGTTCGTGATGGTAAACCCTTCCAACACTGCATTGGCGTGACTTAGCGTAAAACAGCGGTTGGTCACCGTTCTCCCGACGTAATTATTGCCATTGATAATCGTGCCGGCACGATCCACGACACCATTGTTGAAGCTCTTGACCGTTATCCCCTTGGACACGGTAATCTGGGCGGACAGCGTGTAGGTGCCATTACTGACGAAAACGGTTTCGCCCGCCACGGCAGCAGTGACTGCCGTCTGGATATCACCAGCGGCATTGGCCCAGGTTGATCCGTCGCCGGTTCCCCCGGGTTTCACATACTTATCGGCGGCCTGAGTCGTAATGGCTCCGAAAGCCGACAGACTGATGATGATGGTTCGCAGAATCTTTTTCATTACTTTTCCTCCTCGTTTTTGTCTGTCACATACAGAAACTAGAATGGTGGGTCAGCGACACCCCGTCTGAAAACATGATCGATCCTTCTTCATTACCGTTGACGGTGTGTTTAGAGCATTGAATGCCCTTGTGAAACTTAAGTTTACTCTATTCTTTGACAAAGTACTAATGCTAAAGTCTCAGTCTTTTGTTTTCAGGTCTCATCAAGGTGAAAACTTGCCCGTGTTTCTGATGAAACCCCGAGGCGATAGGCTCGGGATAATGCAAAGTGTCTCTGCTACCTCTGTTGATCTTGTTGGCTGTGCGCTTCTAATGCGAGTCGGGGTCGATGACGAGAACGAAACGCTGCGAGGATGCCGGTCAACCAGAGCTACGCCAAGTGCGCTCTCAAAAAAGAGATCGTTCACTTCCATCTTTTCCTTTGCCACGAATTCAGCGGCGTACGCCAGCAATGCATAAGTTCTTGTTCATTTTTTGATTCCTTGCATGTTCAATTTTCTTATGGTTTGTTGAACCGGAGAGGGCCTCTCACGACCGGAGAAATCTGTCTGTTCAAATTCGGCTAAGGTTTCATGAAGGGCATAGCATGCATCCCGATAGCTGAGTCCGCACAGTTCGCAAATTAACCTGATGCCGCGGTCTCGTAATTTTTTATTGCTGACATCGACCCAACTCATCCAGTTGCCGGTGACTCTCCCCATGACGATCATGGTGCCCGTAGAAAGTGTATTCAGAGTCAATTTTATGGCGAGATGTTCAATCATGCGCAATGTCGAACCGGTCGCTGAATAGTTGATGCGAAAATCGGATTTCAACTCGCTTTGCCCGATAATCAATTTACGTTTTTGCTGAAAATCACCTGTAGCTTGAGTGAAAGCATCCTGGAACCCGGCAAACTCCTCGCCAGATGTCTCCCTTCCGGAAACCACCATTAACGCCGCATTGACCGCGGCCGATGTTCTGGACTTGTCCGGTTCGTTCCCTATGATAAACTTCAGCAATTCCGAATACGTCAAACAGGGCGGTCCGGCGATTATTTTTGCAGGAGCGCCCATGTGCCGGTACAAATCCTGATTCCACTGTAGACATCGGGGGTGGCGTCCAAGGATGTGTTCCCATGCCTGCGGGGTGGTGTGTCGCGGGTTTTTGACAAAAGCCCATGACAGCGAAGATTTTTGATCGTCGCATTTTCGGAAAGGCGGCAGGGCAAAGGTTGGGGAACGTTCCGTTGTATCGGTAAAAATGTCCAGTAGATAATCCTCTGCAAAATAGGTTATGAGCCCTTTTTTTCCATAAATGTCGGCTTCAAAACGAATGATTCTTCCCAGTTCGGCGATGTTTTCCGGTTCATTAAGTTGATCGAGCATCCTAGGAAATGCCTGACGGTAATCGATTTCTTCAAACTTCAGCTTCCGCAGTTCATCGCCAGTCAAATTCTCTTTCAAAATCCCGTTCAGAATCGTTTCTAAAGCCGCTCCGGCAATCAACTGTTCCGAGGTCGTAGCCTGCATTCTGGTCGACCCGGCAATGGCCATCGGCCCACAATGTAAATCCAATACGGTCACGCGGGGATCAATAATGGCTTTTCGAGAACGTTCAACATGTGCACAAAGAATATCCGCCGGGTTATTAAACAACAAGAAGACTCTCGCGCCCCGGTCGGCAGCTTCATCCACAGTTCCGAGTACGGAAGAAGTTTCTCCACCTTCAGTAATGGCGATCAAGACATCCTTTGCGGTCATCCCCTGGTCACGTACCTGTTGCCGTCCGAATTCGGCATAATCCTCAAAATTTTCCACCGATTTGATCAAGGCATAATCGCCCCCGGTCATGATGCTGAATACGCGATCACCGTAACCCTTTATTTTTTCAAAAACTCGGGGAGAAGTTCTGCGTAATCCCAGAAAATAACCTCTCCAGATTGATTCCAGCAGAATGCTGATACGCCCGGTCGCGCCGCATCCGGAAAGAACAATATTGCCTCCAGACTTTAGGGCGGTCGCTCCCGCAACAATCATTTCACTAAAAGCTTTGCCAGATAGAACCTCGGCAGCCATTTTCGCCACATCGTAATCAACGGAAAGTAAGGTTCGTATTCCATCATCCAGACTCACCTTGAAACGGTCATCAATATTTCTGGTTTTCGGATTGGACTGTTCTGTAGGCAATACGCCAAGATGAAACTGTTTTTCGTTCTCGAGAAAATCCTTCGCGCTGTCTTCACTTTTGCTGTTCATACTAAAAATTGGTCTTTGGGTTTGCCTAGTATTTGTTCCATCTGCGTTATGCAGTGAAGGAGCATACGCGGCAAGTGGAAAAACGTTTTCCACTTGCCGCCCTTGAGGGTGTGCGTAACCTCGCCGCGGCGATTCAGGTATCCGAACCATTCGGGATATTCGGGGTCTTTGAAATGAGTCCAGACATAATCATCCACTTGCAGGAATCGGTCAAGAAAGTATGGATCTCGAGTCGAACGGTAGGCCGACATACAAGCATTCAGAGCCTCACAGTGTCCCCACCAGAGCTTCATATCCCACTGCAGTTCGACATGCGGTTTGTGCAGGGCATCCAAGTAGTTGAAGAAACCGCCGTAGTCACGATCCCAGCCGAAATCAAAACCGCCACGGATGATTTCGCACGCAGGCGCGATAATGTCCGTCCGCTTTTGATGGTCGGCATACACCAGAAAGAAATACATCGATTCAAAGAAGTTCCCAGGGCAGATTCTGCGTCCGTCGAAGGAATCAAAATCGAAGGCGCCATCAACGTCGACGTACTGGAAGAGCAGGCGCATATCCTTGTTCCAGAAGATGTCGAACACGTTCCGGATCATTTCGTCAGCCAAGGCATGGTATTCAGTGGTGCCGGTACACGCCTCCACTTCGTAAAACAAGTTGATCGGCATCATCTGGAATTCCATAAACCGGCGTTGCTTCTTTCCGGGCAGGCTCTTTTCCCAACGGCCTTTAGGATTGTTCATGCGCCGGATAAAACTCCGGGTACAAAACTCCGCCTCGGCTTTCTGGTTGTCGTCCCCCGTGACCTTTGCGAGCGCCGCAGCGGCCATTCCGGCGTAGTAGTCAGTATAGATATTATACGGAGCAACAGCCGGCTCGCCTTTGCGGTTCAGCGCAAAATAATATGTTCCGTCTTCTGATTTTCCATGTTGCGTGAGGAAATCGTACCCCTGCTGCGCAACTTCGATCCAGCGAGCATCGCCCTTCCCGTTCGATGCGTCATAGATCTTCGCCAGCATATACACAATACGCCATTGCATCCACATGAATTTCGACGTGTCGTAAACACTCCCATCACGTTCAAGACAGGTCAGGAAGCCACCATATTCATGGTCGATGGCGTGCTCCATCCAAAACGGCAGCACATTGTCGTACAGCTCGTTCTGGTAACGGGCGAGAATCTTCTCCATGTTGTCCATTATCCCAACTCCATGTTCTGCTTTTAACTCCTGTGCGATTCAACAAAGTTGAATCGCACCCTCAGGTTCTGCCTTAGCTTTTTAATGTTTTCAGCATCAGACTTTTTTCACGATAAATCTTCTATCTCAGTTCCTCTGGAACTTTCAGTCGGTCAAAGATCCGGATTGGTCTCCTGTACAGCTTTCCAAGCGGCTTCCTGCAGCACGTTCGCCTCGTCATCGGAGAGGCCTTGATGAGGAAGACCGACCGGGCTACAGCCTGTTATCGTACCATAAATGCTGTAGGCAACCAAGTGGCCGCCGTTGCCAACAGGGTGAATTCCGTCGGAGATCGCCCCGATCTGCTCGGGAGTGGGCGCAGGGCCAAGGTAGAACATTTGGGCTAGAACGGCCGGTGCCACCGGAGCGTTCAACGTCTTGCCCAACTTCACATTCTCATCGTGAAAGGCCTTCCAGGCATCGGGATAGGGGAGATTTGTATACACGGGACTCTCGTAAAAAATCAGCTTGCTGTTGTTGCTTCGGGCCAACTCGGCGAAAAGCGTCCCATACTGGAGCAGAATATCGGGTTTTGTGGCACAAAATGTTTCCATGACAATGACATCCCAGGGGTACGCCACGATGATGCCTCGGGCCGTATCGCGCGTGTCGCCATCCTTCCAGAATGCATCGATTTTTGTTCCGCCTCGCCCGTATAAGGCACTCATTATGCGAGGACTCCCCGCCGGAGCGGATGCCGTCAATTGCTCAACAGCGTGGAACATCCACCCCCGCATCGTCATGCTCGACCCGATGAACAGCACCGTCAGTACGTTTTCTCGTTCAGCGACAGGCTTCATCGCATGAAGACGTAGGGTTGCTTCACGGTGCAGGGATGGGATGTAATTGCCCAATCCATCAGGGCGCTGCGGGGCCATGTTTGCTCTCACGCCGGGCATCGTCAGCACGTTTCGAAGTACCGGTTCGGCGTGCTCGAAATCCTTTTCCTCAAAGTAACTGATCCCAATCTTCAACAGGCTCTCCGCCTTCTGGGCATCCGATGCGCCTTTCATATCGAGGACTTTCGTCAACTCGGCTCTTGCTTCCGGATACGTCCTATCCGACATGCACGCCGTCCCGATCTCAATTTGTGTCGCCAGTCTCTCCTCTGGCATCAGGCTGCCGCCTGACATTAATTGCGTCATCACAACACGCGCATCGGCGAATTGTCGCAAGCCCATCAGTGCCTTGACCAAGCCCTGTTGGGCGGTCTTCCGCTGTTCGGGGGTGATCTCGGAAAGTTCAAGACTTTGGGTAAAGGCATCCCTAGATTGTGTCAACGTCCATGGATACGCCAGATAGGTTTCGCCGAACAGAAGATTGGCCTCGATCCTGATTGAGTTCGAAATCTCCTTCATCGCACGAGCTTTTTGGATAGAGGCAACGCCTTCCTGAATCTTCTTCTCACGGATCAAACAGGCACCGATTTTCACCAAGGCCTGTCCGGTCTGATCCGGAGTGGAGCCCTCTACCGCGAGTGCCTTTTCAAACTCGGCGCGCGCCTCCGCGAACTTGTCGGCCTTCTCAAACTCCTGGCCTGCTTGAACCGCATTTGCATACGGAGATTCTGCTGCATAGATGGGTGCCACCAGCAGAACCGCAAGCAGAACCTCCGCGATGCGCGAGATGAATCTGCTTAGAGGCGAAAATGATCGCTCGTTCATAAATGACCTTTGTTTGATGGGACGTAACCTTTCATGGAATGTATTGGGTATCTCGCAAATCCAGCCACCTCGGAGGGCACTTCACCGGGACGGGGACGAACCAGCAACACGCGTTCCAGCCAGACTCCGTTCGTTGCTGCTGAACCCCGAACGTATGCGGGACCGTCGACCTTCAGCGAAAGGTAAGCATTCCAGACGTTGGCATCCGGCCCCTCCGCCTCCGGTTCGTATACGCGATCGACGCAAACGCCTAGCTTGCGCTCTTCGAGTGCCCAGATGACAGTGCCCAGAGCGGCCATTGCGCCGGAACCTGGTTTGGGATGCAGTGTAGGTTTCACCTGCACTCGGCCGAGAGAATACAGGTGGTACTTGCCGTCCTGCGGAATCTCTTCGGGTGTGAGCGTCACCGTCGGTCCTCCAGTAGCACCAAAGGCCAAAGTCCGCGTCGGGGCGTTGGCCGGTGCCCCTCCTTCCACCGGTGAACCTTCCTCCGCAGCCATGATTGCCGAGACTCCGGTCGGCTCGGCCACCAAACCGCAAACTGCGTCTGAGTCTGGAACGAGCATCTGCCGGGGCGAAATATTGGAGAAGGTCAACACATTGAAGTCGACCACGTCCCCTCGGGGCCGATCACGGAAGGCCTCGGGGAGCGATGGCTCGCGAAACAGTGTGATCAAGTGCTCCCGCCGCTTTCCGTCCTCATTGAGAGAATTCCGATTGCCGCGCGTGTAGTAGCGGTTGTACCAATGCTTCTCGTAGTTGGTCCAGCCTTCCGTATAGCGTTGGATCACCGCTTCCTTGTCGAAGGGCAAGGTCTCAGAAGGCGGCAGTTTCCGTTCGAGCCAAGGCCAGAGGTACAACAACGCACCGTCGACTACGAAACGGTCGCGCAGCACATGCACGGCAGGTAAACTGCCCTGTGCCACGCGCACCTGCGCTTCGTCGAACAATCGTTCGGCGGTGCGGAAGAAGTCCAGGTCGAGATAGGCGAGTTGCTGCGGTGCGTTACGGTAGTACATGTATTGTGCATCCGCGTCGATCCGCGTCGTCAAGTACGTCAGATAGCCGTGCATCGCCGACGCCGCAGCGCCATAGTACCCCTTCATAAACGTATCGATCAATGGCTCTACCGGCTGAGATGGATCCACCAGCAATCGGAATGCCAGCCAGTATTCTAAGTCGATGAAGTTCTTTCCGGGATCAATATAAAAAGCCGCTTCGCTAAAATAAGTCTCGCATCCGGCATCCGCAAACAGTTTCAGGTCCGCCGCGATGCACGGAGCCATCGTCCAGGGCAGCGGGAAAGCCTGATAATAGCTGAGCGTAGCCCAATAGTCGTCTCCAATACCCACTCGCGGGGAAATCTCGCCCCAGCGTCGGATCTGATCATAATGTCGCACATTCCAGGGATGTGCCAGCGGTCGCAGGTGATCACACCGACTGTAGACATCGCACCACGCGATCAGAACGTTTGCGCGTGGTCGAACCGTCTTCGGTGGCGGTTGCGTACGGTTGTAGGCCAACGTGGCGAGAAGGATCTCAGGATATTCCGTCTCGATCGCCTCGCCGATCACGTTCATGAACTCAACCAGGGGCCCACTCTCGCCTCCTTCACGTTCGACAATCGCCCGGCAGGTGTCGCACTGACAATGGGTGTCGTACTTATCGTTCTGCATGATATTATACATCTTAGGAGGCGGCAGACCGGCAGCCGTAGCCGTGGCACGGTCTAGGGCGATAAACTCGCGCAGCTTCTCCACCACAATCCGACGTACGTCGGGATGCGTCAGACAGAGCTGTCCCGGCCCAGATACGTCAATCGCTGGCAAACGTTTACCTTCGACTAGCGCAAAGTATTCTGGATGCGTCTCGAACCAGTCTTTCGCGTTGACGAAAATGGAAAAAGTATGAACCTCGCGGGGAGTGCCGACGAGCGGGTAGAACGCATCCTTCGGGAATCTTTCGCCGAGTCCGCCGAACCCGTGCGGCTGATCGTAGCGATAGTTCTTGTTGCGTACCAGAAACAACCAATGGTCTTCAGGACTACCATGCTGATTACCAACCTGGCGTTGCCAGAAGTGCGGTTTAGCTTGCACATCGAGCGATCCAACCGCTAGCGTCGGTCGCTCCGGCACGACCTCCGTGCTCCGGTCAAGCCAGTGACAGCCGACTTCGTCTTCAAGAAACTCGTACACCGCGTAGAGCGTTCCGCGTGGACGCCCACCGGTCAGGATCAGGTTGTCCCCGACCGTGCGCAGCACCCATTCCTCTTCGCCGAGCGCGACCGGATCGATTCCCTGCTCGCGTGCGAAGGCGGTCCAGCCGAGGTAAATCGCCGACCCCTCGGCCGTTGCCGCGCCAGATTCCATGACCACCGGAAACGTCGCTCCAGTCACCCGCTGGAGGAAATTAGTCAGCTCTTCCGCGGCGAAGCGTTCGGTTGCGCTCGCATCGACCGCAATCACGATACGGTAAGCCGTTTGACCCTCTTGCGCCAGAGTTAGATCCGCTTGCACCCGCGGCACGCCCAGCGCGATCAACAGGCAGGCCGTTGTCCAGACAAAAGTCCATACGGGTCGGATCACTTTTTCAGCGAAGTACATCAGCATCATCTCCAGTTTAGCCTATTAAGGGTTTAAAGATTCCGGCCGATTTGACAGCTCAACATTTGTCAGCTTCACGTTTTCGCAATAACGACACGTTATCGCGTCTTCGCCGCTTGTCTGAATCTGCATATTTATGAACTCTACGTCTCGAATGATCGTCTCCGCACAACCCTGCACCAAACAGGGAGCGACGCTTTGTATGCGAAAATCAGAGAAACGTAAATTCTCTAACGCCTTCAATGCGATCCCATCTTCAACGATTATCTTGATAGGATTATTCTTGCAATGAATAACCACATCGGAAAACCTTATGTTCGAAACATCAGCCCGTCGCGTATAGGCAGGTGGCAAATAGCGATGGGGAAACTCAAAGTTTATTCCGTTAACTTCGCTTTCAATGTCCAACTTGGAAAAGCTGCAATTACGGATAACTCCATCGCCTGGACAACCGACACGAACACCCTGGCAACTGCTTTTCATTATGCAGTTTTTTACGATAAGATTTTCGCATGCCGCAGTCTCTTCGTAAAGTTCCTGCATATTCCGAACCGCCACGCAATCATCTTCGGTATCAAACCGGCAGTCACGGATCGTCACGTTACGGCAGGCATCCACGTCGATGCCATCCACACTGCACATGCGACGATTGCTGCTGATGGAGATACGCTGGATATTTACGTTCTGGCACTGCATAAGCCAGAGAGTCCAGAAGGCCGAATCCACGAACGTAACGTCCTGAATTAGGAAAGAACGGCATTGATAGAACATGCCGATACGTGGCCGAGGCGTGTCAGGCTTGCCTAGCTTACCCTCTTTGCTAGTTGTATCGTAGAAGGCTAACCCAGATCCATCAAAAGTGCCCTGCCCAGTGATCGAAACATTCTCGGCGTTGACGGCTCGAATAAGATTGAGAGAGGCATTTTCAGGTGCCCACTTGGAGCGGTATCCTTTGGCTACAAACGGAGTATAATCATCCAGACACGGACTCCCTTTGATCCGGCACCCTTCAGCCAGATGCAGTTCAACGTTGCTTTTAAGCTCCAACGTTCCGGTTAAAAAAGACCCGGGCCCACAGAACACCCGGCCACCCTTGGCGGCATGGCAGGCATCAATAGCCTTCTGGATAGCAATCGTATTAATAGTCTTATCATCTGAGCACGCTCCGTACTCACCAATATCAAACATCTGATCCATAACGTATCCCCACTCTATCGTTTTTTAATTAGCTTCCTCTCGCATTTCATAGAAAAAGGAAGGGATTGATGTTTCAATGTATACCGTCTTTTTCATGACACTATTAAACCACGCTTATGATGTTTGATCAATATCAAAAATTTTCTATCTTGCCCTTTATCTTGCCCAAACGTCACGGCTGAGGCGACGGTACTCCATTGCCTCGGACTGATGGTTCGAAATCTATTTCCTATATTTCCAATAGTCAGGATTTCTGTGAAGGTACATTACTGCAAGAATAAACACCCCATCAGGTTCAATGCTGTAGAGTACGCCATAGGGAAACCGGCTGGCAAGACATCGTCGGACATCATCCATCATCGCTCAAACCGTTTTCTAACTTTAGCAAAAAACCTGATCACCAGGGACAGGCTGAACACGTCCAGATTGTAATCTTGAAGATTTCTTCAAGATTACATTACCAGGCTGAGAAGTAGCTCTTCACCCCCTCACGTTATGTTGCATACTTCCGGATAACCTGTTGTAAAACTGCAAGAATAGGGCACTAAAACAAGTCGAAATACAAAAAACTCGAAAACAAGATAACAAGACGGTCGTCCACAAAACTAAGCTCAGCAGACTTAATTCACCATCGCTGCAACTAGTTTTGCTTTTATTGATTTTTTCATTTTCTTATAGTATTCTGGACTCCTTACCTGCTTCCCTTAATTGAGAATGAATGCTCCTTACTTACTATGAATAAAATTAAACTGGGTATCAGCTCCTGCTTGCTTGGTCATCCCGTCCGGTACGACGGCCAACATAAACTTGACAACTTCCTGCGCGACACACTCGGTGAATATGTAGCGTATGTGCCAGTCTGTCCCGAGGTCGAGGTCGGACTTGGGACTCCGCGCGAGGCGATGCACCTCTTCGGCGATCCACAAGATCCGCAACTGCTTACTGTGAAAACCGGTGTCGACCTAACGGATCGGATGAAGGTCTGGGCATTCAAACGCGTTCAAGAGCTTGAAGCCGAAAATCTCTGTGGCTATATTTTCAAAAGCAACTCGCCCAGTAGCGGCATGGAACGCGTTAAAGTCTATAACGAAAAAGGCGTGCCCTCGAAAAATGGTATCGGTCTCTTTGCCGCTGCGTTTATGGCGCATTTCCCCCTACTCCCAGTTGAGGAAGAAGGTCGGCTTCACGATCCAGACTTACGCGAAAACTTCATCGAACGCATTTTTACACTCCAGCGTTGGCGCGACATGATCGCCAAGGGAAGAAAGCAGCGCGATCTCATTGCGTTTCATGCCCAGCACAAATACTTGCTCCACGCGCATTCGGAAGCTCATGCACGGCAAATGGGTAAAATCGTAGCGCAAGCCACCGACCTCACCCCTAAAGAGCAATTCACCCACTATGAAACACTCCTGCTAAAAGCGATGGGACTCAAAGCAACGCGTAGCAAACATGTCAACGTGCTCCAGCACATGCTCGGTTATTTTAAGCACGACTTGTCATCCGACGAAAAACAGGAAATGCTTGAGATTCTGGAGCAATACGCCGCTGGTACGCTGCCACTGATCGTTCCCGTTACCTTGACCAAGCATTTTGTGCGCAAATACGCCAAAACCTACCTCGCCGATCAAGTCTATCTCAACCCTCATCCGCTGGAGTTGCAACTGCGTAACCACGGGTAACTGACCCTACACGCCGTAGGTTTCGTGCTTTGAATCACGTCCCATCAGCAGTGAAACGGCATCACGCACCGTCATCGAGCCATCTAGCACAGCATGCACATTTTCGCAAATGGGCATTTCAACATTATTTTCCTTAGCAAGTTGCACAACGATCCGGCAATTCCAGACCCCTTCGGCTACCTGCTTCATGCCAGCTTGAATCGCCTCCAGCGTTTCGCCGCGTCCCAGCCTTTCGCCAACACTCCTGTTCCGGCTGTGCCGACTTGTGCATGTCACCACAAGGTCACCAAGCCCACTGAGCCCGGCAAAGGTCTCGGGTTGTCCGCCCATCGCCGCACCGAGACGCGCCATTTCCGAAAGCCCTCGCGTAATCAGTGCCGCACGCGAGTTGTCCCCGAAGCCAAGACCATCGCTCATACCCACAGCCAATGCCAATACGTTTTTCACTGCACCCCCGAGTTCGACGCCAAGGGTATCTGTTGATGTGTAAACTCTGAAACGAGAGCCCGTAAAAACATCTTGCAGGCGACAAGCCAGCTCAAGATCCTCCGAAGCGATGACGACAGCCGTAGGGATACCTCGGGAAACCTCCTCCGCATGGGAGGGTCCTGACAGTGCCGCGACATGCTTCCTACCAAGAATGGCTGCTGCCGTTTCGGTCAAGCGCTTTCGTGTTTCCTCGCAAAAGCCCTTGGCGACGCTGACCACATCGGCATCTGCCCGAATATGGCCGACAAACTGTCGGCACACGTTTTGATAAAAGTGAGACGGCGATGCCAGAACCACAAGATTCGCCGTGGTGATCGCCTCATCAACATCGCTCGTCCACTTGAGCCCCAATGGAAGTTTTACGCCTGGAAGGTATCGACTGTTCTCTCCCGATGCACGGATCTCGGCAAGATAGTCCTCAAAAGGGCCCCAGATCGTGACGTGATGCCCCGCCGACAAGAGCAGCATCCCTAAAGCTGTTCCCCATCCTCCATCACCAACAATGCAAACATTCAGTTTTTTCGCCATTTTAAAATCTCCTTTTCAGGCTAATCGAGCCACGTATGTTTCAGAAGCGAAAAGGATCTCACGTGTGCAGAACACAGGCAGCTTCACACGCTTCCTCGCGTTAATGCTTCTCCCGTTTGAAGCTAAATCTGTTTTCGTTCCCATGCAACAAGCGGATTATGTTGGCTCTATGCTTAAAAATAATTAACGCCGCAAGGATAGAGGCAACCGCTGGCACAAGATGGCGGGGTTCGCGGGAATTATCGAGAAACCAAACCCCAACCCCCACCGCGAATGCGGCAACGACGGATCCCACAGAAACATAACGCGTCGGTATAAAGCTCACCAGCCAGACCACAAAACCAAGAAGTGCAGAATTCGGCGCCACGCCAATCGCAATGCCGAGTCCAGTTGCAACTCCCTTACCACCTTTGAAATTCAGAAAAACTGGAAAAGAATGCCCGACAAGCACAAAAACAGCGCATGCCATCTCAGCGGCGAGCGGTGCAGCCCCTTCAAGTCCCATCAGCAGCCATACGCCTTGCGGGATAACGCAGGTAGCCGCGATTCCTTTGAACACATCCAGCACGAAGGTCGCGATACCCAGCTTCTTTCCAAACGTTCTGAAAACATTCGTAGCACCAATGTTGCCGCTACCAACGGTTCTGATATCAACACCGCGGGACAATCCCACAAGGTATCCGAAGGGAATCGACCCAAGCAGATACGCCGCTGTTATCGCTAGTAAATAGAGTATCATAACCTTTAAACCTGAAAGGCTTCGGCGACATTAAGAAGATGATCATTAACGCGACGAAACGCAATCAGCATGTCGGAATAGACAAGACTCTTCACAGGCTCTTTACAGGAGACCATCAGCCGCTGTAGATGGCAATCGCGATACTGCTTCGCACAGTTATCAATTGCTTTGTTATGCAGCGTAGCCTCCGCAACCCTATCCTTCCCGCCATCCTTAAGAATGTCCATGATCTCCTTGCAGTAGACGCTGACCTTATCACAGAGGTCCACCACTTCGGCAATGGCGAGATCCGTAAGCGTCTCGTTTGCATTTCGGATCTTTAAATACGCCTTGAGTGCATTACGAATGTGGTCACTGACCGACTCGAATTCATCCGCTTGGCGGATGACACGACGTGCGGAATTAGCGATTTCATGAGTAACGTTGTCATGAAGCAAGGCACTGACATACTCAGCAATCTCCTTCTGAGCTACGTCCATGTTGTCTTCACCGCGGAAAATGCTTTCCTCAATTGCGGTATTCCGTTCATTCCCAAGAATCTTACGAAGGTCGGCAAGCATCTCAAAACAGGTTTCACCCATGACGAGAAGTTCTTTTTCCGCCTGAGCAATGGCAACTGGCGCACGTCCTAGCAACCGCTTGTCGAGATACTTCGGCTTATAACGCTCGGACTTCGCCTCTTCGACTTTGACGGGTACCATAAGCGTGACAACCTTGGCGAAAACCTTCATAAAGGGAAGCATGATCAACGTACACGTGACATTAAAACCCGTATGAACACAGGCAATCGCAATCTTGATGTTAAGGGGTCCCGCTGGATTCGCCGTGACGAGACGAATCAATTTCTCGCTAATATAAATAAAATGCGAATGGAACAAAATCACAAAGGTGACGCCAATCACATTGAAGAGCATGTGGGCAAGGGCGGAGCGTATCGCATTACGCGAGGCCCCAATGCACGCCAATCCCGCCGTGACCGTCGTGCCGATGTTCGACCCCATGACAATCGCCACCGAGGTCTCAAAGCCGATCACATCGTTGACGGCGAGTCCCATAACAATGCCGATAACGGCGGTGGATGACTGAATGACACCCGTCACCGCAATGCCAACAAGAACCGATTTGATAAATCCACTCGTGCTCGTCGCATCGAACATGGCAAGCGAGGCGTGGATGGACTCCAATCCGCGGAGCGGTTTGAGCCCGTCGGACATGAGCTCTAGGCCGAAAAAGAGCATCCCAAGCCCGAGAACCGCCATACCGATGAAATGCGCCCGATCACGCTTGGCGAAGAGATAGACAAACGCCGAAATGCCGATGACCAACGGCCCGAGCTTCGCCACAGGCAGTGTCAGAATCCACATCGACATCGTCGTACCAATGTTGGCACCAAAAATAACGCCGATAGCCTGCATCAATGTCATCAAACCGCTGTTGACGAAGCCGATGACCATGACCGTCGTGGCCGAGCTGGACTGAATGATGCCTGTGACGCCAAGACCAACGAGAATCGCCAGAATCCGATTGTCCGTCACCGCGCAGATCAGGCGGTTCATCTTGCTACCTGCCAGTGCCTGCATGCCATCGGAGAGCATCTTCATCCCCAACAAGAAAATACCAAGTCCACCGAGAACCATCTGCACCATTTTAAAGACATCTAATTCTACATCCATATTTTAACTCCAGACTGAGTATACTTTTTTACTTTTTTCTGATCCGAATTTTACACAAAATCAACTCCAATGTCCATCAAAGTAATTCGTTAAACTTCTGCCATGACGGCATCAGCCACTTCGCGTCCACGTGCAGAGAGCGCATAAGATCCGCTCGAAAGCCCCGAAAGCAGTCCAAGCTTTTCCAGCCTACTAAAGACTTCTATCCGCCGGCGCCCCACAGGCGTGGCAGAGTCTGGACTCTGCCCCTCGGCAAGCCGCAGCCCCGTCACAAAGCGTTCCTGCTCGTCGTCCTCTGGCGATAGCTCCTCTATCTCTGCCAGCGCGCTTTCCCACGCAGCAATATCCGGCGTGTTCGTGCGCCTGACCAGCCCTTCCCGCGAGGCAGCAGACGGGCCAATCCCGACATAATCCTCTCCTCTCCAGACGGCGAGGTTATGCCGACATTGAAAACCAGGCAACGCATAATTGGATAACTCGTAGCGTTCATACCCTGCATGGCAGAGTGTGGACTCTGCCACCGCAATCGCATCCAGCGATTCGTCGTCGGTCAGGGGCGACAGCAGGCCAGCCTCCACCTCACGATGAAAAAATGTGCCCGCTTCGATCGAGAGCGGATAAACGGAAATATGGGCAGGACGCAACTCAACCGCACGCTCAAGGGACTCGCGAAAGGCTTCAGGCGGCACTCTGGGAACACCAGCGATGAGATCCAGAGAAAGGTTGTCGAACCCCGCGTGGCGGAGTGTCGACACTGCCACGAGCGTTTCTGCAACGGTATGCCGGCGTCCGAGGAATGCCAGCGTAGCCGAATCAAAGGATTGCGCACCGACACTCACACGCGTCACGCCGCAGTTGCGCATGGACAAAGCCAAGGTCTCTGTGACATCGCCGGGATTGACTTCTACTGTGATCTCTGCACCAGCTCTCGGAGACGGCAGATTAGCAAAGAGTGCGCGGAGCCCTTCGGGACCGAGAACCGACGGTGTACCACCGCCAATGTAAATTGTACGGGGTCGTGCATCGTAGTGCCCACGTCGCTCAAGCTCACGAGCAACGCTGCTCGGATAGTCCACGAGCCGGTGTCCATCTGTGCCGACATCCGAGTAGAATGCGCAATAGCGGCATTTCGAAACACAGAACGGGACGTGGACGTACAAGTTCATGTAATCGGTCTTTAAGCAGAGGTATCCAGTTTTGCATAAAACGGAAATCGGGACGGATCATCTTCGGCTCGATAGCGCTTCCAGCGTCGGTAAGCCCAGAGCCACTGCTCGGGATTATCCAAGATCATCAACGAAATGGCTTTCACAATCCTCGCCGTAACCGCTTCCGGCGTCATCTGGTCAATATCATTCGGCGAGATAACGTCGTAAGCTTTCAACACGTAGCGATCTGAAACCACGTCATATCGGGCGCACGCCACGCAGATTGGCGTTTTCAGGCGTTTAGCAAGCACACCCGGCGCATTGGAGAACGTGGCAGGAAGCGAAAAGAAATCGAGATAGATTCCACCATCGACAACTTCCGTGTGCTGGTCGAGAACTAGAGCAACTAAGCTGTCAGAACGTAGCGCCCGCAACATGCCCGTCATCGCACCCTCTCGGGCGATGACCTTCTGACCCACCGCTCTTCTAAAAGCCAGAAGAGCTTTGAGCGTCTTCTGCGTACCGATGGGTCGGTAGATGCTCCAAATGGATCGACCACGGGATGCTCCATAGTGCCCCGCCAGCTCCCAGTTGCCGATATGGGCTGTCACAAAGATACCAGGGAAATTCCCGTCGATCCATTGGTCGATCTCATTGCTTTCAACGCGGCAGTACTGAGTTAAGCGCACGTGGGTGTTGCGTGAAAACCAGAAATAGTCTAACATCACCAACCATGCATGGCGACAAGCGGCCCGTCTTATGTTGCATTTTTCTTTCGAGGTCTTGGTATCTCCGAACACAATGTCAAGATTCGCCTTAGCAATTCGTCTTGATGATCGCCCCAAAACGAACAGAAGCCAACCAAGACCGTTCGCAATCTTTGTCTCTGTCCGTCGCGAAAGGCGCGGAATCACAAACCCAACGAAATGCACCATCAAAAATTCGACAACCGCATAAACCCGACGTCGCGCACGCTTTAAAGCACATCGGAATCGCTTCCGTAATGATGTCCGAGTTTTAGTTTTTGCCACAATAACACCTACAAATCTGCCTCTAAGCTTTTACGTGTGCCCGCCGCCGAACTGCATTTCATGTAACCGCGTATATAGACCCTCCCTAGCGAGGAGTTCGGCCTGCGTGCCATACTCGGCGACACCGCCGTTTGCGATGACTGCGACATGGTCGCACTTTGCAATTGTGGAAAGACGGTGTGCAATCACAATGATGGTCATGCGCCCCATTAATTCGTCAATCGCCGCCTGAACATGACGTTCCGATTCGGTATCCAGTGCGCTCGTCGCCTCATCGAGGATCAGTACGGACGGATTTCTCAAGAGGGCACGGGCGATGGCAATGCGTTGCTTCTGTCCACCGGATAAGGATGTTCCCCGCTCACCGACGATCGTTGCATAGCCCTGCTCTTTTTGCATAATAAACTCATCGGCGTGAGCAAGTCGAGCGGCACTTTCAATCCGCTCCTGCGATGCATCTGGGCAGCCGTAAGCGATGTTTTCGGCAATCGAGGCGTTGAAGAGAAAGGTGTCCTGCATCACCAGCCCAATGGTTGCGCGGAGCGATTCGATTGTGTGCTGACGAATATCGATGCCATTGCGCAAAATAGCTCCCGACACAGGATCGAAAAACCGAAGTAAAAGGCTGACGATTGTGGTTTTTCCGCCGCCTGAAGGGCCAACCACAGCGAGGCTTTCGCTCGCCCGAATTTTGAGGTCGAGCTTATCAAAAACCGCACGTTCACCGTAATTAAACGATACTGACTTGAAGACAAGGGATTCGAGTTCATCGGTAATGGGCGTTGCGTCTGGAAGATTGGCAACCGTCACGGGAGCGTCAAGAATTTCGAACACGCGGTCGGCCGCTGCAGAACTCTGCTGAATTTCCATGCTGATGCGGCCGATTTTTTTTATTGGCTCGTAGAGTGCCCAAATTGCACAACCAAAAATCACGCATTCCTCGATGGGCATCTGTGCGAACATCGCATAGACCAAGACTCCGATGCCGCCGATGCCACCGATCGTATGTGTGATCGGATCGTTGAGTGCTTTCGCCTTTGTTGCGCTGACCATCCGACGGAAAAAACTGCGACATTCCTGAGCGAAACGCTCCTCCTCCCGAGCTTCTTGCCCAAACGCCTTGACCACCATCACACCGTCCAGCGATTCCTTCATGACCGACGTTAAATCGGCAAGTCTCTGCTGCCCTTCCTTACTGATCCGACGTAGGCGACGACCAATCATGACAATGGGAACGATAACCGTCGGAAACAGAACGATCGAAAAAAGGGCAAGCTCCCATTCGATAACAAGAATGTAGGTGAGCACGACAACAAACACGATGGGTTGGCGAACAGCATCGGTCACCACACTGGTGACCGTATGCTGTAACAGTTGCGTATCGGCGACGGCGCGAGAAATCATGTCGCCCGAGCTAGAGGCATTGTAGAAAGCAATGGACAGTTTTTGCATGTGCGAAAACAACTTGATGCGTAGATCCATGACCACACGCTGTCCAACCCATTGCAGCAAATACATGCTGGTAAAAAAAGCAAGTGAATTAGCGATGATGATGAGCATGAAAACGCCACAGATCACCAACAGGATTGGCAACCCTTGCGCCTCAAGGCGCTCAAGATCGCTAGTCGGAAGAAATTTTCGCGCCAGTTTTGAAGGAATTCCGATAGGTTCGTCAGCAATCCCAGTTTCGGCGGTAGCGGCAGGATCAGCAGGAGCCGCTTCAAGCGGTGTAATTGCTGGAGAGGCATCCGAAGCCGACACGGCCTCTACCCTGATGGAACCGCCCGCATCCAGATTCAGAAGGCTCCGATTGTCGAAAATAAATCCTAAGAGACTCTGGGCCGTCAGAAACATGGCAATAATCGAGCCGCCACCCAAGGCAGAGCAGGCGGCGCCCACCAGCAACCTTTTGGTGTAGGGCTTTGCGAATGACAGCAGTCGCCCGAAAGTACGGAGGTCGTCTTTCTTCAGTTTAATTTTTTTTTTCTCTAATGACATTCGGCACACTCCGTTTAAGGTATTCTAGGTCAGATACCGCGCTCGCGATCTCGGCGCATTTGGCGTGTTTCGCGCGGTGGATTGATTATGGAAGTCGATGACGAGGAATTGCTCTTGCTCTTTTTCGCACGGGTGCGGAGCAAGGCAATAATCGCAAAGACCTGCGAGACCGTCCAGTAGAGACCCAAGGCGGCAGGGAACTTATAAAACATCACCAACATCATGACCGGCATCATGACCATCATCATCTTCTGCTGCGCTGGATCGCCAGCAGTTGGCGTCAAGTAGGACTGTAAAGCCATCGTTGCGGCCATCGCGATGGGGAGAATGTTGATTCCGAATCCAAAAACATCTTGGAAAAGGTTTTCAGGCTGCGAAAGATCTGCAATCCAAAGAAAAGGAGCAAACCGAAGTTCGACGGCAGAGCGCAACACCGTGAAGAGCGCGATGAACACGGGAAGCTGAATGAGCATCGGGAGGCAGCTCGAAAGCGGATTCACCTTGTTTTCGCCATAAATTCTCATCGTCTCGGCCTGAAGCTTCTTGGGCTCTTCCTTGTACTTAGCCTGAGCTTCTTTGATGAGCGGTTGTATCTCCTGCATCTTCCGCATGCTGTCAGCATTCTTCTTGTTCACTGGATAAAGAATCAAGCGAACCATCGCGGTGATCAGGATAATGGCAATGCCGTAATTCGGAATCAACCCATAGAGAAAATTCAGAATATCAAGCAGCCCACGACAGAAAAACGACCATGTTCCAAAACGCATGATCTTCGTGTAGTCTTCGCCGAGCTTACGTAGCTCCGACATCTTTCGCGGGCCGATGAACAGCGAGTAGCTCCGCTCCAAAGAAGCACCCGACTCTAGCATAGCTTCCGGATGCACGAGTGCTGCGGAAATCGTCTTGAGAACGAACGCACCTCCTAGGGCGGATGTCTGGCGCTCCGCTCGTATATCCAATCCGGTAGCCGAAACGGAGGGCGTCAGCACTTGAAGGAAGAAGCGCTCGCGAGCGGTAGCCCAGATAATGTCGCCCGTTTTTACAACCGAAGCCGTTGTTGGGGCCGCAGGCGGCAAAACCGTCGCCTTACACCCACCACCCGAAGCTCCGAAGATCGTCGAGAAGCTGATGTTTTTCGATCCTTTCGCGATTTCAATCACCGGTTTCTTACCGTCTTCAATTACTTGTGCATCAATCGCAAGATCGGTATCGGGGCCTTGATCTGAAACGAGGTTCATCGGGCCAAGTGCGATCTTATATCCCGGCACCGTGTAGGGCTCCACCGCCATATTTTGAATTTTGTCGGCCACAGCGATCGCATAGCCTTCGGTTAAAGAGACCTGACGCTCAAAACTGATTCCATCGGCCGTGGTGGCAGTCATCACTGCAGACTTGCCGTCGGCAGCAACTTCAACTGCAAAGTCATTTTTTGCACTGAGGCCCGGCATGCCTTCAAGCGCGAGTGAAGGCGTGCCAGCGAAGTTCAACTCGACGTTGCCGTCCTCCGGTCTCATTGTCTTGTCGTAGTCGAGTAGCGTTGCCGTCTTAATACCACCGCCCTTCGATGTCAGGGAAATCACAGCCACATTATTGCTAAGCGTAAAAATTTCTTCTGGGATCTCGGGAATTATTTCGCCCTGAGGCACCGATGCAGCTATAAAAACAGCCTCAACACCTTCCGTTGAAATTACGGCCGTCGGTGGGGGGGCTACGGTTGCAGCCTGCGCTGCCTCTGCCTGTTGCGCAGCAACCATTTCAGCCTGTTGTTTGCGCAGATACTCATTTCGAGCCTTGGCATCTTCTTTTGTGAAATAAATAGAACCCAGTAATGCGATTGCCAGAATCGCAACGATAATCTTTTCCTGCTTGTTCATGATTTCCTTCTAAAATATCCCGGCCAGTCAATAGGCACGGGGTCATAGCCAGACGGCCCGAACGGTCGGCATCTCACTAACCGACGAACGGTCAGCCAGAAGCCCTTTGTAAATCCATATCGCTCCAACGCCTCGATGCTGTAATGAGAGCAGGTTGGAGAGAAACGACAAACCGCCCCAAGATGAGGCGATAAAATAATTTTATAGGCTCGTATGATGAAAATAGCCAGCGTCTTCACGGCGTGCTTCCCTTCACAATCCCCTGTCGGCGACAAAGCTTAACCAATTCCTTCTGCACCTCTGGTTGCTTAAGGGACAATATTTTTCCTCTTGCGAGAACAACCATGTCCCACGGTGCTTCAATCAATTCGTTCTGGATAAGTCGAAAAGATTCTCGGATCAGCCTCTTAGCCCGATTGCGGTCGACTGCGTCATGAAAAGTCCGTTTGGTAGCGACAACGCCCATCCTGCCCTTGCACGATTCCGCACGGCTGACCCATACGATAATGCTACGCCCAACCACTTCCCCGCCTTCATTGAAGATTGCCTGAAAAAGCTTATGGGCCAAAAGCCGACGGCTGCGCGGAAAGGTAAAAGTGCGGTGCAAAATGTTTTCCACTTTCGCATCGCCATTCCCTCCGACAGCCGACGCTTCGCTCGGCATTAAGCCTGAACGAGTTTCGTACGCCCCTTCTGGCGGCGGCGGCGGATGACCTTGCGGCCGCCGACGGTTGCCATGCGGGCACGGAAACCTATCTTGCGGATACGCTTGATTTTTGATGGCTGATAGAGTTGCTTCATAATGTCTTTCTTGGAATGTGACGCGAGGGTTCTTCGCTTGCGAAATGAACTGAGTAACTTACAAAAAAAACGGCATTAAGTCAACGGATTTTAATATGAATCGCCGACTCTGGGTAAATTATAATAAGCTTTGCAACGTTGAGGTACAAAAAATGGCCGCGCAACGCATGTTCTATTTATCGCTGGCAATTTCCTTGCTATGCTTCTTCTCATGAATCTGCTGGATCCACGCGATGGCGGCAGGAGCTATCAAATGATGCCCACCCTCAAAAATGGTTACCGTTGCATTCCCCGATTCTCTTCGGAAAAGAGGTTGATTCTTGCCGTAGCTTGGATCTGAGATGTCAGAGATGAGGCTAGGGGGCACCGCTTCCTTTTCAGTGAAAAAGTCAATGTCTTCTTGGGACAACTGGTCTTCCGGTTCCGCAACTTCGTTGAATGCCAGAAGGGAATGACTGATGGGAACGCTTCCCGTATGCCCGTCATGAATGCCTGCATTGAGATGCAAAGAGACGCCTTTTGCCTTCTTTAAATAGGTCAAGGGTGATCGTTTAACGTACTCAGCATCAACCGTAGCGCTATCACCAGGCGCACCACCGCATGACTTCACCAAGTCACCAACATACTTCCCCTGAGCATGCCAAGCCTTCAAGTCCGATATGGGAACCCAAGCAGTGACACCGGCCCATAGTTCGGGACAGCGTCCAGCCATGAGCAGAGCGGTGTACCCCCCACCGGAAGTGCCAACAAGATAAATCGCAGAACGATCGATCTTGGTCGTCTTCTGAACGTACTCAACAGCACTTACAATATCGTCCACAACCAGTTGTGAACCCGTTGCTTCCGGCCGACTGTTCGGTCCCCTAAAATCTGGATGAATGTACGCCCATCCATTTTTCACGCACCACTGTTCGATCGCTTTGTGAGAGCCTTGCAGATAGTTCCCAGACCAGGTGTGTAAGGCCACAACAAGCGGTACCGAATCGTTTGATTCAGGAGCGTAGAACATGGCTGGCTGCTCCGAGTTGTCTGCGCAACTAATGTATCTGATTTCTTTTACTTCTTGGGCTTGTACGGTAAGGGTAGATGCCATAATGACTCCGAGTACTATGTTTCGCATTGTGTTTATGTTATCCTTCGGTTTTCTAAAAATAACAGTTTCATTGAACCTGCTTTGAATAAGTATGACTTCAAATAACTCACTACTTGCCGAGCGTTCCGAGCATCCGGTTGGCAAGCGCATGTTGCGGCTTGACCTTCATTACGCCATTGAGCAACCCGATAGCGGCATTCGTCTGTCCAATATCGAGTTGTAAGCGAGCAAGTTGAAGCATGGCATCTGTATTGTGCGGTTCCAGCCAATAAACACGGTTCAGGCATTCCCCGGCTGCTTGATACTGCTTCTGCGCAAGCAGGGACGATCCAGCGTTGAAAAGAATCTGGGCAAGACCGCGACGTAGAACGGGATCATCAGGATTCAGTAGAAAAGCAGTTTCTGCCTTGTCAATCGCCTGCGGAATATTGCCGATGGCCATGTGACACATCGCCTGTTGTCGATACGCCCCCACCATGTTCACACCGTATTCCGATACCTTTGCATACTCGTTGCAAGCGGCCGTATAGTCGCGCTGTTGCCACTTCAAATTTCCAAGGAATTCATGATAGATTGGTACGCTGGGATAGTTCTTCACCAGCACCGTCATAGCACCTACTCCATTGGTGCCAGAAAGCGTAAAAGCGGTCGCCGCTTGGTCGAGAAGCCGAATTCCTGTTTCGTCTAGCGAAGCCCCACCAGTGGCATTTGTGTAGGCAGGAATGAGCCCCTCTCCAAGATGGCCACCCATCTTCAGTGCCATCATCTCCATCTGGCCAGCCAGGGGCTGCAACGCCACCTTGTCAAGCCCAAGCGGGGGCAGAGTCTCAACACTGCCACGAACGATCTGTAGCGGAGGCAGACGGAAAACATACCAAGGCATAATGGTCTCTGTGTAAACCGAATGGGATTTCTCTTCTGCCTGCGGATTCAGCAACATCGCTTTCACGTCCGCAATCGACAGAAGTGCTTCGTTGATGCCGCTACGATCAAGTCCAGAGACAGTCACGGTGACACGTGTGGCAGAGTCCTCGAGCGACATCTCTTGAAATTTGGCACCAGGTTCAAACCCGAAAAGCGGAACAACCGCTTTGATGGTTTTATCGGAAAACATCCCAAAGAGGCGGTCGATTTCCTCGCATGTTTTCTTTTCTGCCTCAGAAATAGCGACCCCGTTCGTCAAGGCTATACCTGCGGCTATACCTGCATACGGAGAGACATGCACCCAGACGAACTTCGATTTCGTTTTCGGCGCGGTCTTGAGATATTCGGCCACGGCATCGACAATCTGGGTTGGGGGTCGGGTCATTGCAGTCGTTCGTTCGGCAGGCGAAATCTTCAGGTCATACCGAGAGAATCCATTTGTGAGTCCGTGACGTGGATGGAGGGCGGCAGAAGAAAGGAATGCCGCGCATTCGAACCCAGAAGCCGACAGCTCGGTTGCAAGAGTCTGCCTGCCTGGAGAAAGTGAGCCTACTCCGTTAACACGAATACCGTGTTCCGGCGGCAACAAGCCGGTGAGAACCGAGGCGGCAGCCGGTAGTGTGGACGGTGATGTTGTGTAGGTGTTTGGGAAAACAATCGTCTTCGAGGTGTCAACGTCAGAACAAAGGCCGACGTCTCCATCTATTGTCACCAGAACAATGTCGATCCGCTGCTCTCGGCGAGAGCAACCCAACATCACGATGGCGAAGATTGTCGCCAGAAGACCCATCTGAAAGAAATTACTTTTCGTCATGGGGTAGAGTATACAAGGAATCACCTTCGCCATAAAGCTGAAAATTGAGAACCGACGATCTTCGCCACTCGTTTCGACACGCCTTTCATGCCAATGTTGGTCGAGACCATCCATGGGCCTGATAAGGCGGCCACCAGTATCAAATCATGCGGCTGGTTTTTCAGTGCTTTGGTCGGGGGGGCGGTGGCCATGAATTTCGGGGTACGCTGGGTGTATTGTTGTGCCGCAATTATTTTCTTGGCTCTGATTCCCTTCACGATGATCATCACACGAGAACGTCGTTGATAAAGCAGATCCAGAAACAAATGAAAGTCCGAGTAGACTGCCGTCGTCATCGCGCTCCCGTATGCCGCGTACGATGTACAGCCTACGGCTTACCGTTGCGCAGAACGCGGAAATATTCTGAGTCTGAACTGATCACCAACTCCGTCTGTTTGCCGAGAGTGCGAGCATAGCTTTCGAGTGTACGAAGCAAGGCATAGAATTCAGGGTCTGCAGCGTATGCTTCGTTGTAGATTCTCGTCGCCTCAGCATCCGCTTCGCCGCGGATGACCTCAGCCCGGCGGCGGGCTTCTGAACTGATGTCGGCGAGTTGCCGCGACGTATCGCCATTGATGCGGGATGCTTCGCCCTGCCCCTCGGACTGGAATTCGGCGGCTGTACGCTGCCGTTCAGAGATCATGCGCTGGAAGACCTGTTCCCGAACAGAAGGAATATAGTCGAGGCGTTTGATGCGCACATCGATGAGTTCGATTCCGTATTGTTCGGTGAGATCACGACTAGCCTCCTCCAATATTTTACGGGTCAGCATGTTGCGTCCGATTTTTGTTTCTTCCGTGAGGGCTACACTTTTGTCCTCGGGCTGTACGATATCGGCTTTCTTGAGATCCTCTTCCGTCACGCTCCAATCCTCGGAACGCACGATTTCCGTCAACTCAGTACTCGAAATACTATCGCGGACTGAAGAGTCGATAATGTCATCGAGACGCGCTTGAGCTCCACTTTCATCCCTCACGCTCATCAGGAAGCGTAAAGGATCGACAATGCGCCAGCGTGCTGTCGTATCGATAGAAATAAACTCACGACCCCGAGTCGGAATCTGATTGGGTTCTCCATCCCAGGCGAGCAAACGTTTATCGTAACGGCGGACTTCTTGAATAAACGGTGTCTTAAAATGGATGCCTGGTTCAGTAATCGCACCGCCGATGGGACGACCGAACTGCAAAACCAATGCCTGTTCACCTTGATCGACAAAAAAGACCGAGGCGGAGAAAATGATTCCGCCCACAACGAGTGCCATCACCACCAACATGCCGCTAGCCGATTTAATTAGAGTTGAATTCATTGTTGCACTCCTTTCGAATTCATTTCGCCAAGATTCAGCAACGGCAACGGAGCCGTTCCTCCCGCTTCCATAACAACCACCCGACCTAATTGTGGGAGAACGAGATCAATCATTTCCAGATACAGCCGACGACCTGTAACCTCTGGAGATTCCCGATAAGCCGACAGCAAAGATGTAAACCGCGCCGCCTCACCACGGGCAGCATTGGTGCGCTCCAAGCGGTATGCCTCGGCCTGTGCCACAATCTCATCCGCCTCGCCGCGTGCTCTCGGAATGATTTGATTGCGTTTTTTTTCGGCCTCATTGACAAGACGTTCACGCAGTTGGCGCGCCTCATTGACCTCGTTGAAGGCGGGCTTCACCTTGTCCGGAGGCGTGACATCCTGCAGCTCGACACGTTCAACCGTAACGCCCATATCGTAAGAGTTTAAAATGGCTCGCATGTCTTGCAACGTTTCATCAGCGATGGCCACGCGACCCACCGTAAGCACGTCAGCCCCCAGTTTGTTACCCACGATTCGGCGTAAAGCCGACTCCGAGACATCGCGGAGGGTGTCTGTGGGGTCTCGCACCGAGAAGAGATATTTCACAGGGTCGTTGATCTTGTACTGAACCACCCATTCCACGTCGATCACGTTGAGATCGCCGCTGAGCATGAGAGATTCTTCCTCGAGTTGAGGTGTTTTCACATAGTTCGAATGCTGAGGGGCTCTGGAACCCAAGGTGCGGAAGCCAAACTCCTCCTTGAGAACCCGCTCCGTAGGAACAAAAGTGGCGATGTCGATGCCAAAGGGTAATTTGAAGTGGAGCCCAGGATCTTTGATTCCCACCACTTTCCCGAAGCGCCGAATCACAGCCCGACCCTCCGGCTCCACACTGAATACAATGGAGCTAAAGCCTCCAAACAGAAGGACAAGAACGATGATCCCGACAAAATAGGCGAAATGCCGTTTAAAAGTCCGAATGTCAATTCCAGTGAATTGTGTGTTGTTTTTCATAAAGTAATTCCTATTTTACATCGTTAACGGTTAATACAGAGGAGGCAAACACGATCTACGACAATCCCCGGTATTCCGAAGCCGTACGCCCAATCAGGCGGTGGAATTGTCTCGAAAAATACAAGGAGTCGGTGAACCCAAGCCGCGCAGCGACTTCGTTGATGCGCATGTCGCTCTCAGTTAATAGCCGGCAGGCTTCCCGCATGCGTCGATCCATCGCGTATTGTGCTGGTGGTAGATTGAAAAAATTCCGCCAGAGCCGTCGGAAATGCGATGGCGATAATCCGTGCTGCCGTGCCAGTCTGTCGAAATCTAATTTTTCATCGAGATGGGCAGCAATATAAATCTCGATATTACGTATGGCCTTTTCGTCGTCGTCGGGCATCCGCTTGGCCTCGCGGGCAATCAGTGTGTCGGTCAAGACGGCATCGCATCGGCGGTCAATCCGGTCAACTTGGCCGTAGTCTTGAAGATGCTCGAGCAGTTGGCATAACTCGACGAGAGCATGCCGCGACTCCATCGGGTTATAGACGGGCCAGATGGGCCAGTTTGAGTTGGCCAACTGCCGGCGTTTGAGGATCGGTAGTAAGTCAGGCGCATAACAGATGTAAAACTCTTCCCACGTATTGCCGCGATCCGGCCCGAATTTCATCGGTTGGCCCGGCCAGGCCGTAAAAATGCAGGGCGGAATGACCGGCCATGTCTTACCGAAAATCTGGCAGGACCCACGGCCACCAAAAACGAAGCTCAACGAAAAATGCCGACCGCCTTTCGGCCAGTCGGGACAGATGGCGGATGGTGCTATATACCCGATGTCGTCAACCGGCAGCTCGTGCGGTGAAAGACGGCGTAAAGCCGCTAATGAGAAATTTACGTTTTTTGTTCCCGCACAAGAAAGCGGAGCGAGGGACCAGTTCATGTGTTCTTGAACGTTTTTCATTTGGAAAGCCGTTGAAATCCTTACCTCTGTCGATGAAATTCCTGACCCGAAGATTACTGCTTTCAACCACAGGTCTTTAAAATCATGAAATTCACTTTTCCATAGATAGGAGAACAACTTACAAGAAAATGATCAAAAAGTCCATTGCTAAATACAGCTTCAATAAACTATCTTTTATCGCATCAACAAAAGAGAACTATCATGCAGAATCAATATACCTATTCGCAAGTCAGCCGATTCTCATCCGCACTTTATGCCGTGACACTGCTGCTCTGCGGCACTGTCGGCCATCTCGCGTCCGCCGCCACGGTGGACGACGAGCCCTTCTATCTATTCCGCGATGGGAAGCCGACGGCAACCGTCGTTCTGGACGAAACGGCATTACCTCCCGTAGAACATCGCCGGAGCGATCATTATATGGTGACGATCCCAGCGGATGTTCCACGCGACGTAGCGCGTGCGGTGGCATTGTTCAGGAGCGATGTGCGCACGGGCTACGGTATCGACCTGCCACTTGGGAATGATGACACAGTGCTGTCGAACCGGATCGAGATCGTGGTGGAGAAGCGCTCGCTACTTCAGGAAGACGCGACCACGGTCGATTTTCCGTCCCCTCACGTCATGCGCATCGTCGGCGGCGAATCGGGCATCGTGCGCACCTTATTCTATCTGCTTGAGGAGTTCGGTGGCGCGCGCTATCTTTTCCAAGGTGCCAATAACGGCATTGGGATCGGAGCCCACTTCCCGAACCGGAGCTCCCTTTCGATTCCCCGCAAGTCGTTTACCCATACCAGTGCCTTTCCAATCCATCGAGATTCAGGTCAAACGGACTACATGGCCGGAGTGCCGGGCGAGCGTAATCGCATCTACTGGTGGAGCTGGGAAGCACGACTCGGAACCAAATCACGCGTGGCCTACAGCCACAGCCTGACAACCGTCGCCTTCCCCATCGATCAGTACATGCTGCGAGAGAACAAGCCAGACGACGACATGTTTCCCATCCTGCGCGGTGAACGGGTACGCCCCTGGGAATGGGGTGCTGATCTCAAGGCCAGTTACTCCGCGCGCAATTACCGCGGCGGTTGGCAACCCCACTATAGCAGTCAGGTAGCCGTGGACGAAGCCGCTACAAACTTGCTCGCGTACTTGCGCGAAAACCCAGGTGTCCGCTCCCTGACACTGGCGGTCAACGATAACGGCGGACACAGCCAAACAGAAATCGATCCCGCCTATTCTCCAGAACAAAACCCCAAACTGATCGCCGCCTATTACGGATGGGTCAACGCCGTCGTCGAGCGCGTAACGGCTGAATTCCCCGATGTCTTTTTCGGATTGATTGCCTATCGTGAAGTCCAGCCACCGCCAGATTTCAAGCTACACCCCAACGTGGTCGCGTTTCTCACATTCGATTTACATGCCTGCTGGGACGACGATGTCCGAGCCGCGCGAGAAAAGCTCATCCGGGAATGGTCTAAGATCGCTCGCATCGGCATCTATTCCTACGATTACGGAGACCAGTTTTACTCACTCCCGCGTCTCTACTCTCGCGAGATGCAACAGATGATCCGCTATCTCCACGAACACGGAGCCGTGGGTGCAGTCACCGAACGGGCCTACAGTACGGCTACCGAAGGCCCTAAAGAATACCTGCTCTTAAAACTGTGGGAGAATCCCGATTTAGACCTAGAGGCAACGCTTCTGGACTGGTGTCAGGCCGCCGTCGGTGCCGAAGCCTCTGTGCCATTACGTGAATACTATGCCTTCTGGGATGACTTTTGGAGGGAGAAGGCGATCCACACAGCCTGGTGGAACAGTCGCACCGCTACCTACCTTAGTCTAGGAAAATTCGGTAGTTACATGTTCGCGCTCGAACCCGACGATATACCGCATTGCCGCGCACTGATGGAGCAAGTTGTTGCGCTGGCGGATGCACACGGTGCTGAGGATCAGAAACAGCGCGCACGCCTGTTGATGACTTGTTTCGAGTGGTACGAGGCCTGCGCTACTGCATCCGGCGGTGCCTATTTTTCACCCGACGGTACCCTGCCGGATGCCGCGACGGCAGCGGCTCTGTTGCGTACGGTTCCTGATGCGGCCAATGCCTACACGCTTGCGCGCACCCTGCCCCACGAAACGGGAGGCTGGGTTCTCGCCAAAGCGGCAGCAGATTGGGGCATGGAGAAAAACCCGGTGCCGAGCCTGCTGTCGACAGCGGCTGCATGGGTTTCCGATCCCGAGGTGCTCGCCGAGTTCAAGATATTAGCTGAGCATCCAACCCTTGATCCACATTTGCGTTTTCTGGCATCTGCGGTGCGACGCAGCGCAACAGGAGAAGGCGGCGCCGATAATCTGCTGCCGAGTGGCAATTTTGAGCAAGCTCAAGGTGCGGTCGGCTCCGGAACGTATGCCGATTACACCCGGCGTGGACTCGATGGGTGGGAAACCTGGTCGTCGATTCACGGCAGTGTCGAGCGCAGCGATGCCGTCGCCTTCCGCGGCACGAATTCCTTGAAATGCATACCGGCTCACAAAAACTTTCGTGTCTTGCGCCTTATTCCGGATGCCAAGCCGAACACCCAGTATTATTTTTCAGCGCAAGTCTATATACCGGCAGATCAGCCGGTGCAGGAAGGACGTTTACAGATCATGGGTTCACCGAGCGTCCGTCAAACCAACGGAACGTTTCTCAATAAAGAACTCACAGCCAATATCCCTGATATCGTCCTGACTCCCGGCCAATGGCAATATGTCGCGTGTGTCATCCCCGGTCATCGCAAAACGAACTCCCTTCGGTTGCGCATTGACCTGCTGAATTTCGAATCGAGAGATGTGGTGTTTATTGATGACGTTCAAGTCTTAGAAATTGGTGCACAGAAAACCGAAGCCGAATAATCAGCATTCCCTACAAATTATTTACACAAAAAGGAGTCATTTACCATGTTAGTACTGTCTTGTAATGTCGCCGGAGGGTTGAAAGATCGCTGGTCGGCCAGTCTCGATGTTCTTCAAAAATCCGGTGCGGATTTGATCGGGCTTCAAGAATTGAATCCGCCACAGAAGACGTTTTACTTAGCTGGCATGCCGGACTATGATGCGTTCGGCACGCTGGACAGACCGGATATCAAGCGGGGAATTCCGACGGACGGCATCTTGTACCGACGCGATAAATTTGAGGTTTTATCCAGCGGAGCGCACTGGCTTTCGGAAACGCCACATATTTGTGGCAGCCGATCCTGGGGCAGCAACTGCATCCGGCTACTGAACTGGATGGTATTAGAAGAACGTTCTTCAGGACTGCCGTTCCTTTTTTATAATACGCACCTCGACCATTACAGTCAGCTTGCACGCGAACAGCAGGCACGGATGATCAACGAGTCGGCACAGGCATACCCAGCGGATCTGCCGCAGATCCTGACCGGAGACATGAATGCGGGCATAACCAATGCCGCCATTAACGTGTTTATTTCTGGCGGTTGGCGCGACACCTATCAGGAAGCCCACGGTAAAGCCTACGAGGGAATTAGTTGGCATGGACTGGAAGGCGATGTTTGCCAACGAGCGCAAGATGTCCCCGGAAATGAGAAAGGCGCCGGCAGAATCGACTGGATCTTCATCAGAGGATCGGCCATTGCGCAGAATGCCTACATTATCAAGGATAGGGATGCCAAAGGGAACCTGCCCAGCGATCATTATTTTTTCGCTGCAGAAATAGAGTTGAAACCCAAGAGCAACGGATAACTCGCCGCCATCGAACGCGGTGTGCATGCCGGCGATCCCAAAGCGGAATTCATTGCTTGACCCTGCATCAGGCAATAAATTACAAGGAAATGATCAAGAAATCCATTGCTAAATGTGTCCATAGTATCCTATCTTTCCTATCAGTTCAACGGAGAAAATTATCCTGAAAATTCAAGAATTCATGTTTCTGAAAGGAAAATTGTTATGAATAAGAAAATTAAAAATAATGCCAGTAACTTTGGAACGACATGCCGAAACATCGTTCGTCGGGAACGTACCCGATCAAACCCAACGCAAGCGCATCCATGGAGTCGATGCGGTCTGTCGGTTTTGTTGTTGTGCATGCTCGCGAGCGGCTCCGCTTGGAGCGATCCGGTTACCCGGCACGTCTGGCAGAGCAGCCCGAACCCCGGTGATGGCCATACGACTTGGGACACGGCGGCGCATCATATTCAAGACGCTGTTAACGCCGCAGCGGACAACGACACCGTTCTAGTCCGTCCCGGTAACTACACCGTACCGACGAATGCGGTTCATCTGGCAGAAGCCGGATACGAGATCGGCACCAATGTCGTCTTCATCAACAAACCCTTGGTACTACGGAGCACCGATGGTGCGGAGACAACGATCATCGATGGCGAAGGTGCCTACCGCGGTGTCACCCTCTGGAACCTCAAGACCACTGCCGGCAATCGGTTCGTGCTGGACGGCTTCACCGTAACGAATGGTTTTGCCTCGCAGATGGGTGGCGGTGTGTTATTTTACCATCCCTATCGCTACGAGGCCTGGAACGGCGAAGTATTGAATTCTATCATCGTCAACAACTTCGTCACCTACGGCACCAACGCCTTTCCAACGATTACGAATGTTGGGAAGATCGGTAACGGAGCGTACGGCGGCGGCATCTGTTCATTTGCCTCTTATTTTACCACGGAATTTATTGTGTCGAATTCGGTGGTAATCAACAATCGGGCCGAGCATCCTAATCCGTCCGAACTGAAGAAATCATTAGCAATGGGCGGCGGCATTTACGCATCAACTGGTGGCCGAAAGCATGTGTACAACACGCGAATTGAACAAAACGAATCGTTCGACGGTGGAGGCGCGTATTTCGCAAACGGCGGTGCCGATACATTAATCGAAAAAAGTGTCTTTGCTTATAACACCGCCAATGCCACTTTCGATTCCGGCGGCGGCGGCGGTGGGGTACGTTTTAATACTGAAGGGGTCTTAGTACGAAACTGCCTCTTCCATCACAATGTCTCTATGAGTTGGGGGGGTGGGATCGCCGCCATCCAAAAGAATGGCAATGTGCGCATTGTCAATTGCACGTTTGCGTACAACGAAGCACCCAGTGGATTTGGTGGCGGCATCGGCGTACGGTACGCCAACACCGAAACGGGTTCCGGCATTAACCTGTATAATTCAATCGTGTACAACAACACCATGCATAACATCTACTATGGGATTACCGGAGGCACCCATACCGATGCGATTTCGAAGTCCACCTTTACTAACAACATCACCACCGCGCTTCAGGGCAGTGTCCCCTTCCCTGGGAGCGGCAACATCACCGTTGCCCCGACATTCGTGGACGCTGGCGCGGACGATTACCATCTGCTGCACAGCTCGCGAGGCCTCAACGAAGGTTTCAATCTGAACGCGACGCTGATGGGCTCTTCGGATCTGAATGGAAACCACCGCATTGACACTGTCGTCGGCACGGTGGATATCGGCTGCTATGAATATGCCTATCGTGCGACGATCTTGGTAATTCGCTAAGCTTGTGGCACTCCAAACTCTGTTTGACTTTGTCGCGAGCTTTGTCGTAAACTTTGTCGGACATGGTGAAGGATCTAAGTTCTATCCACAGATTACGCCGATTAACGCAGATGTGGAGGAAGGGAAAACTAAGCCGCGAGCTTTGTAGAAGGAATGAAAGTGAGAGAGTTGCGAGTCTTGCGTGGCAAGTGAGCACAAGATGAGGGGTGGCCGTCCCGGCCAGCCGAGCGGCGGCGAGCGCGAAACGTATCGCCCTACCCTGTAGGTATCCTGTAGCTGGCCTCGATGAGGCCGGAATTGTCCGCGATCAGCGATCGCGGCTACAGAACTTGACGGCTCATCTGGCAGCAATCTGGGACGAGGGCAAGGATTTTATGAACGTAAAAAAGTACACATCTGGATTTATGACCGCTAAAAGCATGTTGTTGGCTAGGTTGTGCGCTGGGCTGCTGTCAGTTACGTGTCAAACCGTTTTATCGGACAATCTTGCGAGCACCAATGTGGGAGAAATCCTTGCGGTCTATGGCGATGCGGTCTCTCAGACAAATCCTCCAGTCGGTTGGAGTCTTGACTGGAACGCTAGTGGATCCATCGGCGATTCAACGGGTTACACGTCCTTGGTTTGTGTTGCGGTCGACGAGGGCCAGCGAAAATCATTTGCGTTTGGAGTTCCGGACGAAGACGGGGCGCTCATGACGAACCGCCCCAGCCACAGGCCTTACGGGCATGTGCGTGGGTTTCGGGATATCGATGGTGTCGCCCGCTATGCGATCGCTTCTTATACCCTACAGGAAGATGCACACGGCGAGATATGGATCCACAACGGCAATCTCCTCAATGGTCACTGCACGATTCTGATTTATCTCAATGACACCCTGTTATCCGAATCCGAGGAGCAAAGGGAGCCCCTGCCGATGTTATTTCAAAGAAATCTTGGTAAATTAAAAAAAGGGGATGCAATCCGGGTCGCCATCGGGCCGCGAGGCAATCATCCAGGTGGGTTCGGAGGTACGCTTCGGTTCACCATTGAGGACTATCCGTCCGGACAAACGCCGGGTGAGCCGGTGAATATCCTGCGCCCCCCCATAACGGCCAGTGAGCCCCAACGAGATGCTGATGGCAGGGAAACGAAATATGCGGCTCAACACAAGGCTCAATGCGAGGCTGTCCTAGCTCAAAATCCAGAACTCGTGTTCATCGGCGACTCGATTACGGCGCGATGGCCCGCAACGCTTTTACAAGAAACATTCGGTAACTATCGTCCGGTGAATTTGGGGGTTGGCGGTGATCGGGTTCAGAATGTTCTCTGGCGTGTTCTGAACGGCGTGTTGGATCAGGTCCGCATCAAGGTCATCGTACTTTTGATCGGCACCAACAATCTGTCCAATCAATTTACTCCGGAGGAAGTGGTTGAGGGCATTGATCGCCTCATGAAGGCGCTTCAAGAAAAAACGCCCGACAGCAAGATTCTCCTTCTTGGCATCTTGCCGCGCGGCGATTCCATCCGAAACCCCTCCAATGAATTGGTTCGGCAGGTTAATGCGAAACTGGCGTTGCAAGCTGACAACCAGAAAGTTTTCTTCCTGGATGTAGGCCACGCACTGGTGGAGCCGGACGGATCTATCAGCAAAGAAGTCATGCCTGACAAGCTTCATGTGGCGCTCCCAGGATTCGTTCGAATGCTCGACGCTATGCGTCCCCTGCTGAACCAATTATTAGCGCTTTCATCGAGCCCGTTGACGCTTGCCAAGGAGGGCAAGGCGTCGTACACAGTCGTTCAGGCCGACGACGCCACCGAACCGGAGAAGTTCGCGGGAACTGAGCTAACCAATTTTCTTGACCGAGTGACCGGCGTATCGTTCCAGAAAGGACAGGAATTCTTCAAGGCGAAGGATTACGCGGCGGCCATTGAGGAATTCCGAAAGGCATCTGAAGCCTCGGATCTGGCTCCAGAACAAAAGGCGCGGATCCAGCTCGCGTTGGTGGAAGCCTACCTTTTTGTGAATCGGTACCTTGGTCTGAAGACTGTCGAGCAGGTCGAAGCAATACAGGATATTTCCGAATCTGTTCTAGACGAAACCTTACTCCTGAAAATAAAGTTGCTGGAAGATGTAGCGCTTCACTCAACGCGCGACTGGACGGATGTCCAGAAGGCATGTGAAGCAATCCTCCAACGTGACAGTCTGACAGTCGAACAGAGAATGTCTGCTCGGCAGCGTCTGGCCGACACCCTGTTCCTGCACATCAAGGATTATCCGGCAGCGAGAGCCCTGTATTTAGAAATCCTTGCGCCTAACGCAACCTTGAAGGGAATAGATCCCTGGGACGTCCCAGTCACCGTACTGGAAGAAGCTGCGCCAGGCTTTGCGAACCAGCAGACCTTGCGTTTCAAAGTCATGTACAACATTGGGCGCTGCTATCTGTTTGAGAAAAACTATCCGGCGGTACGAAAGACCTTCCAGAACATCCTGAACATGCAGGAAATCTCTGAACAGTTTCAAAGTTTTGCCCGACTTTATATCGGTCTTGCGTTCTTGTACGAAAAGAATTTCGCCGCTGCCAAAGAAGAATTTGAAGCGATCCAGGATACCCCATCATCCTACACGCGGCTTCCGTGGGACGGTGGGCGCTCTTCGTACAATCCGGCGCGTGAAGCCAAGGTGCGGCTGTCCTTTATCGACAATCCGCCCAAGGTCAAAAAAGTTCTCTTCGTGGGTTCCAGCTCGACCGTCCGCGGTGATATTCCCGGCACCGTTATGCAGATGTGTGAATCCACGCCGACGGATTACGGCCAGATCGTCGCAAGCGAATATATCAGCATGGGAACGAGCCTAGGCCGTCACTGGTTAGAAGGCGGTGAGGGGCCTGGTTCGCTCCTCTGTGAAATCGACTCCCACCCCTGGGACGCGGTTGTTTATGAAGTTTCTTATACGACTCGCTCTACGACGGAATTACAGCAAATTACGGATCATGCGCCTCGCATGGTCGAACGCCTCCGTGCCCATAACATTCTCTCCGTGATCTACGAGGTAAACCCCTTCCTTATTAAGCCGAAGCAGAGCTTCGACCTGACGGATTACTTCAGCGAATGTCTGGTTAAGGTGCCTGACGGATCGACAGCGTTCGCGCCAGCAGCAAGGGCGATCATCGAATACCTCGGTCACAATCCCACCCAGGAAAAGATTGACGAACTTTACGCTGACCGTCTTCACATGAACGGCAAGGGTGCATACCTGGTTTCGTGCTGTATTTATGCGGCACTGACCGAGCAGAGTCCCGTTGGACTTTATCACCCAGAATACGTAACGCCCACCGATGCAAAATTGCTCCAGGAACTTGCATGGAGCAACTACCAAGCAACGAATCCGTTCAAGACACCCATCCCCCCAACAGAGACAGAGAAGGTTATCAATTAGCATGGACTTCCATTATCATTATCATTTCGCGTCAGAGACGACTCTGAATCAATGGGAACAAATTTCTAACGACGGCAAGAGAATCTGCCTAGAGACTTCATTGATGAGTCCCGGGGGAGAATTCGTGGCGTTATATGATGTTTGGCTTAAGGTTTTTTCCATCAACGGAGTGAAGCCCGAAAAAAGCGATCGGTCGCTTTATGTTTCCCTTCAAAGTGCTCGGATCCCTGTTGTATTAAAATTGAAGTCCGGGAAAAACATCGTGCGCGTGGAGGCTGACACAGATCCGGTCACCCCTGAAAATTTCGTATTGAATCTCGTGCCATGTTTCTCGCCCGTGGAGCGTGTGAAATCGTTTTCGAATCCAGTTGTAGCGCCGAAGGACACGCCGCTGTCCGAGGGGGGAAAACTGGACACGACCGGATTGACACCCGGGGCTGGTCATCGTAGCACACCCGGCCGCTTCGGTTTCACCAAGGGAGATGGTCTTCTCGATTGCGCCGTAAGCGCATTCGGAGTCATCGACAAAATGTACCTTTGCGGACATCCGCGTTACAACAAACCGTTCCGCTGGGGATACTGCGTGTTGCCCGGCGACGAACGGGCTACACGTACCTACGGAGAATGTGGCATTGAAAATGATGAAATCAAGGTCAACCAACTCTCCGTAAACTGGCGATCGCAGAATGTTTCCCTGACCTATTCCCTGGCATCGCCGGGTATCATGACAGAATGCGAGTCGCAATCCATGCGACTTTCCGAGCTCCAATTCGCAGGCAATTACCAATATGTGTTGACGGCATCAAGCGTTTCCTCACTCGATGCATTTACCCCTGAAATGATGACGGAAAACTGGTTGTTGCTGTTCGGAAGCACCGAGTTTCCCGACGTTCCGCTACTCGTTGTCCTTGATAAAAAACCTGAAAACATTCAAGTAGAGTACCTGAAAAATGGGCGTCTGAGTTCGATGACGTTCTCTGGATGCCACCGGATGACTAGTGCGACCCCATTCGGAATGGAATCGTTCAACCCGTTGTCGGCGAATGATGCGAAGTTTATCGCAGACGCTGGGAAACGTTGCCGTTTCTGGAGCCGATCATTCATGGCATTCCCCGTTGAATGTGCCGAATATTTCAAGAATGTTCATGCAACAAAGAAGTGCCATATTGCCCAGAAATTCTCCTTTCGCGTGCTTAAGGATGAATGGGGAACAAACCCGCTCAAAATCGCATCAATCCCTCCAGCCGCTGCACTCAGCGGTGTCGCGGAGTTTTCCGAACCTGTCACTGACCTCGAATTTCCAACGAAATACGGCCCCCTTCTCGGTGTCCGCGGAGAGAGCTGCTCGTATACCTTGCCACAAATGCCGCTTGATGTTCGTTTCCCACTGCGCGACGAAAAGAGCGAGGTTCCCGCGACGCTGGTAGACGGGTTGAAGGAATATTTCGATTTTCAGGCGGCCTTCCCTGATGATTGGCGTCCCTACTGCTATGTGGGATCCACCTTGGAAAGGTATGGTTTTGCAGGACAATTATTTCACTTCATGCCGGAGGAATATCGAGATCGGCTCGCCGAACTCACCGGAAAAAGTTTGCAGTCGACATGCGATCCAGACGGAGAATATTTGTCGCTTCTAACCCTTCACAAGGATCTTAACCGGTTGAAGGAGCACACCCACGCACAAACGATCGAGTATTATTTCAATCCTGATCTTCCGCGTCAGCAAATGTCTAACTACTATCTCCGCAAGGAGCCGTTCACAGGAGAGACCTACCTGATCTGTTATCTGAACGTGACGATGATGCGAGACAAGTATTTCAAAAACGCTTCAAAGGAAAAGATCAAATCGTGTGCCCGTCCGTATGTTGAGAACGACTGGGGCTTGGGCATTTCACTTTATCAGATGTATCTTTCCGTGTTGGTTTCGGGCGACAGCACTGCCATCCGTGAAAATTGGCAGACCATTAAAGACATGTGTAAATATCTGGATGTCTACCACGACTGGGCGTGCATGGCATCCGGCTACAGCGAAGCGGGAAATATCTGGGTCGAGGGAGCGAATTACGGTGCCTACATGGCCTACGTCAATCTAGCTGAAATTGTCGGAGACCAAGAGGCGGTAGAATACGGAACGTATCTTGCTTCCCAGGAACTCGCGCTACGGCTTGCAATCTATCGCTCTTCTCAAAATTATTTTCATCGTTTCTTCGGCGAAAAACCTTATTGGATCGCCAAGGCATTTCGCGAGGAGGAGTTTCCGAGTTCCCAGTTTCAGGGCTTCCCGACCAATTTGACCGAAGACCGACTTTGCCCATTGCGCTTACACGCCCAGCTTACCGAAGGCGTCTATCCGGAAATCTTCCGCCACTTCCGGCAGTTCAATAGCGAAGAACATCCCCAAATCATGATCCGGTATCTTCAGCAAA
This sequence comes from uncultured Lentisphaerales bacterium, assembly GCA_964553035.1. Lineage (GTDB taxonomy): Bacteria > Verrucomicrobiota > Kiritimatiellia > RFP12 > UBA3636 > JBBQIY01. The sequence goes on along the minus strand of CAZKJH010000009.1, from coordinate 4,645 downwards.
CCTTAGCATCGGAGAGTCCTTCTAGTTTTTGGCTCAGAGAACTTTCCCCGACAATGATTCTAATGGATTTGGCATCTGATCCTGATTATCCCGAAGAGGAATTCCGAAAGAATTTCGCTACTGCGTCCGATCGTGGAAAAATCATCGGAGCGTGGCGCGACATTGGAACCTTCTCGACGTGTCATCCCAAAAATCTGTATCGCTCAATGATTCTCGCCACGTTCGAAATGCGAAAACATCAACTTTGGCTGGAACACTGGGAAGATCTCCGCATCCTCCGCTCGGAATGGCGAGACGGCACGGCTGAAATACATTTCGAACGAACCGGCGCGCATCCGAAACTACGGTGTGGAGTCAGAAAGCAGCCAATTTCTGCTTCTGAAAAATTTACGGTTCCTGAATCTAGAAAAATACAGTTTGAGCCATCAGAAGCTCATGTCATCTCAATCAACTTCAATTAAACACAAGAGTGCATTGCTTTGATTGCTAGGAAGGCGACGCTCTCAAGCAAGAGGAAAAAATGAAAACTAAACGTATCGGCATGATCGGTTTTGGAGAGATGGGCAAACGCCATGCTCAGGAGTTCGACGAAGCAACTGGCGGATTAATTGTCCTTTCTGGCGTTTACGAGCCCAACGACGAGAAATTTCGTGAAGGATGTGAATGGACTCACATGATGCCGGAACGTTATGCTACGCCGGAAGAAATGATTGAAAAAGGCCAGCTTGACGGAATCGTCATCGCCTCTCCAAACCACCGCCACTATGACAATCTTCGGTTGCTTGAAGGCCGAAAGTTGCCCATCTTGCTCGAAAAACCGCTGGATGCCGATCCTAACAAGATCTTCGAAATCATGCGTTTTGCCCAGCGCTATCGAGGGCCAATCTTGGTCGATCACGTCATGCGTTATGCGCCGATTGTGAGCCGAGCACGCAAGATGATCACCGACGGTCTTCTGGGCCAAGTTAGCTCCCTGCACTTTATCCAACGCCATGGGGGCGATTCGTCTTTCACGACATTTCGGCGCACCCTGTCGGGAGGAGGAGGACAACTGATCGAAAAAGCCACACACGATCTCGACGTCATGCTCTTCTGGGCTGGAGTTCTGCCGCGGCGCGTTGCTTCCCTCGGACGGCATCATCTTTACAAAGGAGATAAACCCGACACCCTGCAATGTTCGACATGCGATGAAACAATTTCTTGCGACAGTGCAAAGCGGGTTGGCAAGCGAACCTCCAAGAACGTCAAGAATGCGGCCATCAGCGATGATCTGTGCCCGTATGCCAAATGCGTCGATGTGCCGGATAACGAAGTGTGCATGATAGAACTCGACCAAGGTATCTTTGGCACGTATTCGCACTGCTATTTCACCAATACCGATTACTCGCGCGAATACGAGGTGATCGGCACACGGGGGACTCTGAAGGTCAGCTTCAGCGGAAACGCGCCGCGTGGCGGCGGACTGTTGAAATACTATCCCCGCGACAGCAGCGGTGAAATCCAGACGTTCGAATACGGTTACGGCGGAAAGATCCATTATCGGGGAGGACCGGATCTTTCCCGACACTTCTACGAGCTACTGCAGGGCAACGCTGAGCCCTTCACTACGGTGGAACAAGCCTTTGTGGCTGAGATGCTAGCCTGCGCAGCAATGAAATCCCAACAAACCAATACGTTTGTCACGATCGAGGACATCGTACCCGAGGACTTGAAATCAATCTTTCACCCCGGACAACACTGAACAGCACTTCTCAACAATAAGGAGATGAATTATGACCCTTCTTTCGGCATCAATCCTGATATTCCTCGTGATGGATCCCTTCGGGAACATCCCACTCTTTGTCTCGATTCTGGATGCAGTACCCGCGGCGCGACACCGTAGAATTGTGATAAGGGAAGCGTGCATTGCGCTCGGAATCATGGTGGTTTTGCTCTTTGCCGGACCACTGTTGTTGAAAGCACTGAATGTCTCCATGGATTCGCTGCAGATTGCTGGCGGCATTATTTTATTCTTGATCGCAATCAAGATGGTCTTCGGGGTTACCGACAAGATGTTCGGGAATATTCCCGAGGGAGATCCCTTGATTGTGCCCTTAGCAGTGCCGTTAATCGCAGGTCCCTCGATGGCCGCAACCCTTGTCGTTCTGGCGGGACAGGCGCCGGACCGGCGCTGGGAATGGCTACTGGCGTTGCTACTGGCGTGGGCCGCCGGGACCGTGATTCTGATCAGTGCAACTGCGGTGTCCGGACGCCTAGGCCGCCGGGGTCTTGGCGCGATGGAACGACTGATGGGTTTATTGCTGACGGCGATTGCGGTGGAGATGCTGGTGCAGGGATTCCGGGCGCTTGTGGATGGGTAGAAATATTTTTACGATTTGCATTTTTTGGAAAAGATACGCTACTTTTTTCGTACTTCGAATTGGGTTAACTTAACCCTTTTAAGAATTCATACACGGCGAGTGATTTTTTGAACGATTCAACACACAAAAAGAGCGGTTACTTAAAATGAGGAGATCATAAGGATATGAAAGAAGTCTTCACCATGGCGACGATTACCCCCACGGAAGTTCTGGCAGCCGATTCGGCCGAGTTTGTCATTCGGCTGGAAGTCGGTCCGGGATTCCAGAGCGCCGTTTCTCGCATTGTATTTGATTTCATGCAGCGGCTCGGAACGTCTTCTCCGTCGATCTGGCTCAATGAAGACAGCGGCTACGTAGAGGCCTACTTGAGCAATCCGTACGCCACCTTTCGGAAGCGCCTTTGGGATTTGCCGAAAGAGCAATGGATGGATCGCGACCATCCTCCGTCGGGTGATGGAGATCGAATGATCGTGCTGGATATTGACGGCCGGTTAAATGTAGGCGATGTCATCGAACTGCATTGGGGTGAAACCACAATGGGGTTTGGTCCCGGTGCCAAGGTCACCAGCGTGGTCCCGCGGAAGGAGCATTATGAATTTATTAATATCCGCTACTTTTCCGATCAGGAGCGCGGCATGCCAGACCGAGGCCGAGCCTATCCGGGTTACGAACGGCCTATACCCGATGCAGAAACAGCCGTCAAATTTCAGATTCTGCCTCGCCCGGCTGTTCGCTTGCGCCTATTGCGCAAAATGACGAAGGCACTCCTTGTACCCTATGACCCGTTTTGGAATATTGCACAGGTGGGCAATCCATCGGACTTAGTCCGTGTTTCGGAGGCGGCTGTCCGCAATGCTGGCGGCGTATTTGAGTATCGGGATAAAAACGTGCAAATCCAATCGCGCGGATTGCCTATGACCGAAACAGCAGCCATGGATTCGGCATTTGATGGCATGAACATCTACTGGGGTGATATGCATACGCATTCCTCATATTCCACTGACGTTCAGGAACGCTCGAGAATGGACATGACCCCGGGAGAATTGATGGCTTTTGCCCGAGACCGCGCCGGACTAGATTTTTTTGCCGTCACCGATCATCATTCTGTCGGCCATGATCATGTCGGGTATGGCCGTGGCGCGAACCTGATCCGCCCTGACCACTGGAAATCAACAATGGACGATATTCGACAGTATCATGTACCCGGCGAATTTGTCGTGTTTCCCGGATTCGAGGATGGCTGGCCCCGCGGCGACACGATATTCTTAATGAACTGGATGCCGGAATACGAGGAAATCGATATCAAAAACAGTCCTGATCTCCGGACAATCTGGGAGTTATGGAAAGACAAGGACTATATCAGTGTGCCACACTTTCATTCACCCGGCGCACTGGATTTCGGCACTTGGTGGAAAAATGGGCGTATGGACAGGGAGCCCGTGCTGGAAATACTGTCCGACCACGGCAGCTACGAGCGGGAAAAAGTGTATGAAGTCGGACGGGCCGCCTGCAAGAAATTCCGTGCCGATCGGTGTGGAGAGTATTTCTTAAAAAATGGTTACAAGTATGGTTTCGTCGGTCATTCGGACGATCACAAGGGTCATGTAGGGGTCAACGCCCTAACCGCGATTTTCTCCAAATCATTGACTCGCGATGCGGTCTTTGACGCTTACCGCAAGCGGCGCACCTATGCCACTACCAATGCGCGTATCAGACTGGTTTTCACGGCCAACGGCCAACTCATGGGATCGGAAATTCCCGATACGGAACACAAAGAATTCGTGATAGAAGTGGTGGGAGAAGGTCGTTTGAAGAAAGTTGAACTGTTTCGAAATGGTGATGTTTATCGACATTTTGTACCGGATGGCAACTCGTTCAAAACCGCTCTCAACATTCAGGAAGCAGGTTCCAGCAATTGGTATGTTCGCGTGACGCAACTGGACAACCACCTGGCCATCTCCAGCCCAATTTGGTTCGAATAGACAAGAATACAAACTATAATGGAATTTCTACAGGAGCTATACTTGTGTTTCACGGTTCCAAAATTACGGTTTCACACAAAAGCCATCTTCAGCCGCCCCGCAGTCCCAGCCGAGCGATAGACCCGTTTCTTCGTCCGACAAATTACCATCGGCATCTGTTTTCCCTGATAGCACTGCCGCCGACCTCCCCACTCTGGTGCAGGGATTCCGAGGGCTTGTGACTAGGCAGTAATATTTTTAATTTTTAAGGGACAGACCCGAATGGCGCTAACTTAAGGAAATCTCTCCTTCATAATCATAATC
>CAZKJH010000008.1:0-50583 GCA_964553035.1 uncultured Lentisphaerales bacterium | reverse complement strand
CACTCGTGCCATACTTCCGCTTACCCTCGCAACAAACCCTGCTACACCCCCGGTCACTAACCGATTACGACGTGATCATCAAAAGTGTTGGACTCGATTTAGGCTGAAGTGGTAAACTTTCCACAAAGGACACATTCATTATGAATAGAAAAGCCATCTTGGCTGGATACATTGACCTGAGAGTCTCGGATCTGCTCGCCATGCAAAATTCAGACGATACCTTCGGTGCTTACCCCTACACCAACGCGCAATACCCTTTTTACACCATGGCCTTTGCGTTAAAGAAATTACCGGGAAGCCTCTGGCACGACTCGGAAAAGCTTCACGTAGCTTTGATCCGGACTTTAGAACATTATTATAACCTTTTAGATAACGACGGCGAAACTGAGTTTTATGGCCATGCTGGGCTCAAGTGGGGGAAAATTCTTGCCGGTGACTGGCCTGTGTTTTGTTGGCAGGAAACTTTGCAAATGCTTGAATCCGACCTACCGCCGGATATGTTTTCACGCCACCGTGAAAAGATTTGCAAGATTATTGCCATTCATTTTGATCAAACGAATGCAGCGATGGCCGCTTCGCCCGATCCTTTCAAAACGGATGTACATAATCTGTTTGTCTGGCGGGCATTGATGCTTTATAGGGCAGGAGTTTTGTGGAAAAACGAAGCCTGGGAATCACTTGGAACGGGTATCCTACGCAAAGCCATTCACGCTCAAAACCCAGAAGGCTGGTGGTCGGAAGGCGGGCCAACCGTCGGCTATAATCTGGTAACCGCTACTGCCATCTCTCTCTATTATGAATGGAGTGGCGATCAGGACGCGCTTAACGCGATGGAAAAAGCAGCTCGTTTTCATGATACGTTTGCTTATCCCGACGGCACAAAGATTGAAACCGTTGACGGCAGAATGCGCTATGATCCTCACGTGATGATGTATATTCCACCCACTTTCTCAAGATTTCCCGAAGGACGGGCTTATTTGGAGCGGAACTTGCGGGCGCTTTCAAAAGAACAAGCTTTTGCAGTTTCAGATATTCAGGGTTTCAGTTTTCTCGGATTCATCTATGAGCATCTGACGGATACGCCTCAACCGGACACGATCGAAAACACCACGACACGGCTGATGCCGACTCTACATTCGGCAGTGATGCGGCAAGACGACTGGTGCTGCTCTCTTTGCGGCTATGAAAATAGTACTCACATGGGCGGATTTCGTCTTGAACGCCAAAACCTGTTGAGCGTATGGCATGCAAAGACCGGATTGATCCTGGGCGGAGGACACGCCAACTATCAACCGGAATTTTCAAATTTTAACGTTACTGATCGCAAGGGCATTCTGCATTATCTACACACCGCTCCGCAGATTAAGTCACAGGACAACGGAATAGAATTGACCATGACTTATGGAGGCTTGCCAGTAACGTTATCCATGCAAATAGTGGATAAACACCGCATCAGGGTTCGTTATAGCATCCTGGATTTTACCGCAGATGTTTCTTCACGCTTCATGGTACGCGCGAATTTAATTGTAGTTGGGAAACCAGACGCTTCCATTCAGCATGGGACGCAACGCGAAAATCTTGATCAACAAAATGTTTTGTGGACTGAAGAAGACTTTGAAGATGGCATTGATCACAATGGCTGGAAATTACGGATCCCGAAAAGAAACGAAAGTGCTATGGTCAAATGGCCGGTTTATCCTTATAATTCGTATCGCAAAGACCGGAAATCAGAACTGGAAAAAGCCGCAATCATTGTGAGTGCGCAGTTGGTTCCAACAGAACCCGTTGTTGAATATGAAATTGAAATTTTATGATTATTGATATTCACACGCACTTACCCAATAAAGATGGGATTCCTGTGGAGGCGATTCTAGCCGAGGCACGGCATCTAGGCATTTCTAAGCTGATAAACTTGGGAACGTGGCCACTTGGCGGAACACCAGAACAAATCATTTCCGCGAATGACCGCACGATGGAACTGGCTCGCGAACATCCAGACTTCGTGATCGGATTCTGCTTCCTCAACCCCAATCATGGGAAGCGTTTTTTGCTGCAAGAAATCACCCGCTGCGTAGAAAACGGAAACTTGCGCGGCATCAAATTAGAGGTAGAACGCAACGCCCGCGACAAGCGCCTAGACCCGATTCTGGACGCCTGCATCGAACTGGACATCCCGCTGCTTCATCATGCTTGGTACAAAACCGTCGGCAAAGCACTGGACGAATCCAGCCCGGCGGACATTGCAGACTTAGCCATGCGACACCCGAAGGCGACTATCATCATGGCTCATCTAACAGCTTGTGGCCCACGTGGCGTGCTGGACATCGAACCCTATCCCAACGTGTACATCGATACCTCCGGCTCGCAACCGTTCTCCGGCATCGTGGAATATGCCGTCAAAACGCTGGGAGCGGAGCGGATTCTGTTCGGTTCAGATATCTGCGGCCGCGATTTCTCGTGTCAACTCGGACGTATCGTCGAGGCCAAGATCAGCGAGCGCGACCGTAACCTGATCCTCAGTCTCAACGCGGAAAGGCTGCTTAAACTATGATCGTTGACTTCAACACATCTTTGGGGCGGTGGCCGTTTCAGCAATTCGCAATTCGCACGGCCGGAGCACTCGTCCGCCACTTGCAAGCCAGCGGCATCGGAACGGCACTGGTTTCCTCGGTGGATGCCATTCTGTACCCAGACCCCACAGTCTGCGATGCGGAACTGTTCCGAGCGGCCAAGTGCCATCCCATGCTGATCCCCGTGCCGACGATAAACCCCACGCTGACCAACTGGCGAACGGCACTTGCGGCAGACACAGGCCTGAAGGCTGTCAGGATCATTCCAAACTACCATAATTACCTGCTGACCTCCCCCGCACTCACGCCCTTAATGCAGACCTTGGAGGAACTGAAAATACCGCTGATAATTCAAATGCGTGTGGACGACGAGCGCAACCAATATCCATTGATGAAGGTACCGGGCGTAGACTGGAACGTCGTTGTCCAGCTTGCAAACGCATTTACCAACGTATCCATTGTCTGTCTGTGCGCGTTTTTCGGCGAAGCAGTCGAACTGGTGCAAAAAACAACAAACGTCAGCGTGGATATTTCGTTTATCGAGAAGTTTAGAACTCTGCCAGCGCTACTGGAAAAAGTCCCACCGAACCGCATTCTATTCGGGTCGCACACGCCTTGGCTGTACACGCAATCCGCCGTGATGAAGCTGGAGGCGATCCGTCAACTGGACAAACACTATGAAGCGATCTCCCACGCCAATGCCGCGCATCTCTTTACACTTAAACAAAGGAACCCAAGATGAAAATTGAAAAAATCGAAATCCATCACATCGCCATGAAACTAGTCCATCCTTTCACGACAAGTTTTGCGACCCAAACCATGCACCCATCTGTAGTTGTTGCCGTCACAGGTGAGGGCATTACCGGTTGGGGCGAATGCACGGTAGGTGCGGGACCTTTTTATTCTGCGGAGAGCATCGGCACCTGCTGGGCGATAATCAAAGATTTTCTGGCACCCATGTTGATTGGCAAAGACATTACGCGCCCTGAAGAAGCCACCCAATTACTCAAACGCGTAAGAGGGAATGAGATGACAAAAGGCGGCGTTGTTAATGCAATCTGGGATCTCTGCGCAAAAGCGGAAAATAAAAGCTTAAAAGAATATATCGGCGGTGTCAGAGACAGGGTCAAGGTAGGAGTCAGTATTGGGATGGAACCCACAACAGAGCTGTTGCTGGAACGAATTTCAAAATTTGTTGACGAAGGCTATGGCAGAGTCAAAATTAAAATCAAAAAAGGTCTGGAATTCAAAACCATGTCAGCAGCCAGAGAAAAATTCCCTGACATGTTATTGATGGCTGATGCAAATTCTGATTACGAACTGTCGGACATCGATCTTTTAAAAAGGCTTGATCCTCTTAATCTTTTGATGCTTGAACAGCCCCTAAGACACTATGACATTATCGATCATGCCAAGCTTCAAAAGGAACTTAAGACGCCTGTTTGCCTTGATGAAAGCATTCATCGTCCCGATGACGCACGCCATGCGATAGAACTCAAATCCTGCAAAATTATCAACTTGAAGGTCGGCAGGGTTGGAGGGCTTACCAATGCTGTGATCATTCATGATATGTGTAAAAAAGCAGGAATTGGTCTCTGGTGCGGCGGTATGTTTGAAAACGGCATTGGCAGAGCCACCAATCTTCACATGGCAACGCTCCCCCATTTCACACTGCCGGGAGACACGTCGGGAACGGACAAGTATTTCAAAAAAGATATCACCCGACCATTTGTGCTGAATCGTGAGGACAGCACGATGACAGTCCCAGACGGGCCGGGCATTGGAGTCGAAGTCGACGAGGATGCACTGAAAGAGTTTCGGCTCAATCATTTAGAGATAAAGAATTAAGAAAAATCTCAGTGTCCACGAGTAGCGAAAGCCCAGCTAAACCTCGAGCCAGCGGAGAATCCGTCCCGTGCCGCGCATATAGATGCACTGCACAATCCTGCGGACTCCGCCGCGCTCCGCTGTCGCTGTAATGCGGAACAAGCCGCTTTCAACACAGAGCTTCGGCATAATCGCCTGCAACACCGCAATCTCTTTGACCGAAAGCGCATCGCCTTCCCCCGCCAACAGCTTACGTGCCTCGGGAATCTCCAGCGACTCAAACCATTCGCCGCGATTCCGCGACCGGACTATCCTCGCGAACATGACCTCCGCCACGCCAATGTCGGCCCCCGTGCTCAACACAAGCGAAATAAACACTTCCCGCTCGATCGTATTCACGTTGATCTTGCCTTCACCGAGAACGGTGATTCGAGGCAACGTTGCGACAAGGGCTTCAGGACTAGGGGTCGGTGCGAAGAGAAGTTCTTCTTCAGCAGAAAGCACACGGTTTGTTTCGGATACTCGGGTAGCATTCCACCATGTAGTGAGCATGTTCGCCAGCCCCATCGCCTCCTCACCACTGACTCCAGACGAGTACAAGATCAACTGGCCCAGCGTCACGCTGTCAGCCGATTGAAATTGCAACCTCGCCAACTCGTCTGAAATAGAAACAATGACGGAGCCGATTTTTCTCTCCCCCGCCCAAGCCTCTAGCAAATGATCGACCCCGTTCGTGTCGGCATCGATTACCCAAGCCGACATCGCGGTCGCTGACATCGCTTCATCACGCAGTTGCGCCCTTAGCATGGCATCGGAGGCCAATTTTGATCGAGATGCAACAAACGATCCCGTGAGAAGCGCAAGCCCAGTCACGAGAGCGGCGGAGATCATCATGTAAACGAGGATGGAGCCAGCACAGCGTGAATCCGTTTTCATTTTGAGTCCTCCTCTTCAGCAAGGGAAAAGTCGGAGCAAGCCACGCTCACCTCCTGAATAAAATCGCCGACATCGACACGAACAACACCTGGGAATCGGCGCGGCATCCAGCGATCCTGCCAAGCAACAGTTCTTAGTGCGGGCGCAGTCGAGTCGTCATTATCGCCAGCATAAGAAAGGAATAAATGCGGAAAGCGGCCAAACGATTCGTGGGTTGTAGTTCCGTCGTATTGTGTCAGGGAGCGAACCATGCCACGGTCAGGCGTGTGCTCCCAGGTCACCGTTACAATCGTTGTAGAATTTGTCGAATGCGTCATGGACAGTATTCGAGGAAACGACATCGTCGTGTGTTCTCCAGAGAACCGGATTCCATTCAACGGCATGGCCGAAGCGATGTCCTGATTTAACGCCGAGACGAGCATCACGCGGCGCAATTCATTTTCGGCCGTTGTCGATACGGAAGCAAACGATCTCATGCCGGCAGAGACCACCAACGCCGTGGCGGCAATGAGCACGGTGCTGACGGCCATCGCGATCAGCAGTTCCACCAGAGTAAAGCCAGCCAGATTTGTTCGTTGCGTTCTCATGGCACCATACCCTCCGCTAGATTCGCCGGCGGGCTTTTTTTTATCGGCGGAAATACAACAACCGAATACGATCGCGATTCCCCGGCCGCACCATCGGCGACGGCGGTTACGCTCTGCGTGGCAGGGTCCTCACCCTGCCGCACGCGGACGACGATGCGCATCGGCATCTGTAGAATTTGCAAGTCATCAGTAGGCTCTCCCCTTCGGAGCCACGCGGCAGTGGTCTGCAGAGCGGCCTGCGCGGCAGCATGGCCTTGGCACATTGTCACCGTTCGACCAGAAGCCTTCAGTGACGCAGAAAAAACTCCTAATGCCGGAAGCATCACGAGTACACCCAGTGCCAGTGCAATCAGTACCTCCACGAGTGTAAAGCCAGTGTTGTTCTTCTTCGGCTCCACATGTACAATGATATGCGCCCATTCGCCGAAGCGCTTCACTATTCTTTCCTCAATGTGTTGGGTTAGCTTGTGCGAGGCGGAAACACTCATTTCACCGTCTACGCGGATGTGTACTTGGCCGACCATACCAGCACCGAGACGGCGCGTTCGCAAGTTGTGCGGAGCCGTTACTGCGGGATCTTCTGCAACCAGCGCAAGAATCTCATCCTCGATTTCTTTCGGAAGCGATTTCTCGAGCAACTCGTTTATACCTGGCATCACGAGACTATAGGCGACTTTGTAAATGAGCAGACTGACAATCACGGCAGCAATGGGATCCAGTACAAGCCACTTGTCGCCGAGAAGAATTGCGCCTCCAATGCCAATGAATGTACCGATTGAGGAAAACGCGTCAGATCGGTGATGCCAAGCATTTGCCACCACAGCCGAGCTTTTGTAGAGATCGCCCGCTCGCTTCGTATAGCGATAGAGTAACTCTTTGGCAATGATCGATACAACAGCGGCGGCCAGAGCGATGGTGCCTGGGCTCTGGATGCTCCGGCCATGGTAGATGCCGATAATTTTCTCTGCACCTGAAAATAAGATGCCACTACCGACGAGAAATAACGCTATTCCTATAATTACCGTGGAAAGTGTTTCAAACTTGCCATGGCCGAAGTCGTGACAATCGTCACTGGGCTTCGAGGCGATTTTGACGAACACGATGACCGCCAGATCAGTCGCGAAATCAGAAAGTGAATGCACGGCATCCGCAATCATCGCGGAGCTGTGGCCGAAGATTCCGGCCAGTAGCTTCGCGGGGGTGAGGATTACATTGACCAACGCACCCCAGTAGGTGACCTTACAAATGGCGCGTTCTCTATCTTTAGCCGTATCTGTCATAAATTCCTGTCCATGCAGTCGGCTGTGCGCCGACCTTGTGGCGGCGCGTTGTTCGCTATACCTGCTTACTTGGCCTACTTCTTGAGTTCCTTAACAACTTCGTCGCCGACCTCTGTCGTGGTGAAGCCCATCTCATTGGCTATCTGGCTCTTCATCTTCGGGGTGACGCGAGCGATTGCCGCTTCAACAGCCTCGCCAGCTTTAACTTCGCCGATACTCTTGAGCATCAATGCGCCCGCGCCGATCGCCGCGATGGGGTTGATCGCATTCTTGCCAGTCCACATCGGTGCAGTGCCGCCTATCGGCTCAAACATGCTCAGTCCGTCTGGATTGAGGTTGCCGCCAGCGGCAACGCCGAGTCCACCCTGGGTGGCGGCCGCAAGGTCCGTTATAATGTCGCCGAACATATTGTCCGTAACGATCACATCGAAGATTTCGGGGCATTGCACCATATAGAGACAAGTGGCATCGACATGCATATAGGCGCGTTCAACCATCGGGTATTCAGCACCGACTTCGTTAAACGCACGCTCCCAGAGTCCGAAGACAAAGGTCAACACGTTGGTCTTGCCGCAGAGCGTCAGCCGTGCCGTCTTTCCTGCTTCTACGGAAGCCTTTGAAAGTCCCTTCCACGGATTTTTCGCCGTATGGCGATTCTTGGCGAACTCGAAAGCGTAGCGCAGGCAGCGCTCCACTTGGGCGCGCGTGTAGATCGTCTCCTGCGTGGCAACTTCGTCCTTGGTGCCCTTCATGACATTGCCGCCGCAGCCGGTGTAGATACCGCCCGTGTTCTCGCGGACGACCACGTAATCAATGTGCTCAGGGCCCTTCCCCTTGATCGGGGTTTCGACACCGGGAAACAGTTTGACGGGGCGGAGATTGATGTACTGATCTAAATCGAAGCGCAATTTGAGGAGAATGTTCTTCTCCAGAATGCCCGGCTTCACGTCAGGATGTCCGATGGCACCGAGGAAAATAGCATCGTGCTTCTTGAGATTTTGAACTTCGGAGTCATCAATCAGCCTGCCGGTATTGATGTAGCGCTGTCCACCGAAATCGTAATTTTTGAACGAGAGGGCAAACCTGAACTGCCTTGCGACAGCCTTGAGAACCTTCACACCCTCTCCGACGACCTCTGGCCCTGTGCCATCGCCTGCGATCACGCCAATGCTATACTTTTTTTTGCTGTCTTTCATCTGATAGTGAATTCCATGTTAATTATTGATTGATGACATCATGCCCTTTGGTATGCACGCGCATCGAGCTAGAAAAAGAATGCCAAACCGACCTTGAACGTGGCGTCAGTGCTCGTTAGACTATCTTCATCCGTGTAAATATCGTCTGTTGCAACGTGAAAATCGATAGCGACGTCCAATGCGACATTCTCAGTTAAGAAAAAGTCAAAACCGAGGCGAGGTCCAATGACAAGGGCATAAACGTCATCCAATTCAGTCGAGCAGTAAGCAAGCCCCAGATCTCCTCCAACGTAGGGGGAGAACGCGGTCTGCCCATCGTCGAGAAAATGATACTTTCCTGTGGCACCGCCCGACACCGTCGTGATCAAGTCGTTATCGCCAAACGACAGGTAACCGCCTAGCATCGTTCCCGTCTCGATGTATTGACCGAGACTGAGGTCGAGGGTCACGTCAGTTCCGTAAAACGAGGAAGCATCAAGCATAAACGAAACGCCCGTGCTCCAAGTTCCTACGTCCGTTCTGGTTGCAAGCAAGGGAGAGGTTAGGGAGCAGGCAAGAAAGATCCCTGCGATAAGTTTTGATTTCATTGTTTTTGTTCCGTTTATTTTTTAGACTAGAATAAGACCACGCAACGTGCATGGAAACGCCTGTACTCCATCATATTTGAGCATTCCTGTCAAGTTTAGAAAGAAAGAGTTAAATGCGTTGTTTCTTGACAGGTGTTACCAGAAACAATAAAGTTCCCTGTATACGTGTGGTTGGCCGTGCACAAAAGCGGCTTACAACTATCGTGATTAAAATAAACGGATACAATGTATCAATCAAAAAGGAGTTCGTTATGAAGAAGAAGATGACCTGTATGTTAGCAACGGGAATGCTCTGCGTTCTCATGAGCGGTTGCACCTGTGGAAAAGCTTCAGCACCAGCGGCGCAATGCGAAGTAGCCCCGGAGAAGGCTGCTCCGGCGAAGGCTGCTCCAGAGAAGGCTGCTCCAGAGAAGGCTGCTCCAGCGGCAGCAGTGCCAGTGGCGAAGCCTGCTCTCTAAGTCATACTGATCGCGAAAAAAAACAACGCGTGAAAATCTTGGACAGGTGGTCGCATTTAGCGTGGCCATCTGTCTGGGATTCATATCTGTGGGTTGCTTCAGTAGCCAGCACAGCAAAAACGCAGAAGAAGATCCGGCCCCCAGCGTGATGACGACCGACATCGAGTCGGGTATTCGATTCCATATCGAAGTGCTATCCCAAAAAAACGGCGGCTTTTTCCCACTCGCAGTAAACAAGGGGCTCGCTCGCCTCTGGATACCGCTTCCGACGACCGATGCATTTCAAAAGGAGTGCCAGAAAACGAACAATTCAAAAAGATTGCTTTGGATGCCATGCCTATCCGATTCTCGAGGTCGACGGCGTCCTTATAAAAACCGTGATCAGCTTCTCATTCCGAAGACCAGGGTGAAGAGCCGTTAAAAACCTTTGACGTGAGCCTTGCCGACAACACATACAAATTTTACTTTTTTACTTTAGTTCTTGATTTTACCTACGCCAATAGAGTAAAGTCGGACGCATTCCAATTCTTGCGCCTGTAGCTCAACTGGACAGAGCATCAGCCTTCGGAGCTGAGGGTTGTGGGTTCGAACCCCGCCAGGCGCGCCATTTCTAAGGCATACATTATCAACAACTTAGGCTGGAATAAAAACAAAACCGTCGCGATTGGATCGGTATTTCGGTTCGAATGCTTAAAAAATTTTAACATGAAATACACCAAACAGGTATCGACCGAAAATCTTCCTATACGCCAAAACTTTCGGTGGCATGTTCGCTCTGGGGTCATGTTGACGTGCGCTCTTTGGCTTTTTAGTTTCGCAGCGGTTTTCGCTGCCTGTTCCGTGCATAAAGATCCGGCAGGAATGCTGGTGCTGGAAAACGAAACGCTGCGATTAGTTTTGGATTCTGGAGCCGGTGGCAAGGGTGCATCGCTCGTGGATCTCAAAAGTGGGGTGGAGCTGACGGCTTGGCCGGATTACGGCCTGTTCGAGGATCGTTTTTGGGTGGCCGGAGATCGGCGGGATTTCGGACGTCAACCCTACGAAGCCACCATCCTGACCAATACGCCGGACGTGGTAGCGGTGCGATTGTCCGCACTCGCTCGCTCACCGGGGTTCACGAACTTGCGATTAGAAAAAACCGTGAGCCTGGCTCGAGATCGTCACGAGGTTAATATCCGAATCGAGTTTAAAAATGAAGGACAGGAAACACTGCCGGTGGGGCTGTGGGTAGCGCAGAACCTCGGAGAACTCGGCATTCCGAACACAGTCTTTGCACCCACAGCGCGTGGCGTGCTCGCGGCGCGACACTATCCAGCAGATCCCAAGGGCGCAGGGGCTTGGGTCGGCGAAGGCGAGGGGCTGATCGGGCAAGACCGTTTCCTCTACGGCTTTACGCGTGGCTGGATGGGAATCGTTTCGGAGCGCGGTCACGGTGCAGTCTGCCTGTTCGAACCCGAAAAAGTCTCCTGCCTCTACAACTGGTTAAGCGGCAGCCCCACCGGCGTGACGATGGAGTGGGTCTACAGCAAGTTTGCGGTTGTGCCCGGTACCTCTTGGGCAACGGACTTCCAAATTCTTCCGTTTTCCGACATGTCACGTCTGGACGGCGCGAGCGGCGGTGCCACCGATGCCATCGCCGGTGCCATCCTGTGGGAAGGTACAGCAGATCCGAAGCGAGCAGCAACCGTTCAGGCCACGCTGTTCAGCGGTGTTTCCGGAACGCGTACGCTAACCTTTCTGCTCCAGCGCCTGACTGACGGCATTGCGGAGACCGTCTACACCGAAATGCGATCCGTTCCCTTGGAAAAGGCCCAAGTGCATACGGAGGCTTTTTCCTTCACACCTCCCGAAGAGGGCAACTACCTGCTGCGATTTGAAGTGGACGATCCCCAAGGCAAGTTGTTGTTCGACATGGAGACGCCGATCGCCATCGGAACCGCCCCTGAACCGTACGAACCGACGCGCAACTTTGAGCCACAGGGCGAGGAAATGACGCGCTTTCGTAGCAGCGATGTTTCTGAAAACTTGGTACTAACCGCTCCGCGAGGGGAACGCGGATATGCCACGCATACGATGGTCAGCGACTATGTCACACCGCATGTGCGTTGGGCCAAACCGCTACCTCAGGGACCGATACGCGTTCTGTCCACCCAAGGAACCGCCTCGATCCGCGAAGTCATTGAGCTCGACCAGCGCCTCGACATGACCTACACCTGTATTTACCAGCACCCTGACGAGAGCGGCCGAAACCCGAAGTTTTCTAGTGTGCGGCTCATGTCCGCGTTCGAGCATTCCCGCTGGGACGAACTGCTGCAGGCAGATTACGACCTGATTATAATCGGTGGCATCCCTTGGCTGTATTATTCCGACACGATCCGGAAGCAGATTCTGCGCAAGGTCGAACAGGGGGCGGGGCTACTGATCGTAGCTCATCGTGACAGTTGGCCTGATCCAGATGACTGGTTGTGCAAGCTCCACGAGGATTCGGAGGATATTTCGGAAACGTTTACGCATGAGCTGCCTCTCACGCTCCTGCCGCTTCTACAGCATGATCGGCTGGTTACGCGCGCGCCGCATGGTCAGGGGCGCATCATCATCGTCGACTATCGTGACGGCACACGTCCCACACGCGGATCGACACTGATTCCCTCTTATGCGCGCCGCAATGAAGACAAGACCCCTGCGGAGCGTGATGGCATGCCCTTGAACGAATGGCACTATGCGTTCCTAACACGCGTGGCGTTAGCGACGGCGGGACGCTCGGCAGACACCGGCGTTTCCCTAGCCGCGCTGCCAGAGACCCTCACGGCAGATGAAGCGCGCACGAGCCGTTTTTCGCTCGCCTTGGGCTCCACAGCGGGCACGGCAGCGACCGTACGCTTCGAACTCGTCGATGCATTCGGCGAGCGGATCTGGGAACAAGAAAGCATCTGTACGGTTGAAGTCGCGGCCAACGGCGTGCCGGTGCCGACACTGGGATCGCTGAAGCGGGGGACGCATGTGCTAACGGCGCGCGTTCTCGATGCGCAAGGCAAAGCGCTGGACTGGAGCCTGCGCACCTTCACCGTAGACGCTCCCCTGCGTCTCCATGCTCTGCAACTCGACAAGGGGTTTTACCGAGATGGAGAAGTCGTTTCGGGAAGCGTGGAGCTCGACCGCCCCACCGCGCCCGACGCACGTCTCGAACTGGAAATGGAGATCTGGGAGGAGAACGGACGCCTGACCGGGCGGACTCGAATTCCCACGGAATGCCTTGCGGTCGCTTCCGCTTCAGTGTCTTTTCGGCTACCGTTGACGCGCCCTCTCTGGCGCACGGCGACATTACGTGCGCGTTTGCTACTCGATGGAACGACGCAAGATGAATTGCGAGTGCCGTTTCAGTGCGAACCCGTCGAAAAAGAAGATTTCTTCTTTATCTCATACGTGCCTCTCAGCTTGGAACAACACGTCGAAATCGGGATGAATGCCGTTTACGATGTCGACCAAGCCGAACAGTATAATCTGGCCCGTTTCTTGTGGCGCGGCGCGCCCAATATCTATGTAGACTTCAAGGGTGAAAGCGATAGCGTGGGGCTCATCCGCACGCCTTGTTTTACCGACCCGGATTATCGCGACAACATTTCCAAAACCTTTGCAAAAACTCGCGAAGAACTCCGCGACCGCGCTGTCTTGGGCTACGTGTTCGCTGACGAATGGAAATACGGGGGACGACGAATTTCGCGACCGGCACTGTGCCATTCCCCGACCTGTCTCGCAGGGTTCCGTGAGTACCTGCGAGAGCACTACGGTAGCATTGAGACGTTAAACCGCGCCTGGCAGACCCGACATGCCGATTTTGCGGATATCCAGCCAATCCTTCCGTCCGAGACGGATCGTCGTCTGGAAAACTTCCGGGCGGGCGGAACCGTCAACCTCGTTGAGTGGCTCGACCATAATCGCTACATTGAGCACATGCTCGCTGACTTCATGGGCTTCTGCCAGAACTGTGCCGGGGATACGATCCCGATCGGCGTAAGCGGCACGCAGCGCACCGACCAGAGCGCCTTTATCGGGTGGGATTTTTGGCAACTTTTCGGGCACGACAAGATGCGCGCCGTCAATCTGTACGCAGGCGCACAGCTCGAAATCGCGCGCTCCTTCGCGAAGCCGAATCAGTTCACCACACTCTGGGGCGGTGGATACGATATTGAAGATCAGCGCGAAAAGAACGCGCGACTACGGCCTTGGCAACTCCTCTGTAATGGTTTTTCGGGCGTATCGTACTATTTCGGCAATTATTCGCCACCCGAGTTTCCGGACTACACGCTCCGGAAGCAGGGGAAGTGGATCCGCGATACAACCCAGACGATCAGCAAGGACGGTTTCGCACGTCTGATCCGTTCGTCACAGAGAATTCAGGACGGCATCGCAATTCACTATTCGCCGGCGAGCCTCCATGCCGGACGCCTCTTTCAGCTCCTACAGCCGTCCACACCTTTCCTTGGTGTCAACTATGACAGCCTGATCGCACTACTCAAGGCATCGGGCGTCCAGTTCAACTTCGTCTCCGACGAACAGATCGAACAGGGCGAACTGTCAAAGTATTCCATGCTTTTGCTGCCGTTCAGCCATGTAACCTCGGAACGGGAAGTCGCCGCTATTCGAATGTTTGTCGAGAACGGTGGCGTGGCGGTGGCAGACATCTTAGCGCAGCCGATCACGGAGATGTTGGGCGGTACTTCGCTGCAGCCGCTATTCGGCTTCGCGACAAAGAGCTTACCTGATTTCGTACCAGCCGAACTCGCATTCTCGCCGCAGCACATCCCTATGCCGCGTGGAACGGCGGGACTACAGCCGCTAGAGGCTCGGCCGCAGTATTCGTTCGCCGATGGCACCCCTGCTTTCTTGATCCGCGAAATGGGTCAGGGCAAGACCGTTTATTTGAACTTCGCATTTAACGAGTACAATCAGGTCAAGCTCGGAGGCGTGGGAGGCGAAGAGGAAGTGGTTCTGCGCGCGGGAGCCGAAAAACGTCAAGCTGTGGAAGCACTGATGGCATCCCTTCTAAAGCTTGCCGGACGGACGTCGCCAGTACACGTGCTCTTGGAGGAATCTGGCGCAAATTACAGTGCCGAAATCGCGCGCTTCCAGCACGGCGATGCTGAATACGTCGCGATCCTGCGCATGGAGGATCCCGGCCCCATCCGAGCGAAAGACCGACATAAGGTAAAAATCCATTTTGGACGCAAAGCCCACCTGTACGACTGCCTCGCGCGGAAGTACTACGGCGAAACCGACGAAATCCAGTATGAACTAACCGACGGCAAGCCAACACTGTTTGCGCTATTGCCACAGCGCCTTGAGCGCGTGGCACTCACCACATCAGCGCAAACACGGGCTGGAAAAATTCTGAAGGTAGAAATTCGCATTCCTGGCGCGAACGCCGGCGCGGCAGTGCTGACTGCTACTGATCAACAAGGTCGAGAACGCTATCGCCGCATTCTTACGTATGAGGATGGCGGTACACAGGGCGAACTACCGTTTGCCTTCAACGATCCCGTGGGCCTCTGGCAGCTTATCGTTACCGATGTGGCCACCGGTGTGCAGGGGGAAACCTCGCTAACGCTGGCAGCAGCTTCGAAAGAAAATGAGTGAGGCGAATCATGAGGGCACACGTTAGTAAAAACGCTTCCTTAGCTCGCCGAGCGGTTGTCATCCCCCTATTGCTAGTGCTGGTTTATCCAGCACCGGCGTTGGAATCCGTACAACTCTCTGCACGGCGGTGCATCCGGATCGACGGACCTGGATTTCGTACGCCGAGCTGGCCCGCGCCTGCGCTGGCCGACTGGAATGGCGACGGTATCCCCGATCTGACGCTGGCCCACTATGCAGGCCCTATCTGGATCTATCCTCGCGAACGCGACGGATCGTTTCAAGACGCCATAACACTGCTGGTTAACGGACGGGAGAAGATAACCGGCGATTCTGGACTGTGCGTTACCGACTGGAACGGCGATGGCTTACCCGATCTTCTCCTGGGCGAAGATAAACAGGTCTCGCTTTACCTGAACACCGGCACTCGCCAGACACCACGTTTCGACGACGGTAGCGTCTCAGGATTTGAACTGCTGAAGCAGGGAGCCAAACTCGAAGCCGGTGGAGCAGTCCTTACACTGGGCACGGCGATTTCCGGTCTCGATGTCGCAGACTGGGATTCCGATGGACTGCCCGACCTGCTGGTCGGCGAAAAGACCGGCAAGGTCTGGTGGTTCCGCAATACGGGACACCTGAGTCGTCCTGTCTTGGGACAGCCAATACTTCTTGAAGCAGGTGGGCAAAGCGTGCTGGGAGACAGGAATTTCGCTTGTCCGGCAGTCGGCGATTGGGATGGCGACGGCCGCAACGACCTTTTGGTTGCCTCCTACGCACAGGGTGTCCGCTGCTACCTCAATCGCGCCGAATCGGGACAACCCGTGCTGGAACTCCCGTCTGTTGATACGCCGCCGATGCTGTCTCTGAGCCGTGCTCGAATCCACCTCGCCGACTGGAACGGCGATGGACGGCTGGACTTACTGGCTGGTGGGAGCGCGGGCGAGCTGTACAGCGTTATCAACCGTTCGCAACCTGCCGATCCGCTCGAGAAACGAGCGGCGCAGATCAAGGCCGATGCGCCACAACGGATTGCCGGGCGGGATTTCTCCTGTCGTCGCTTCCTGACCGTCTCATTCGCCGACCTCGATGGCGACGGAGTCGAGGACCTGATCGCCGGAAGCCATAACCGGCAGTTTCATTTCTACTTGCGTTCCAGTCCGACGGCAACTCGCTTTGATCGGCCTGCGATCCCAGCAGCCAATACCACCGCCCAAGCGCGGGAAATGGGGTTGTCCGGCTTTGATAAGCTGCTACGCAATTTGCAACCCTACCCCTACGACTGGAATGATGACGGCGTGCAGGACCTCGTATTCGGTAGCGAATGCGGCGCGGTGATCCTACTGCAAAACTTCGGCACCCGGTGCCGGTTCGATTTCGACATGCGCCGACAAAGCGGTTTCAACGCCACCCTGCTTTACCGCGATCCTCAGGGTCGGGCCACGCCAGTGGTAGCCGATCTTGATCGGGACGGCGTGCCAGATCTGCTTCTCGGCAACGGCGGCGGCGAACTGCTGTTCCTCCGCAACATCGGCTCAACCCACTGGCCCCACTTTGCACCCGCCCGTCCGCTCACATCCGGCGGTGCCGCAATCCAGGTGCCTGGTGCTGCGACCCCGTTTTTGACAGACTGGATCGGAGACGGACGACCGGATCTGCTGGTTGGAACTGGCGAGGGACGCATCCGAATCTTTGCCGCCCAACCCTCTGTAGGCGAATTTGAGGATCTGGGGTTCCTAACCGTTGACGGAGTTCCGCTCCAGATTCGAAAAAACGCGCGCCCTTGGGTGTTGGACTGGAATGGCGATTCGATTCCAGATTTGGTTGTCATTGGCGCGAATGACGAACTGGTTTGCTATTTCGGCACCTACCCCTAGGCTGGCAATTACACATCGGCGATACGCAAGACTATTTATGTAATCTTGAACAAATCTTCAAGATTATGGCGAAGCGGTTGCGTATGGCAGAGTGGGCACACTGCCACGTCAGCCTCTTCCATCCGCCGAAGTTGTGCTTCTACCCACATGGGGTCAATCGACCCTAACCGATCACGATTACCGCTCCATGCTGATTTCTTGCCTTAAAGGGTAAAATTACTGTATAATAAACATTGCCTTATATAGAGCACTGTAGCTCTGTTTCGGTTAGCCTATGAACAACCCATACGGAAACAACAATGAAAACACAACCCAAAACACAGATCTTTTACAAGTCCGCGTTGCTGTGGATTGTCGGCCTGACCGCTCTGACGGTGGGGCCTGCGGCGCATGCGGTTGAATATTTCTGGACCGGCGCGGGAGGCGATGCCATCTGGAACAATCCGGGAAACTGGGGCGGTAGCGGAGCGCCCACGACTGCTGCGGATACGGCCATCTTCGACACGCAAGCCGCCGTTCCCTACACCGTCGAATTTGATCGTAACACCACGAATAATACGACCAAAGTAGGCCGTGACAATGTCGCCATCGATCTGAACGGTTATACCAACACGATTACTTCGACAGTACCGCTGTATATCGCCGAGTCGTCAGGTCAAACCGGTACACTACACGTCGCGGGCAGCGGCACTTTAAAAATTGCTAACTCTACGTATCTTGCATACTCGGCGAATACAAAGGGAACGCTCGTGCTGAGCGGTTCGAATACAGTACTCGAGGCCGTAACGGTGTATCTGGGACGGAGGGACAACAGTCTGGGAGTTCTCCAGCTCGAGGAGGGTGCTCAGGCCATAATCACCACGCTTTATCCCGGCGCAGGTGGAACCGGTATCGGGAAGGTGGTCGTCAGCAACGCGATGATCGCTGCAAGCAATTTTCGTCTGGGGTTTGTCGCGACGGCGCGGGGAGAAATGCTGATGACTGGCCCGGACGCACGCTGGATGAACATCGGATCGCCCGAAGCGATGATCGGCTGGAAAGGCCAGGGCGAACTGACCTTGCTGAACGGAGCAAAAGCAGCCTACGGCCCTCTTTATCTGTCCATCGGAAAGGAAGGAACCGCCACGGGCATGGTCACTGTAGCGGGAGCGGGCAGCATCATCGGCGGTGTCGAAGGGGAATCGTATGTCCGAACGGTCACCTTAGGCGGGCTCACGAAGGGAACTGTCACAATCCCACCGGTGCTTGGTGGAGTCGGTACGCTGAACCTCTTCGACGGGGGAGCCCTGCAAGGCGCAGGAATCTCAACACCAATCTATTTCTTCATCGGTGCCGGAAGTCGAATTCGAATCCGCGACGGGTCGATCAACTGGTGTACGGACGGACTTCGTACCCAACCGTTTTTCTTCAGTCCGGGATCGTACTACACAGTGGAACTGACCGCAGCCAGCGAGGCCTTTACAGCCGCGACGCCGCTGATCTGGTCCGGTGCCAATGACGCTGGGGCAGCACGGATGAACCTGATCGACAACGCCAATCTGGAGGTCACACTAGCAGAGGGCTTCGAACCGGAATCCGGGGCCGTATTCAATATCTTCAAGTATACGGGCGATCTCGCAGGAACTTTTGCGGATCTTCCGGAGGGAAGCGAGATTCAAACGCAGGGGATGCGTTTGCGGATTGGCTACGGCAGCCGCACCGATGATACCATCACCCTGACCGCGCTACCTCCTCGCGGCACGGTACTCATCATTCGCTGAAACTTCACAGAAGGGCGGACATTCCTTTCCGCGTCACATGGAGGGTTGGAAAACCCACCCCCCAATCTTACGCGGTATCTCTGGCTAAGGGGGGAAATTAATATATACTAAATGTTATTTTGATGGAAAGCGATAGCACGACTGCGGTAGCCCATTAATACCCATTCGAGAATAACAATGAAACCACAGACATCCCAAACCGGCTGGCGTTCCGCTTCAGTCTCAATCATTGATGCTCCACGTCCGCTGGCAATTTCTACCATGCGTTTCGGACGCCGTCCGGGGATCTGCGCATTCCGCCGCAAGGGTCGGACGTGGCTGTTGGTTGGGGACGAGTTCGGCTATCTACAGCTCTACCGGGACGTCCTTTCCACATCGCCGCGAGCAGTCCGCGCGGAGAAGGTCGGCAACATCGGCGACCGCTCCCCGCTGGGAACACCGGCCACGGCCAGTCCAGATACGTTCATCTATCCCACACTCTATCCGGCTCGAGAGCCCGACGTCTTTGATATTGTGGCCTGCTATGTTGGTCAAGGTGCCATTCACCATCACGCCACATTGCCCGGCAAGCCCTTGTCTTTTACTTGGCTTTGGCCGGTGCTAGAAACGACCGGCATCCCGGCGGCTTTCACCCTGCACCGGACGGGACAGGCGGGGTTGCTAGTGGGTGGACTGGACGGCGTTTTGCGGTACCATGGGCCGACGCACGCGACCGAGCCGAACATGACAGAACACCACCTGTCCACGGGCCTAGCCTTCGATCCCGTTGGCAAGGAGGTGCTGGCCGGCGACGAGCCGATTCGCTTCGACGGCTGGTGCTACCCCTGCATCGCGGACTGGGACGGCACGGGGCGACAAGATCTCCTGCTGGGGACTGCTGAAGGAAGCGTCTTCTTGTACCGTGACATCGGCGATGAGGGCGAAGTCCGTTTCGAGCGCGGTGTTCGATTGCGGGGAATGGAAGGATTCGTCCAAGTTGATTCCTGCGCTGCGCCAGCCGTGTTGTCGGGGCGTCACGGAGTTGAATGGATTCTGGTGGCCGGGGGCGATGGCGCGATCCGCGTTTTTCCGCGCGTGGCTCGGAAGATGCAAGAACTGGTGAACTGGGAACAAGCCTGCAACTCGCAAGCACGCCCAGGGCGGTCATACGCTCAGGGTGCCTGGTGGCTACCGCCGCAGGTAGAAGATGCTGCACCACGCCGAGTTGTCACCAACTGTCCGGTTACGGATCCCGAAGAGGCCGCACTCACGTCCGTGCAACGGTTCGCCGAAAACAGTCCGCACGATCTGGAGGTGAAGCTTCCTGGCGCTGGACAGCACGAAATCCACTTGGTCTTCCGAGAACCCGACTTTTTGAAGCAAAGCCGTTTGCGAGTCGCTTCCGGATCGTTGCGCGGTATGGTTCTGGTTCAGCTTTCGGGGCAGACTGCGTGGCAGATTCTGCGAACCGAAGAGGTTCTGCGTGCTGGAGGTAAAGAGGTGTTTCTGAAGACAGCCAATATTAAAGGGCGGACGCTACGGTTCCGTGCCGTGCCCTTTCCTACCGACGTGCCGGGTGCCGCCTGGCCGGTTTTTCTGGAGTCGATACGCCTCGTGCCTTGCGAGGGCATCGCTCCCAACGTAGCCTCTGCGCTACCGTCTGGTGCGTTCTCCGTGCGGGCCATCGCCGATACTGCCATGTGGTACCATCGGCAGACCCGTCTGCGAAGCCAGAAGGACATGGATCTGCTGTTCGGGATTCACCGCGAGGCAGGGTTCGACCTGCTGTACTACAAACTCGGCGGTGCTTGCTGGGAATACCCATCGAAAGTTCCCGGTGCCGAGCTCTGCCTAGAGGCACTTCCCGGGCAGCCCCTGCCCCGTTCCGCTTGGGGCCCGGATGCCATGAAATCGCCGGAAAGTGTTGACCGACTGGCTCTGGCGGTAGCATCGGCCCGTCGCACCGGAATGCGCCTCTTCGGGTGGATCCGGTTGCAGAACTATGGCGAGCACCTCAACAACGGATTTCCAGTTTCGGAATTTCACCGCGACCATCCCGAGTGGTGGGAACGCACTCGCGACGGCGTGCCCTATTCCGCAAAAATGTCATTAGCATTTCCAGAGGTGCGCCAATTCGTCCTCGCGATCATCCGCGAAACGTGTGGCTACGGCCTAGACGGAATTCTGATCGATTTCCTGCGGCAGTTGCCGGCCGTGCTGTTTGCAGAACCCGTGCTCGCACGTTTTCAGGCGTTGTATGGGCAGGATGCCCGCGAAGTCCCTCCCGGCGATCCTCGCATACTGAAGGTCCAAGCCGAATTTACGATGCTTTTCTTGCGCGAAATCCGGCAAGTGCTCGACACGTTCTCCCCTCGCCTGGAGCTACACGTTCGAATCGCATCACCGCACCTCGGATACGGGCTAGATCCTCCTGCGATTGCGGCCTCGGGTGATGTCGACGAAATCCTCATCGAGCATCGCGGCCTTGAGGCGCGTGCGCCAGATCTGGTGGGCATGCAGGCCGCTGCGGCCGGCACTGCCTGCCGGATCGTGCCTTCGTTCCAGCGCATGTACTGGGGCACCTCGCGCCTGCCTTTCCATCCGGAGATCCTGCGAGCGAACGCAGAGCGTTTCTATGCTCAAGGTGCCCGAGCGATCTCCTTCTACGAGAGTACCGAAGGCGTACTGCACTCTGGATATTGTCGAGGCATTCGCAGTCTCAAGAATCCAGCGGAATATTTTCCGCTGACCCGCTGACTCAAGCGTCGAGGCGTTCCAAATAGTCCAGCAAAGGATTCACGATGAGGGCCAGGCTGCAACTGTTCCTGGCAAAGCCATGAGTGGGAATCCAGCGCGAATCAGATTCAGACGAAACGCCCACACAAAAATATAACTGGCGTTATTATGGGTTAGCTATTTCGTCCGTGAAGTAAGCGTGCTCATTTGTTACAATAGCGGCCATCAAACGTATCCTGTTTGAGATGACAATTATGAAACGCTTCTGTTTTTAATATGAGATTCTGAAATGAAAATCGTAATTCTTGACGCCTGTACCTCCAACCCCAGCGATTTGAGCTGGGATAGGATCGCCGCAATGGGTGAATTGACGGCGTATGAGCGGACGCCGCCTGATCAGGTGATCGCCCGCTGCGCCGATGCAGAAATCGTGTTTACCAATAAAACTCATCTCGGGCGGCAGGAACTTTCTGCTCTTCCTCGGCTACGATTCCTCGGCCTGCTTTCGACGGGTACAGACGCGATCGATGTCCGAGCCGCCACGGACCGCGGGATTCCTGTGTCAAACATTCCGGCTTATAGTACTTCGTCGGTGGCACAGCATGTCTTCGCTCTGATTTTAACGATCACCAATCAGACGAGTTTGCACAGTCAGGCTGTGCATGACGGTGCGTGGGCGAATAGCCGTGATTTTTGCTTTACGTTGACGCCAATTATTGAGATCTCGGGCCTCACCTTGGGGCTTGTCGGGTACGGTTCCATCGGGCGGGTTGTCGCCACGATTGGTCGCGCATTCGGCATGCGTGTGCTCGTCCACACGCGCGTTGCGCCGGTGGGAGGTGCAGACGGCATCACCTTTGTCAGTCTCCTCGAACTGCTGAATCAAAGCGATGTGGTCTCCCTCCATTGTCCGATGAACGAAAAGACGAGGAGTATGATTAACCGCGAGACGATCGGGCAAATGAAGGACGGTGCGATGCTGATTAACACGGGGCGGGGTGGGCTGGTCCACGAAGCGGATCTTGCCGCCGCGCTGAACAGTGGAAAGCTAGGAGGTGCAGGGCTTGACGTGTTAAGTAGCGAGCCACCGAAGGTCGACAATCCGCTGCTGACGGCAGCCCACTGCGTCATTACGCCGCATATCGCCTGGGCGAGCAAAGCTGCCCGTGCGCGACTCATCGATATTGCCTCTGATAATCTTCAAGCGTTTCTGGATGGATCACCGATCAATTTAGTCAAAGGGTGAGTGAAGGCGACATGGCCAGCAAAGCGGAAAAAAATTATTATGAAAAGCGACGAGCTTAAAGCCAGACTGAGCAAGGCCTGTTCGTGGATAACGGACATCGCACAGGTGAAAGACGAAGCCATGCTGCCTGGCGAAATTAGGCTTCACGCTCATCATCAATGGACCGGTGCCATAAGAGGAGAGTATAGCGGCAGCGACCGTCAATGGGGTTATTTCTGCCCTATATGGCATACCGGACAAGCCGTGAAAGCGCTTGTCATGGCATCGAGCATCCTAGGAGATGAACTCTTGGTAGCTGCCAAGGCTGGAGCCGACTTTATCGTCGACAATACCGTTTGTGATGGAGACGATGCTGGACTCATTCTGGCCTACGAAGACGATTTCGAGTTCGTTAACACTTCCGCTATTCTTGAATGCCTTGACGGACTTTTCATGTTATCGGAGAAGACAGGGATTGCCCACTATCGCGAAACGGCCCTGAACGCACTTAATTGGGTGGCAGAAAGCGCCTACAGACCGGGATTGGGTTTGTTCCGCGACTGTTACGACCCCAAGAACCACTGCATTCTTACCGAGCGCTATAAAACAGAAGGCCGACCGCTGCTTGACGATGCCGTATTCTTGAAGGGCTTCCGGCTGACGGGTGACGAGCGTTTCCGCAAGATTGCGCTAGAAACGGCAGACCGGCTGCTCGGAAACGAAGATCCTCTTGGGAACTGGATTGGCTACGCCCCGTGCATGAGGAGCGTGGGGTCCATCCATCCACGCCATGCCTTTTGGTGGGGACGTCCCATGTTGGATGTTTTTCGAGAAACACAAGACCAGCGTTATCTGGATGTTTTTAAGCGGAGCGTTCAGTGGTATGTAAAAGCATTGCGCCATGATGGTGGGCTTTTCCGAGCTACTTTCGTCGACTTCACGACAGACTCCTTTGGACACGCGACATCGGGAGTTGCCTGTGCAGCACTCATGTTCGAAGACTATCTTGAATTAACTGAAGATCCGAACATCGAACCCCATCTTGAACGTGCACTCGAATTCTGCACGAAAATGCAGTTTATGAATCCCTCCGACTCGAATCTTTCTGGCTGTATTCTCGAGAAAGTTAAGCCGCCCGACGGCACGGACTCAAGTCCTTACCATATCCGAGATCTCGGAACGATTTTCTTTGTTCAAGCGGTTTCTACGGCTATCTTGCGCTTAGAAAAAGTAAAGGATGAATTCTCGGGACTCTAATGACCCGATTGACCTGATTGACAAATCTTGCTTTCTCAGCCAAAACAAACGGGGTCTGGGGTTCGCAATTAGCCACTAGTACATTGTACAGGCAGAAATGACGGTAATTTTTAGGTAGAGTACATGATTAACAATATTGAAACCAAGAACTTAATCTTGTAAATCTTGTAATCTTGTCTTACCAATACGCGCTGTACAGAGTACTAGCGACTAGCCACTTCTCTCTACTGTCCTTCCCTGAGTTCCACTGCGAGCGAACTCTTAAGGGCCGTTTTAATCTTGTCGTGGAAGGCATTCGTTTCTTCGTCTTTGAGCGTACGGTCGGAGGCGCGGTATTCGAGGCTATAGGCGAGGCTAGCCTTGTTGGCACCAAGCGACTTTCCTTTGAAGATATCGAAGAGTTTGACGCTTTGCAATTCCGGTGGTGCAGCCCTCATAATAACTTTGACGATCTGCTCGTGCGTCACGCCGCTTCCAGCAAGGAGCGCGATGTCGCGCGAGGTGGCTGGGAACGTCGGGACGTCCTTAGCAGCGACAACCTTGAAGACGTTGCCAAGCAGCGAGTTTCGGCGGAGTTCCGCGACGACGAGTGGTGAGGTGATCCGCCATTTACGGCACGTTGCGGATGCCACTCGACCGATCATGCCGACCTCGACTCCGGCGACAATGATTCGAGCGGAGAAGCCAGATTCGAAGCCATCGATAACGACGGGCTCGAGGCGCAGTTGTGGAGCGTGAAGCTTGGCGACGAGAGCTTCCAGTGCGCCCTTAAGCCATAGCAGCGATTCGGAAGGTTCAACGGCGCGGATGCTATCCGTTCCGCTTCGACCTGCAAAGCCCATCAGGCCGATGCAAACGCGATCTTCTTCGCTGAGTACGCCTTTGTCGTCCTTGAAGAAGACGCGGCCCATCTCGAAGAGTGAGGCGGTTTGGGTGCCGTGCGAATGGTTGTAGCCCAGAGTGTCGATCATGTGTGGGATCAGCGAATCGCGCATGATGGCATAATCCGCACTGACTGGATTCGGCAGTACGATGCGCTTTTCTGAGGCTGTCGACGAAAAGGCGTTGAGTAGCGTGGAGGAAGTGAAGCTGTAGTTCAGGATTTCTGTGAATCCGAGGGAGATCAGCGCATGACGACAGGTTGTGGCGGCACGTGCAGGGGCATCGCTCGCATCCGGCACGATAGTCGTGGCGGGCAGCACCTCGGGTAGCGCCTCGAGACCGTTCATGCGCGCCACCTCCTCGACGAGGTCGGCTTCGCAGTCCACGTCGACGCGAAAGCTCGGCACTTCGAATGCGGCAGCGTCTTCGTTTTGGGCGATGAGGATGAAGCCGAGCGAGGTCAGGATGTCGATCTGTCGTGCGGCGGGGATTTCCATGCCAATGACGCTACAGGCGCGTTTGAAGCGGAGTTCGACCTCGGCAGGAGCCATAGAGCGTGTGTCGGCTTCAACGATGCCTTCAGCGACGGTGGCGTTCGCGAATTGGCATAGCAGCGAGCAAGCGCGGCGGCTGGCCCAGTCGGTGAGAAAGGGGTCGACGCCACGTTCGAAGCGATGTGACGACTCGGTGCGCATATCGAGCGCGGTGGCGGTGTGCTTGATGGACGGAGCCACGAAATTCGCGCTTTCGAGCAGGACGGATGAAGTTCCGGGCTTGATTTCGCTGCCTTCGCCGCCCATGATGCCCGCGATGGCCAGCGCGGACCTGGCATCGGCGATGACTAGCATCGAGGGGTCGAGTTTGCGGTCGATGCCGTCGAGGGTTTTGATGCTCTCGCCCTCGGCTGCATTTCGCACGTGGATGGCGTGACCAGAGACGCAGGTGTAGTCGAAGGTGTGGAGCGGCTGTCCGCACTCGAGCATGACGTAGTTGGAGACGTCGACGACGATGTCGATCGACCGCATACCGCAGAGCTCGAGGCGCTTGCGCATCCACTCGGGGCTGGAGAGGCGCTCTACATGGGGCAGGACGCGGGCACTGTAGTTCGGGCAGGCGACCGAGTTTGCGATGGTGACGCTACAGAGGGCGGATGCTTTCTGGCTGGTTACGGGGAAATCGATGCCTGGCATTTTGAGCGGGCGACCGAGGATGGCGGCGAATTCGCGAGCGATGCCGATGATGCTCATGCAATCTGAGCGGTTCCAGGTGATTTCGACCTCGAACACGGTTTCGGAAGAACCGAACAGCGAGGAAAGCGGCGTGCCTGGCTTGAGGGTCGCATCCATTTCCATGATGCCCTCGTGCTCACTAGAAAGGCCCAGTTCGCGGGAAGAGCAGAGCATGCCAAAGGATTCGACGCCGCGGAGCTTGCCCTTTTTGATTGTCATGCCATCCGGCAGGACGGCACCGATCTTAGCGAAGGGTGTGATGAGTCCAGCACGGCAGTTTGCGGCGCCACAGACGACTTGGACTTCGCGTTCGCCGTCGAAGACTTTGGCGACATGCAGGTGGTCGGAATTTGGGTGCGACTCGCAGGAGCGGATTTCGCCCGCCACGATGTTGTCGAAGCAGGGGCCAACGTGTTCGATGCCTTCTATTTCGATACCGGCAAATGTAATGCGGTCGGCTAGGTCGTTCATCGACATATCTGAAATGTCAATATATTCAGCCAGCCAGCTTACGGGAAGTTTCATGATGAGGATCCTTGAGTGGGTCGTGTGTGCGCAGAAGTTTTCTTGATTGAAATTGTCTCAACAAACTCGAGGCGTTAGGCAGGAGTTAATTCCCAGTAACTTCTGGCTCGGCAGGTATATCGGCGACCGGTTCACTGGGGACGCGAGGCTTGAGAATGCCCATCTCAATCAATTCTTTGCGTGGGCGGATGCGGATATCATCCAAGCCAATCGCCTTCTGTATGATGAAGAAAATATTGCTGTTGAGTGGATGAAAGCCATGCGAAAGACAGTCATCGAGTGCCGCTGGCGTTGGCGTATAGCGCATCACGGCTTCGCGTTCCTGACGGTAACCGGCACCAATGCAGTGCCCGAGTGCCTGAAATAGGCGCTTGCCCATGCGGAGATTGACCGTTGCGTCGTCACCGCCGCCAGCCTTCACCCAGCCTGCATCCATTACGACCCAGTATTCGTATGGCGCCGTGAGAATTGGCGTGAGGCCGGGCTCCTTCGATAAGACGATGATGATCTTCGCCTTGCCACCGTGCTTAGCACGAACAGATTCAATGAACTTGCGCGGATCGCTTCCTGTTTTACCTTCTGCTTTTTCAGCGAGAACCAAAACGCGAAGCTGTTTTTTTATCAGCTCGCATTCCTCCTCAAGCCAAGAGTCTTCGACCGCCCCATCCAGATTCAGGATGAGAAGATAATTCGAGGGTGTCGTAAACGCCTCAGGGGGAAGCGGACGCGGAAGTGCTCCGAGTGCCGGGGATGCTCCCGGCTTCTTTCCGGCTAGCGACTTGACTGGAGAAGACGGCATGTCCAGAACAGGCCGTTGAATCTCTTGAGCTGATACTGAAAACGTGAAGGTATAAGCCATAACCAGAGTCGATGCAAGTACCGCAATTTTCATTCTATTTCTCCTTATCATTATGCTCGTTGATTGATTCACCTTGCGCATCACCTGCCGGATCATCCGAATCCTCGGGAATTACGATCTGGCTGAGGATGCTCAGGACTTTGTCACCCTTTAAAATAGACTGAGTCTGCTTAAAAAAGAGTTTAGGAGTGTACTTCAACGCTATCGTTTTTGCAAGATGTGCTTGAAAATCGACACGGTGACGCCGGAGCCATTTCATCAACACCTCGGCTTCCGCCTCAGTGCCCATGATGGAAACCTGCACCGAGGCTTCCCGGAGGTCGCGCGCCACAGCCACATCTACGAATGAAATTTTCCCAACCTCTGCATCCTCGCCTTGACCGGTTCGGAAAAGTGCCAAACCCAGTTCGCGCCGGATCATTTCGTTGACACGTTTGATTCTGTCTATGCTCATTTTTTTAGTACCCCCTTGAAATAGACCGAAGATTCCTGCGGCGATGGATTCTGCCGCCGGGAAATCCACGTTGGATCGGAAAAAACCGTAGAGAGCCTACAGCGTCTTCGGCAAAGCCTCAAACGAGAAGCACTCGATGATATCGTTTTCCTGGAAGTCTTCAAAGTTCGCGAGAAGAATACCACACTCCTGCGCCTGCGTGACCTCCTTGACTTCTTCCTTGAAGTGGCGGATAGAAGAAAATCCACCTGTGTGGATAAGCTTCTTGTTTCGGAGCACCCGGGCTTTACCAGTCATGGTCATCACGCCGTCCAGAACAATACTACCAGCAGCAACGCCGACATGATTGAGGGTGAAAACCTGCTTAACCTGTGCGTGTCCACGAACAATCTCGCGGTGTTCCACAGGAATAAGATCGAGCATTTCCTGCTTAACGTAGTCGAGCAGTTCATAGATGATGCGGAAGGTCTTAACGCGTACGTCCGAATGCCGTGCCTCTGCATTAACTCCAGATTCCGGCGAGACGTTGAATCCGATGATGATGGCGTTGCTATTCGCCGCACGCTGTACATCATTGGAAGAGATTGAACCCGTGCTGGCCTGGATGATATTACAAACGACTTTCTCGCTTTTAACTTGAAGAATCGAGTCTGT
Source organism: uncultured Lentisphaerales bacterium (assembly GCA_964553035.1). GTDB lineage: Bacteria > Verrucomicrobiota > Kiritimatiellia > RFP12 > UBA3636 > JBBQIY01. Next base: position 22,077 of record CAZKJH010000008.1, on the reverse strand, counting down.
AACCGCTTCCACAGATCCCTGCACATCGGCGCGCAGGATAATACCCAGTTCAAGCGTGTCGGCTTCGTGCATCTTCTTAAAAATATCATCAACAGAACGTGCTTTTGTAACGCCACCGAGCATCTCTTCCTTCTTCCGCTGGGCGTATTCGGAAGCAAGATCGCGCGCACGTTTTTCATTGATCATCACACGGAATTCTGCACCAGCCTCTGGAACGCCAGAAAGACCCATAACGCGTCCTGCTTCAGAAGGTTTGAGCGACTTGACCCTGCGATCATTGCTGTCGATGATCGCTCGTACGCGGCCATACTGTTCGCCGCAGAGCATGACATCGCCCATATTGAGCGTTCCGCCAGTGACCAGTACGCTGGCGATGGGTCCGCTGCCGGGTTTCATCTCTGCTTCGATAACGGTGCCGTTTGCACGGCGAGCGGGATTGGCGGTAAGTTCTAAAACCTCAGCCTGCAGAAGAATCATGTCGAGGAGATTTCCAACACCATCGCCTGTAGCGGCACTAACTTGGCAGACGACGGTGTCGCCACCCCACTCTTCAGGCGTAAGGCTCTCGCCTTGAAGTTGCTGCATCACCTGCATCGGGTTTGCATCGGGTTTATCGCACTTGTTGATGGCGATCATGATCGTCACGCCTTCAGTGCGTGCATGCTGGATCGCCTCCTTCGTCTGCGGCATGATACCATCGTCAGCCGCGATAATCACGACTGCGATATCCGTGAGGTGAGCACCCCGAGCGCGCATGGCGGAAAACGCCGCATGCCCCGGCGTATCTAAGAACGTGATCAATTGCCCGTTGACATCGACCGTGTACGCCGCAATATGTTGCGTGATGCCACCCGCCTCGCCGGACACCACATGCGCAGAGCGAATACGATCCATGAGCGAGGTCTTGCCATGATCGACGTGACCTAGAAAGGTGACGACCGGAGGACGCGGAATGAGCTGATCGGGGCGATCCTCGGGAATGTCGTCGTCCGCAGTAGCACTCTTGAGTACCAAACGATTATCAGCGGAACGCTTCGACTTCTCTTGCTCTACGGTGAACCCGTGCAGGCTCGCAATGCGCGTAGCCGTCTCGGGATCCACACTCTGGTTGATCGAAGCCAAGATGCCGACTTTCATGAGTTGCGTAATAATGATGTTCGGACGTGTGCCAAGCCTATCTGCAAGATCCTTAACGAGAATCGGGCCATGAAGGCGGAGAACGTTAGGATCCGCAGGGGCCTCTTCCGCGGTGGTGGATCTCTTCTGTCCACGATCAGGCAAGAGTCGACCGCGTTTGTCGTGGGAACCACGCACTTCATGCTCTTCACCTCGACGGGTGGGCAGTATGCGCGCTGGGCTGGGCTGGGCAACTTTCGATAGGCTACGCGGAAGGACATCGGCTTCGTCTTCCTCGTCAACCGGATGCATCGGACGAGGAGTGCGCTTGTCTTTCTTAACCTCCGCTTTCGCGGCCTCTGTCTTGCCATTAACAGTCGGTGCAGCCGCAGCGACCTCCACCTTTTCAAGAGGCTTGGCAACAACTGGAGCGACTTGCTGGACGGTTACCTCAGGGCGAGGCTCCTGCATGGGGCGTTGCGGAAGGTTCCGCAACATGCTCGTGCTATCGGTTCTCGACGAGGGTTGCGACGAGGGTTGCGACGGCGGTGTAGATGCCGAGACAACGGGTAACTCTGGTGTAGTGACAATGGCCACAGGAGCAGAGTGGATTTCCGGTACCGATACCGGAGCCTCAGCAGCCACCACAACAGGGGCTACTTCAACAACAGGAGCCGCTTCAACAACAGGCACTGTTTCAGCAGTGGCCATCGCCTCAGCAATGGGAGCCACACTCGCTTCTGGCGGCACTGCCGCCCCATGTTCACGAGCGTTGCGAGCTTCTTGGATTTGCTTCGCGAGCGCAATCGCCTCGGCGAGCCCCTTGGACGTTTCGGCAAGTGTTTTCGAGGCAACCGTAGCAGCCACCTCGCGCTTCGCCTCCAAGGCATGGCGCATTGCCAACTCATCGTCGGCAGTATCAATTGACGAACGCAGCTTGAAGCCAGTACGCAATTCACTCTCATCGTCGGCGTCCAGCGTGGCAACGTACGTTGTCACTTCCAAGCCGAGGTTTTTGGCCTGCTTGAGCAGGTTACGCGACGAGGTATTCAGTTCTTTGGCTAATTCAGACAGTCTCATTCTTGTGGTATATTCTTGGAATCGATGTGCTCAGCAGCCTTGTTCCAGATACGGCTGGCGAGATCATCTTCCAAATTTGTAAATTGTGTAAACTCCGAGAGAGGAACGTTCGTAATGCCCTCTGGTGAGTGGTATCCCATGTTGAACACGGTTTCAGCAACGTCCGCAGGTATATCAAGTAACGCGGAAAGGCCGCTGATCGCATCGCGAACCCTTTCTTCGAAACTCTTTGGTGCCTCAGTCTTTTCGACCTTGACCTTCCATCCCAGCAACATTGCCGTGAGGCGGACGTTTTGTCCGTGCTTCCCGATAGTCTGCGTATAATTCTCCGGAAGAACAGTGGCAATAACCATGTTCTTCCCGTCCGTATCCTTTCCAACTTTGATGCTTTCGACCTTGGCAGGCGCGAGGGCATTCATAGCGAATACGCGAATATCCTCGCTCCATTCTACGATGTCGATCTTCTCGCCGTTGAGTTCCTGAATCACGGGCTTAATCCTGCTACCGCGTACGCCAACGCAGGCTCCCACAGGGTCAACCTTCGGATCAAGACTCCGAACAGCCATCTTCGTCCTGTACCCAGGATCGCGTGCTGTCCCCATGACTTCGATGACGCCATCTTTGATCTCGGTGGCCTGCTCAACAAAAAGGGATTTCACAAATTCAGGCGCACTGCGCGAAAGCACAATGCTCGGGGTACTCTGATCCTTCTCGTTTTCAACGCGAAGGAGAAAAGCGCGGAACTGCTCGGTCTGATCGAAATTATCGGTGGGCAACCTGTTCTTCGAATCCAGAATGGCTTCACCGCCACCATCGACCTCACAGATGTAATCGCCGCGCGTCACCTGCTTAACCGTGGCAGAAATGATCTTGCCAACCTGCGAAAGATAACGCTGGTAAACAACGTCGCGCTCCGCATTGCGGATGTTCTGCATCAGAGCCTGCTTGGCCGCCTGCGCCGCAATTCGCCCAAAGTCCTTCGGTGCCGCTTTCACATCGATCTGGTCTCCCAGCTCCACATCGGCCTTGATGAGCTTCGCCTTCTCGAGCGTGATAAAATCGATACCCGTCGCCGTATCGCTGACGATGAGTGTTTGGTACGTCGAAATATCGCACGTTCGTGGGTCGATTGAAACACGAACGTCTCTCGACGTCCCCAGGCTTTTTCTGGCGGCGTTCTGCAGGGCCCCTTCAACAGCTTTGATCAAAACGCCTCTGCTGATGCCTTTTTCCCGCTCAAGATAACTCAAGACAGTAAGCAATTCGTTGTTCATTCTTACCTCAATTCCAGTGACGGACGATCCGTAGTAGTGTCAAATAACAAAAGACGCGGAAACCGGACTGACCGGCCCCACATCGCAATTCGGAAAACAACATTACATCATATTTGACCAATAAGTCAATCTCTAAATACGACATTTCTAAATACGACTACCGCGTCAGATAACGCGCCAAGCCTACAACTAGCGGCATGCTGATAATTGAGATCAGTGTCGAATACGAGACCAGGCCAACTGAGAGAATGGTGTCTTGGCCAAATTTTGCCGAAAACATGGTGGTTGCGGCTGCGGTCGGTGCGCTAGCAGCGATGATACAAGCCACCACCATGGTCTGATTGCGGATGCCCAGCAACAACATCAGCCCGAGCAAAAGTAGCGGCACAACCAAAAGCCGAAGAAACATGACCCAGTATACTCGAGCATCTTTCAAAACCCGACCGAAGTGCGCATCCGCGAGGTAATAGCCAATAATAAGCATCGGTAATGGCGTGTTTAATTCGGCCATCGCCTGCATAGGCTTGACCACCAGCGTGGGAAGCGTCACGGAGCTGATAAAAAAAATAAATCCGAGGAACACACCAATAACACCGGGATTCAAAATTAAGTTTTTGGCAGTAACATGGCGGTTTTCGCCACTCATCAGCACGAGCCCATAGCTCCAGAGAAATAAGTTGAAAACCGCAATCACCGCTGCACCGTAGAAAACACCATCTTCCCCGAGCAACGCCCGCTGCAAGGGTATCGCCATGTAACCCGCATTCGAAAACACAAGCGAAAACCGCAGAACCCTCTTGCGACGATCGGCGGGATCATGAACCACAGTATGGGCGAAAGCGACGTTAAGGAGATGATAGGCGAGGCCAACCAAAAAAGCCACGCCCAACACGCCCAACATCTGCCGATTGAATTCGCGCTGAAATGAGATGATGAGCAGACAAGGTGCCACCGCATAAAGCACGAGATCGGTCATGCCTCTGACTGCCTCGGGCTTCAACAGTCGCGTCTTATTGCAGATAAACCCGATGGCGATGAGAATGAAGAGGATGACAACCTGATGGCCTACAATAAGAAAACTCTCAAGCATGGTCGCTCAACTTATTCATAAATCCGTCAGCATATCCTGCTTCATCAAACTGGATTACTCCATCATTCAGCATCTTTCGCAGGCTCTGATTCCTCGGTAACTGGCGCAGGCGTCTCGACAACAGGCGCAGATTCCTCAACGACTGGCGCAAGTGCCTCGACAGCAGGTACAGATTCCTCCACGACAGGCGCAGACGCAGTCACAACAGGAGCGGGTGTTTCTACCACACCTTGTTCAGCCAGCACTACTGGTACTTCTTCTGCAGCCTGAGTCTTTTCGGAGGCGACTGGCTTTTCTGTTTTAGGAGCTGGCTTATCTGCCTTTTTACGCTGATCCTTTGCATTCCGTTTTGCCGGATCGGCATAGAACGGATGCTCGGCAGCCAAGGCAAGAACGCCATTGAAATATTCGATGACGTAGGCACGTTCGGTCACAAACGCTATCTGCTTGAGAATACCTTCGGCCGCTTCGGGCGCTGAATCAGCTTGAATCAGATCGGCCAGCATCTCGGTCTTGGTGCATCCTGGATGCTCGGTAATGTAGTCGATGATCTTCGTCAGTTCAGGTACGGTAGCCGTCGTACCGAGAGGGGTCGGTGCCTTGTGCATCACGAACTCCTCGCGTCGTGGATTCGAGGCTCGGAAGAGTGATAGCTTACGGCTACGCAGACCACCGCGAACCGCAAAGAAAAGCGATGCAGTCTGTATCGTTTGCTCACGATCCCAAGCACGGGAAATTGCGTTTACCAAGCTGGGGTCTGTGATCGTCTTGGCGGTAGTATGCGTAGACGTGACCTGACGCTCAGACCGGAGCATCTTAGGAAGCATGCTGCGGCTGAAGAAATCTTCGGCTTCTTCGAGCGACATCTTTTGAACTTGGGGTTGCCCCGTATCTTGTTCCGGTTCGGCAGTCTGAATAGAGTCGCCTTCTGGAACAACCTCTGTGGGCTTCTTCTGTTCGCCCTTCTTTTTGGGTTCGGTCTGCGGCTTGAGAAAATAAACAGTCTGCTTTGAAGATTCTTGCTTCCACTGCTCAATCGCTTCAGGAGTATTGACGAGTTCGATTCGTGAGCGGTACGCTTCTTCCGACTTGCCTGCGCACTCGGTTCGGAGCATCCACAGGATCTTCTTGTTGTAGCTGTGGTGGTTCGGCGGAGCAAGAAGCTTGCCCGTAAAGCCACAGCGCGCCACAGACGTGAAGTTTCCGGAAGGCGGATCAACCGTAATCTCCTCGGAATCAAAAAACTCGGAGAAGTGCGCAGTAATGGCATGGGCGCGAACTTCGTCTTCGCTTAGCGCAAACCAGCCACACTTGCCACATTGGTGAAAACGCTTGTCCTTGTTCTCGGCATCGAACTCCAACCGAACTTCAGTCGAGTCGGGATTGTCGAAAAACAACTTCACCAAATCACGCAACGGGATAGCACGATGACCGCCCTGAACTTTATGCGCAATGACAGAAAGTGCCTTTTGATCGGGTAGAAACCGAATCTCAAAGGGAACGGGTGGTGGCGGCGTACGATCATACGGACGGAATTCCGGACGAGGAGGACGATCTTCAAACGACCGCTGGGGGGCAGAAAATTCCCTGCGTGGACTTGCTGCCACGGGAACACTGGGTAGTTCACGGCGCGGGTCTACGAAGCCCGGACGTTCGTCCCGTCCTTGTGGCCGCGGCCGACGTTCCTCTCGCGAGCCACGACCTTCATCGTGGCCACGATCGTAACGAGAACCGCCGCGACTCGGACGAGAGTCCCTTGAGTCCCGATCGTCTCGAGATGTGTACGTGTTGAAATTTGCTTGTTGGCTATCCGAAGACTTTTTCGCCCAATCGGGGGAGAGAGTCAGTCCTTCGAGAAAGCTTGCTTCCATGTCGCCATCGCTCATTTTCACCTCTGCACTGCCTGCTATGATCTAATAAACGGCGCAATTCTAGCTACTTTATCCGCCAAGGTCAAGAAAGCATTATAGATTTCTTACTTTTCAATTAGCCTTTTCTCGTCGCATGGCTTAGAATAGGATTCTTTTTCAGGAAACAGCGATAATGACACTAAGCGAATTAAAATCAGGACAGGTTGCCGTCGTGACAGGATACGGAGCCGAAGGAGAAGGCATTGACAGTACAACGGCAAGACGATACAGGGCCAAGTTGTTGGCACTCGGACTCACGAGAGGTGCCAAAGTACGTTTTATCCACGAGGCCCCTCTCGGCGACCCAATCGAAATCGAAGTCCGCGGCTTCCACCTGTCGCTTCGCAAAGCCGAAGCCTCCGTCCTGAACGTCAGACAAATCGTGGTCTGATGAAAAAGACCAACACAAATAAAGGACAAAATGAAAAAGAAGTGTGATCTCGATACTCCTTGCCTTGTGCTGGACTTGACTGTCCTTGAGCGCAACCTTCAGAAAATGCAAGGTTCTGTCAACCGGGCCGGCAAAACCCTGCGCCCTCATGCAAAGACCCACAAGTGCTCATCTCTAGCGCGGATGCAAATCGAGATCGGGGCAAGTGGTATTTGCGTTGCAAAGGTTTCCGAAGCCGACGCGTTGGTGAAAGCCGGTGTTAAGGGAATTCTAATCACCGGGCCGGTCGCGACACCGAAGAAGATCACGAGGCTTGTCGGCCTTCTAACCGAATCTCCTTCCCTCATGACGGTTGTTGATCACCGGGATAGTGTTGATTTGCTTGATGCGGCATTGCGCCAGAAAGGAATGTCGATGGATGTCCTTCTTGATATAGATGTCGGACTGTGTCGCACTGGAGTAAAGCCATCCGATGCGATGGAACTAGCCACGCATATCCTTTCCCGCCCGACCCTGCGGCTCAGGGGGATACAGGCATACGCCGGACAAGTACAACATATCCGTTCGTATGATTCCAGAAAAGCCGCTTCACACAAACAACTACAGGAAGTGGTTCCCGTATTTCACAGATTGCAGGACCTTGCGAGCACCTGCACGATCTTCAGTTCCTCCGGAACCGGAACCTTCGACATTGATCTCGATATTCCTGAAATAACTGAGATTCAATCGGGATCATACACCTGCATGGATGCAGAGTATCTTGCCATCGGATGGGCAGAGGACTCGGCGCAAGGTCTGCCATTTGACCCCGCCTTACGATTGCTGACAACGGTTGTGAGCACAAACCAAAGCGAGTTCGTCACGGTAGATGCCGGATTGAAGTCGCTCTACAAAGACGGCGGGGTGCCGCTCGTCATGGGTGCTGAGCATTCCGGTATGGTCTATGATTGGTTCGGCGATGAGTATGGAAAGATCCTTTGCCCGGAGAACATTGCGATTCCATCCATTGGAACAGTCTTAGAACTTGTGACCTCCCATTGCGATCCCACCGTCAATCTCTTTGATCGATACTATCTCACAAAGGGCACTGAAGTCGTTGGTGTATGGCCAATCGACCTCAGAGGATGCAGCCAGTGAAAGTTTTGGCTTATCGCTTAGCGCGGTGATTTCTCAAGTAACTCGCGCGCATGATCGAGCGTAACAGAGGTGAGATCGGCACCGCCTAGCATCCGGGCAATTTCATTCACGCGATCATTTTCGCTGACTGGGCGAATGTGCGTTTGCGTACGGCCATCCTCAACCTGCTTCGTTACAGCGAGGTGGCAGAGTCCCCACGCTGCCACTTGTGGCAGATGCGTGATGCAGATGACTTGATGCGTCTTCCCAACAGCGGCGAGCTTGGCACCAACCGTGTTGGCGATTTCACCGCCAACGTTCGCATCGATCTCATCGAAGACGAGTACCGGTGTTTTATCGTGCTCGGCCAGCACCGTCTTAAGCGCAAGCATCACACGCGAAATTTCACCGCTCGAGGCGATCAGGCGGAGCGGACGCATCGCTTCGCCGGGATTAGGAGCAAATCCGAATTCTACAGCGTCGCGTCCACTTTCACGATCGGTCGCAGTAAGTGAACAATCAATGCGGAAGGCCGCATGCGGAAGGCCGAGATCAGACAGTTGCTTCGAAACAGCTTCTGCGAGCTTTCCACAGGCCTTCACACGCACTGCAGTTAATGCCGTGGCGGCAACATCGAGCCGCTTGTTGATCTCACCAATCTTCACGTCAAGGGCGGCAATCTGTTCACCCCGTGATTCCAAGTCGCCAGCGCGGAGCTGTGCCTTCTCGTAGAAGAGCAGAACAGCTTCAATCGTCCGACCGTATTTGTGCTTGAGCTTTTCGACAAGCGTCATGCGCTCATCAAGCCGCTGCATGCGTTCTGGCGAGGCGTCAATGCGGGAAAGATTCGAGGAAATCGCTTGGGAAAGTTCATTGAGCTGGATCGACGCTGATCGAGCTTCTTCAAGCCACTGCCTGGACTCAGCCGACCCATGACGCTGCATCTCTTCGATAGTCCGGATCACGATCGCCATCACATCGACGGTCGAGCCCTCACCTTCTGACAACATTTGCGTCACGCCTGTACCCAACTCCAGAAGCTGACCAGCATTGGCAGATTCAGTGTGCTCAGAAACAAGTGCATCCCCATCAGTATCGGGAGAAAGTTCTGCTTCACCGATCTCCTTGATCTGATACTTGAGCAGATCAAGCTCACGCGCCACGGAAGCACTGTCTCCTGAGAGCGTCTCGCGCTTCTGCAAGAGCAAGCGACGTTCGCGCCAGATCGTAGAGAAAGCCTCGCGCGGCCCGTGGCAGTGTCCGAAGGAATCCAGTGCATCGAGTTGAAAAAGCGGATTGAGGAGGGACTGATTATCGTGAGGACCGTGCATGTCCACGAGTAGCTCGCCGATGCGACGTAAGGTCTGAACGGTTACTGGACTATTGTTGACGAGGCAGCGTCCTGACCCTGACACCGAGAGGGTTCTGCGCAGGATGAGGACACCCGCTTCGCATGGATCGATTCCAGACTCCTCTAGAATTGGCGCAACGAGGGCAATGATTTCCGGCGTCAGTAAAAACTCGGCCATCACAGACCCCTGCTGGGCATCGTGCCGGATGATCGAATGATCCGCTCGACCACCGCAAAGCAAATCGATCGAGCCGATTAGAACCGATTTCCCTGCGCCTGTCTCACCGGTAACAACCGTAAGGCCCGGCCCGAAAGTGATTTCGGCACGTTCCACCACAGCAATATCTTTGACTGAGAGCTTTTCTAGCACGCCGCCTAGGATACCATTCCCACCGCCTCTGGTTCAAGCGAAGACTACCGTTGCCGAGCAATTCTAATCAACGATAAACGAGATGCAAATTTAAAAAGCTCAGAAAATCTGGAAGCACCCCTTTTCGGAGTCATACTGGATTCCCTCGTGTGCGCCCGTTCACCGGACTATAAGTTGGGTTCCCTGATAAACATATTCAAAGCAGCCCATGTCGACGGTTCCGACCATCTTGTCGAGGCGTGGGTTTCCATCGAGATCGATGGCACCCGTCATCCAAGGTCGGTTCACGCCTACATTTCGGGCGGGTGACATCGGGCCCAACTGGTATTCCCCGGGGATGTGTTCCAGACCGAAGCCGCTGCCTGCGGAGACAAACCGTGGATCGATCGTGATGTTTGAGACATCCCAGCCCGCCTTGGCCGGCGTCGTGCAGCAATGGTCGAAGGACAGCACACCGCTTTTCTCTTTCCAGTTGTCGATTTCGTTGCCATAGATAATGCTGTTTTCGATTGTCAGGACCGCACTGGCACCTTCCACGCGAACCCCATCCGGCGTGTTGCCGATAAACGTACTCGATGCCAAACTTAAGGATTTATTGCCATAAGCGCCGCCGCCGCCTGTATCACTTCTGGCTCGATTGCCGTAAAGCAGACAATTGACGAGGTTCACGTTGAAAGCACCTCCGCCATAGTGGATCGTATAATTGTGCGCGAACACCGTATTCGTGGCGTAGCCTCCGTACATCCCTCCACCATTGTTGCTGCGATTGCCGATGATCCGGCAATTGGCCACAGAAGAAAATGTGGAGAGGTCATAGACGCCGCCCCCGAATCCCTGTTGCCCAGGTGTGATCGGCGTTTCGTTGGCGACGATATCGCAGTTGTCCAACACGGAATAGCGTCCGGCACCGCCGCCTCGGTCGGCCCGGTTGCTGACGATCATCGAATCGTAAACATAGATCCGGTTGTCGGCGTTCATGCCCCCCACACCACCGCTTGTCCCATACTGGTCTGTTCCCAAAGCAGAAGATGCAACATTGTTCGAAATGAGGCAGCCGTACAAAATACCACACCATGCACCACCGCCGCTTAAAGCCGTATTGCCGATTAATTCGCAGTTGTAGAGAGTGCCATGGGACACCCCCCCGCCGTACGGATAACCTTCTTTTTGAACGAATCGGTTACCAATAAAGCGGCAGTTGTAATACGTGCCACCGTAGGCACCTGCTCCACCATACTCCCACAGTCCATGTGCGACGTTGCCAGCAATTACGCAATTGGAAACCGTCGCCGAAGCCACCGCAAAGACCCCGCCGCCGCAAAGCTGGGTGTAGTTGTACGTCTGGATGTACGTAAGCGTGGCACCGTTGGTCAAAGTGAAGCCGATCAGTTTGGCACTAGAACTCCCAAGATAGGCCGCGCGAACCGCCGCCGGACCGTTGGTGAAAACCGGATCCCAGGCACCCTTGATGATCGTATTTTCCGGATCGTTATTTTCGCTTCGCACTGTAATCGCCTTTGTGATGTAGACGCGGTTGGTTAGACCGCTCACGGCCGTTCCGCCGTTCGCGTAGATTCCAGCCCGGACGATCACTTCGTCACCGGTAAGCGTTGCATCAATCGCCGTTTGGATGTCGTGCGCCGCAGTATCCCAGTTCGTATAGCTGCCGCTGGGGCTTGGGCTGTCCTTCCAGACATACCGGGTGACAGGATCGCTCCAAGCGGAGCCGCTCGTGAGCAGGCACAACAGCAAGGCTGACAGCCCGCATCGGCTCCACAGGTACTCTTGAATTGGACTTGATCGGGTATGCCCCCGATGAATCATGCGTCGACACGTTGCCTCAAGCTTTGAGGCACATTTTCGAAGTTTCATGCTCATAGTGTAATCCTCCTTTTATGCGTTGAATTGTGATAGATTAACGATTTAGCAGTTTAATACTCTGTTGTCTCTTGGAGATTTAATCAGCTTTTCTGACAAGCAGGATCTGATCGCAAAGCACACGGTCGTTATCCGTTTGGCCACCGTAGGTGGGGCCTTCAAACTTGAGCGAGACATGCACGTCGTAGTGGTTGTTGGCACCCGCTTCATACAAACGGGCCCCCACGGCGAGCGTTGTGCTCCAGCTTTTGGCAGAAAACCAGATCTGACAATTCGGTGTCACCTCGACGTCGCTAAGGGCATACATCTTATAGACGTCTGGCTCAATGTCTGGGAGCGTTAATGCGCGTTGCAAGGTAAAGGTTTGCGACTGTGTTCGCTGCCAACTTGCCACGGCATTCGGTGGCAAAGGGCGCAAAGCCGTCGGATCGCTCGTAGCCCACCCCTCCCCTGGATGGAACCCAAAGTGGAAGGGAATGTCCGGCAAATCAACCAGTGCCGCAAACCCGAAGGCTGCATCGGTATCGATTACTGGCTTAGGATCTTGGGTATTGACGGGCGTGAAACGATGCACTCGCGACGGATCCAGCGTGTCGAAGGGTGGCGGGAGTGGTTTTTCCTTGCAAGAGGCTTTGAGCGTGATGGCCGCCTCAAAATCTTCGACCGCCGCTTTTTCTTCCGCTCGCATACTTCTGAACGGTGGACGCCCTCTGTCAAGACGCGCCCTGTGAACTTGATAATCGACAAAGTAATCCGAGTATTTTGGAGCGAGATCATTCCAGCGCGCCAGCGTGGCGAACTCAAGCGTCCGCCTGAGCCGCCACACGTTTTCCAAGCAGCGCGGATCCGACGCTGTGTCTTTTTCCATTCTGTCAAAATAACCCTGCCAACGCCGGATGTTTTCGAGTGACAGATAAGCGTGCTGACCGTAAAAATCGATCGATCTCTGCCACATACTCATGCGGACTTTAAGTGCGCGCTGTGCCTTCTCAAGCTCGTCGCGGTATTTTCGTGCTAGTGATGCGGCTGCGCCGTACTGGTACTCGGTGAATTCCGCGATCAGGGTTGGCACATCGCTGTTTACATCCTGCGTCAATTTACAGTAAAGGTAAATTTGCAATTCGGTAAATCCGTCTCCTCCCCAGGCCGCCGCTGAGGCATATTCAAAATAAATACCTTCGCAATTCGCCTGTTTCATCAAGCGTATATCGGCCACCATTCGTTGAATGATGCCGGAAGGCAGATAGGGTGCCCCACGCCTTCCAAACGGGTTCGGGTAAACCCACGTCCAGAGGTGCGGCGCCAGCTTGCTCCAGCGCAGAAACTCCTCGTACGCGGGTTGATTACCCGGATGAGTCCATTCAAGGTTACACGATTCCCTAACGGTACAATATTGCACACTTAGGTTGCGCGGAAAGATCATGTCGGCGGGAAGCGTGGGCGGCTCCCGTTTCTGGAAATAGGCAATCGTCAAGACCGTCATCTCTGGGTACTGGGTCTCAAGCGTGGGGCAGAACTCGAACAGGTAATCGAACATCGGCCCACCGGGACAGGCATACTTCTCCTCCAGTTTGATGCAATCTGGGCATTCGCAAAAACGTCCGTCTTGGTCATTTGCAAACAGATTAACAATGAGGCTCGGATTGTCCGACCGCCGGATATGTTCCAAAATGTTTGCGGTCAACTCCTTACGCAGGGTCGGATTGCTAAAGCAAAGCTGATGTTCGCTGATCCGCTGCCCGGCCTTGTTCAGAGTGAAAAATTCGGGGTTCGTTTTAAAATAATTTTTGTTTGCGATCCAGTCGAATGGAGGGATCGAATGTGCTGACGTTTCCGGATACGGTGGAATGTACCCAAAGAGGCAATGTCCGCCGATTGTCGACTTGGCGGAAACCATGCCGGGAGGGGCACACGCATCCAGCCACAACTGAGCCTGCTGCCCCTCAATCAGCCCGTTGTTGACGGTTCCGTCCAATCGCTCTTTAACCCAAGCGGCGTCTCGCACAGCCGAACAATACTCCGTGAACCCCATGTTCATGCCCTGCTGATAGGAAAAAACGGAATCATATGGTATCCCCCGATAAGCAAACGCAAATCCGCGCTTGCGTTCGAAGGGCACGACAACGAGGTTCGGTTCGACCATAAACACGGGTGGATCGAATCTTGTGTACCAGCGCCGCCCTAACGTGGTTTCCATGAAGTCGAGCACAGCATGGAAGTTGCCGTGAATGCCTTCTCCATAGAGCGCGATGTCTTCGCCGACGCTACGGCACACGTATTCCTGGTCTTCCAACGCCAGCGGCGGATCGGGCATCAGTGTTTGCCGCATTGGCGCACTCAGGCCGACGAAGATGCGCTTTGTTTCCGGAAGAGCTGCATCCAGCGCGACGACTGGAAAGGAGGCGCCGGTCTTCTCAAACAGAAAGTTCGTCAGGATCGTAATGGCATAGTCGTCCACCGCCGTTGGTTTTTCAGGCCCGATGATCGTGTACCCAGAACTGCCCTCTTGCGCGAGTTGCAGAGACGCAGTCTCCGCGCCAGCAACAACCGCCGTCATGCAAAGCAGGATGGCCGATAGCGTGTTTCTTAGCGTCATTAAAAGTATCCTCCTTTATTTAAGATTTCTTCAATGGAATCTCCTTGGCGGACCCAGGCGAAAATATCGTTTTCAGTGCGTTCGATTCCCTCCGCGCGTAGCAGCACGTCGTAGGCGATTTCACGGGGAATGCATAGCACACCGTCGATATCACCGAAAATGATATCTCCGGGGCGCACGGTGACTTTCCCGATCTTTACCGGTACCTGATAATGGGTAATCATGCAGCGACCGAGCGAACCGTTGCTAGTACGGTATTTGTAAAAAACAGGAAATTTTTGTTCAAGAATCTGCTTGGTATCACGAATCCCGCCGGCGATCACTGCACCGCGGATTTTACGGGCCATGGCGGTGGCCGTCATGACGCCTCCCCACAGCGAACCGTCGGTGTCGCTGGACGTATCCCAGACCACAACGCCTTCAGGCTTCATTTCGTCGAGCATCTGGGCGCGGAACGTCATTTCGCCTTCGATCATTACTTGTGGAGCACTTTTGACGGTGAATGCTTCGCCGCAGACGACCATTTCATCGCGCAGCGGCATGATTTCGCTGGGAAGATTTTGATCCAGAAGGCAAAGCTCTCGCATGACATCGTTGATGCATCCGGTGTAGAGTTTTTCGTAGCGTTTGCAGAGTTCCGCGGTTGGAATCGAAAATGGTTTCGACGGAATATACTGTCTGGTTTCAATGAGACGGTTTAGCTTCATCAGACCAGCTTCCTTCGTTGTAACTGCTTTCATGTCTCTTAGTGATGGCATGGTAGAATCCTTTTTTATGTCATTTATGAGATGACGATATCAAGTTCGTTTTTGTGCTGTTTTCCAAGATGAAATGTCTTATTGACAGTTTTTTCTCCAGCGGTGATGACGAGATCATAGTCACCGTAAAAGCCCTTAAACATGAGTTCATTAATTTCTCCGCTGTCGAGTGAGAGATTGCTGCGCCACGTTTTTTCAAAAAGTTCTTTGAGGACGAAATAGGCCGGCTTGGGGGTGAAGTCATGGCGAACCAGCCCACCATGATAATAGTTTTCCCCGGATGTCATATCTCCCTGTATCGTACCATGAGCGAAGCCATCCACAAGATTCCAGTAAACAATCGCCTCCATGGCCGGATGGCTGAACCAGATGCTATAGACGTTTCGAAGAATTTCCGCTTGGATCTCCTCGTCTTCTGAGGCGTAACGGTAGGTGGGAAAAGTCAGTTCGGTTATCTGGATGGGACGTCCAAATCGAGCATAGCAATCGAGCACGTCGAAAATGCGTTCAGGGTCGTAGAACGGAGCCGTTCTGACGAGCTCATCCTCTGCCTGGAAAAACATGTGATACTGCATCCCGATGGAATCAATACGAGTCCCTTTTCTCAGAGCACGTTCAATCTGCATGTAATACAGACTGCGGCTCCCCAGGAAGTGCTCGCGATCCCAAATGCGGGAGGCGGCTTCATTGATGATCAGACGGTTATTATGAAAATAACGTGCTGCGGTTTCAAAACTCCATTCCACAAAATCAGGTTCTTTGTAAAACGGAACGCGGTTGTCAAGGAAATTCCAAAAGGTTTCGTTGGTGACCTCCCAATCAGAGATCCGCTGCGCATAGCGTTCCGCCAGTTCACGAAAACGCTTGTCTAAGCTGCGTTTTGCCTCAGGGATTTCTCGGGAAACCCACCCCGGCATGTAACTCGCATAATTGAGGCAGTGTGCCTTGGGCTGAATCCCGTTTGCCTCGCAGTATTCTAAACAGAGGTCGGGGGGAGGACGGCGATAGATTTTTGGACTATCTTTTGCAAAGCGTGGCTTGCCCTCTTCCGGTTCGAGGTCGCTCCAGTAGAAAGGAAGCGTCGCGATGTTGAATACCGATGCGAAAAGCTCCCTATACGCTTCATTCTGCTCCGGACTATTAAATTCGTCCAGCATAAAAAGGTTGGCACCAACCTTGAAGTCATGCGTTTTTTGCTTCACTTCGACATGGACGTTTTTCAACGGTTGCTCGTCTGGGGTCATGAACCGTAGCGTAGCGAATCCTTTGCGACCAGTTTCGATTCCGTGCAGAATCCGATCATCCATGTAGGCACGTTTCTTCTCAAAAGGTTCCAATACTTTTCTGCGATCCATTTTCTGCTCCTCAGTTATAAGTTTTTATTCAGGACCACTGACGGTCATTGGCCCACTCTTTGTCCCATTGCTCGGTTGATTCCCAAGCAACAGGAAAATCGGCATGGAGTTTCTGTGCGATCAGTTCTTCGTTGAGGTCATCGATCCCCAGTCCCGGCTTGTCCGGCACTGCAATAGTGCCATCTTTGATTTTCAGTGCAGGGCGGATCAGGTCTCCCCACCAAGGTATATCAACAGAATGTACCTCCAACGACATAAAGTTTCGGGTAGCTGCTGCTACATGAACAGCCGCCATGCAGGCAATTGGGCTTTCGGCCATGTGGATCGACATCTGAGCCCCGTAATCCTCCGCCATATCGCCGATCTTTTTGGTTTCGAGGATACCACCGGCGGTCAGCACGTCGGGATGAATCACCGCCAGTGCGCCAGATTCCAACAACGGTTTAAATGATTCCTTGAGATACATGTCCTCTCCCGTTCCGATCGGTGTCGTGGTTGCTTGGGCTAGGCGAACGTACTGAGACGTCATCTGCCAGGGAGCAGGATCCTCCATCCACGCGAGGTTGTATTTTTCGAGCCGTCTTCCTAGCTTGATGCAGTCCTCCAACGGAATATGCCCGAGGTGGTCGATGGCCAGTGGGACTTCATAGCCGATTTCAAGACGAACTTCAGCTAGATAATTTTCCAGAAAATTCAACCCTTTCTCCGTTAAATGTATGCCAGTAAAAGGGTGGGCGGTATTGAATAAATCGTAGGCCTCACCTCGCATCGCGCGTGGGTCGATAGAGCCACCGGGAGTTGAAAAGACAGTTTTCTTGTATTCCTTCATCTTGTCAAGAAATCCGCTCGGTGCACTGAGACATCCCGGTTGATCAATCAGCAGTTCGATTCCAAGATCCATTTTGAGAAAAGTGAACCCCTTCTGCATGCGTTCTTTTAACGCTTTACCCATGTCGCGTCCCCCACCGACCGAGTCGGTATCGCAGTAAAGGCGGATTGCGTCACGAAATTTACCCCCGAGCAATTGCCAGACGGGTACGCCCCAAGCTTTGCCGGCCAAATCCCAGAGTGCCACTTCAATGCCACTGACACCACCTGCCTGGCGTGAAGGGCCGCCGAATTGTTTGAGTCGACGGAATAATTTTTCAACGTTGCAGGGGTTTTCTCCGAGAATACGGCTTTTGAGCATCGCGGCATAGGTTCGGCTCGATGCATCGCGGACTTCGCCGTAACCGATCAGTCCCTGATTGGTATAAATCTTTATCAGGGTACAGCGTTTGGGCGCACCGTCAATATCCGCAAAACGCATGTCGGTAATTTTCAGTTCAGATGGATTGATCTTCTTAGCCATGAATTATGCCTGCTGTTTTCAAAACATCGTATGGATCGTTTTCGGGGTTGGCGGATTCGTGGGTCAGAGACTCATCCCGCCATCGATATAGAGAGTTTGTCCGGTGATGTAGGATGAAGCATCGGAGCAGAGCAGCAAAGCTGCACCGACGCAGTCTTCGGGTTGCCCAACGCGGTTCGCGGGAATCTTTTCGAGAACTCGCTGGAGGTAGGTCGTATCATCTAGAGACAACTTGTTGCGATCAGTATCGATCACACCGGGGGCGAGAGTATTAACCGTCACTCCTGTCGGCGCAAGTTGTTTAGCGAGGTTGCGGGTCAGGTTCTCCAAAGCGGCTTTGCTGGCGGCGTAAATTGCCATCTCAGGATGAGGCACTGTCTGCTGAACACTGCCTATCATCAGCATGCGTCCCCAGCCTCGTTCCACCATGGGCGGTGCCAATCGTTGAGCCAAATGCAAAGCCGCAAAAAGGTTGGCGTTAAACTGTTCGAGTGCCTGCTCGTGCGTAATCGCGAGCCAATCGGTTCGGTATTGGATGGAAGCGTTGTGAATCAGAATGTCGATGCGACCGAAGGCATCAAGCGATTGCACCACGATTTGTTCGACGGCGTTTGCATCACGAAGATCGCCCTGAACTGAGACCGCCTGGCCTCCAAAGGCTTGAATGCTTTTACAGACCTGATTGGCGGCATCCACATTTTCCGCGTAATGCACGACAATGTTGGTGCCTGCTTGTGCCAAGCCCGTGGCCAAGGCTGCGCCAATGCCGCGACTGGAGCCGGTGATTAAGGCGGTTCGTTCTTTTAACATGAATGTCGAGGTGTTATTCATCTTGTTCTTGCCGTATTGCTGCATGTTTCCATACCAATCCTTCTTCGCTTCTTATTTATATCATAGAGGGAAAGATGATAATAGGGGATAGCAAGCAAAGAAAACTCACGATCCCAGCAAAAAAGTTGTTAAGAGCGAGAGGAGGTGTTTTGTCTGAGCAGCCCAGTCGTCGAATTCGGGACGTTCGTAAAATTCATGGAATTTGACGGTGCTTTTAGAATTTAGTATAAATAGAGCTATGACACTGAAAAATGCGAAAATAGATCGGTCGCCTAAGGTGCTGATTGCGTTGCTGATGTCTGCCAAAGCCGGGCAGGATAAGCTTGCCGGCATTTTTCGCTATTTGCGTCAAGGTTCCCGGTGGAATTTTTCCATTTTCCGAACTGCACACGATCTCGCTGCCTGCATTTCGAATGCGCAAAGTGCCTGCGTTTTCGATGGCGTGATTTTCAGCCTGCCCGATCCCCCCGAGATCATCAATCAAATTGCCCAGATTGATGTGCCAATTGTGGTTGTGGATATTCTCGATGCTGACATTCTTCGAGCACGGACGAAAGATGTTGCGTTTGTGCACAATGATGCCAAACAGATTGGGCGTTGCGCAGCGGAGTATTTGATGAGTCAGGGGGTGTTTCGTAGTTATGTCTATGTAGGCATGCCGCGCAGTTTCGCTTGGTCGCGGCTACGTCAGTTCGCTTTTTGTGAGGCGATTGAGCGGAAAGAACAATGCTGCCATGTTTTTACAAGTCAATCATCGACAACACGCCCAGCTCGCGATGGGATGCTCGATGGCCTTGTTCCATGGCTCAGCGCGTTGCCGAAGCCTGTGGGGCTGTTAGCAGCTTGTGATGACCTGGCACGACAGGTGTTGGAACTGTTTGTTGACGTAGGAGTTCGCGTACCGGAAGATGTCGCCGTTCTCGGCATCGACAACGAATACGTTATTTGTGACAATACGCAGCCGCCGCTCACAAGCATCCAACCACCTTTCGAGGAAGAAGGGTATCAGGCGGCGCGATTGCTCGATGAGATGATGACGAACAATAAGGTGCAGCCGATGACGGTTTCGTGTGGCGTATCGCATATTTTTGAGCGCCAATCGACGCGACCGATTTCGCACGCCGGCATGCTGATCCAGAAGGCATTGTCCTTTATTCAGGCCAATGTTTCGTCCGATATCAGCGTTGATGATGTCGTTCGACACCTCAAGGTTTCGCGTCGGCTGGCAGACTTACGTTTCCACGAAGTTTGCGGAAAAAGTATCATGGCTACGATCCGTGATGTCCGGCTTGATCAGGTGGCCAAGCTGTTGGACGAATCAGATTTGCCTATCGGTGAACTTGCTTCTTGTTGTGGATATAATAATGAAAACAGTCTGAGAAACCAGTTCAAGGCGAAATTTCAGATGTCCATGCGAGATTATCGGAAGCTCGACGGGGATTTTTCAATCCGAAGAGCACAAGAGGAAAAAGAAAAAGATGGAGAGTTAGGGCTCGACTAAGGTAAAAATTAAACCATAAAACTCCCCACGATCCCCACGCATCATCCTTGGTTTATTGCTACTGGCGTGTGCCGTGAGATGATGCTATAATATTACAGCATAGTATATCGTTGCATGGCTTGCGAGCTACGCTCTGAAGCAGGAGTGTTGCGTCTGGGTTCTGTTTTGGGTGTGCTATGAATTGTTGTCTATTTGATCTGTGTCAAAATGTTATGTCGGCCAGAGCCGTTTCCTATGAACATACTGAGTGAAGTCATTGAATTTCTGTTAAAAATTCTGTTTTCCCTGGTCACGGTGATTTCAATCATCTACCTGGTCAGCACGCTGGTTTCTGTGCTGGCCTGCCGCCGGAAAAAAGCCGCACCACCGCTGGTGGATGAACTCCTGCCTAGCGTAACGGTGCAGATTACCTCGCGCAACGAACTCGTCGCGCTCGACTGCGCCCGTTGCTGTTTGCTTTTTGATTATCCCGAAGACAAACTTCAGATTCTGCTGGGAGACGACAGCAATAATCCGTATGTGATGCAGGAAATAGATCATTTTGCCGTAGACCACCCACGTGTCAAAGTCTTGCGCCGTACAAACCGGATCGGCTTCAAGTCGGGCAACTTGAACCACGTCAACGGATATACCACCGGCGACTACATTCTGGTCATGGATTCCGACTTCTTGCCGGAACCCGATTTTCTGCGCCGACTAGTCGCACATGCCGTTGCCGATCCAGGCCTCGCCGCCGTACAGGCCCGCTGGCATATCACCGACGTGCACGAAAGCCTGACCACCCTTCTCGGCGCGGGCGTCATCAACGTGACCCATTTCATTATGCTTCCTCTGTTCAGCCGCTTTATGAAAACCTGCTTTCTGTGTGGGTCCGCCATGCTCATCAAGCGGCAGGCCATGGTCGAGATGAATGGATGGGAAACCAGCACCATGATAGAGGATATAGACCTGAGTTTTCGCCTTTTTACTCACGGCTACCGCATCGCCTACTGTCCAGATGTCATCTGTGACAGCGAAGTACCCCACACCCCGCGCGATCTGTTTCGTCAGCAAAAACGCTGGGCCTACGGTGTTGTCGAAACCACAATCAAACGTAGCCGGGCACTCTACCTATCGCACCAAGCCACCATTGGCAACAAAGTTGCCGCCACGATTGTCAGCTCCGGCTATGCCGTGAGCTTTCTGGTGTTCATCAGCACCATGCTCGGATTCGTTCACATGTTGATGCTGGGTGTCGGGCACATGGATGCTTCACTGCAAGACTCCGTGCAGGGAACGGCTGGCAACCTCTGGCGGATCGTTATCTCCTGCGGCGCGCTGGTCGCCACTCTCTGCGCCGGGTTCGCCAGCGGGTTTGGAATTAAAGGAGCTGGCAGACTGATTATTGCCTCTTACACCATCGGCTTTATCATGCTCTTTTACGTTAGCAACGGAATCTTCCGTGCGGTGCTACATCTCCCCATCGACTGGGTTCCTCCGGAAAAACGGGGTCGCTGATTCTCTTACCATTGCTGAACGGGCATATCAACATCAATGATTACGGACTGCCCACATAAAGGCCGTGCCCGTAAGGGTATGAGCTGAAAGAAGTCCGTAGCAAAGGCATGACCAGTGGCAGCGATACATTTTAGGCTGGTCGAACTACTTCAAGTTGGCCGACTGGCAACGGGAAGTTACAGACCTCAGCGGATGGATACGCCGACACATGCGTAAATGCTTCTGGTTACGCTGGAAAACACCACGAGGACGCATCAACGCGTTAAAACGCCTCGGCCTAAAAGGGCGTACGCTTGGAATTGGATACACCGGATTGGGGGCATGGCGCGTCGCCCGACTTTGGGCTCTGCAACAAGCACTCTCCAATAAAACGCTGAAACGCTACGGTTTTATCATGCCGTGGGACTTCGCGGAGGCACACCCATGACCTCCGCCGGGTTCAACCGCCGGATGCGGAAAACCGCACGTCCGGTGGTGTGGAAGGGGAACGGGGCTAATTCTCCGTTCCCCCCATCCGATCTCAGCATCCACCATACTCACATCGTTATCCGCACATCGTTACACGTTGAACGACGGAGAGACGTTCCCAACTCTTATTCCTTCGGGTTTACC
>CAZKJH010000007.1:4478-51774 GCA_964553035.1 uncultured Lentisphaerales bacterium | reverse complement strand
GCCTAGGGCCTGAGTCGGAATGAAGCTTGCAGCGTTGCTGCACATGAAGTGTGCTGCGCACATGAAGTGTTGCTGACGCAACGTGAAGCGTGCCTAGCGGCACGATGTTGGAGGGTTGACTCAAATATGTAAAACGAAAGGTCTATATAATGTAAAGCGAAAGTCTTAAAAAATGTAAAGTAATGATGAATGGCAGGAACAGCCAAAACTTTGGGATTTTGTCCGGCACGAGGTGGACGAGCGCGGGAAGAAGTCCCAGTTCATCCTCACAGGATCTGCGAATCCCGCTGACGATGCCCGGTTACACTCGGGCGCAGGCCGGTTCACGACGCTCGACATGCGGACGATGTCTTGGCAGGAACTCGGCTTTTCCACAGGCACCGCGAGCTTGGGCTGTCTTCTTGCTGGGGAGGGGCTCAAGATTGCCGACGAGACCGTTGCGCTGGCGTCCATTGCCGAACGGCTTGTCATCGGCGGTTTCCCTGGGTTGCTCGGCTCGAGCGAGACGCAGGCTCTCGATGTCAACCGGGCTTATGTGGAACTTCTCGCGGAGGTTGACATCAGCCGAGTCTCTGGCAAGAAACGCGACCCGCAGAAAGTCGGTGCGCTGCTGCGCTCCCTCGCTCGCAACACGGCAACCCTCGTCGAGGTGACGACGCTCGCCGCTGACATTGGGGAAACAGAGAAGGTGGACGTTTCACGTCCTACCGTGACGGATTATCTCGCCGCGCTCGATCGGCTGATGATCACCGAGAACCAACCTGCGTGGGACACGCATGTTCGCTCCTCCGCATCCCTCCGTAAGGCTCCCAAGCGGCATTTCGTTGATCCGTGTCTTGCAGTCGCCGCGCTCGGCGCAGACAGTGCCGCGCTACTCGGAGACCTCAAGTTCACAGGCTTTCTGTTCGAGTCGCTTGCCATCCACGATCTTCGGGTCTACGCCCAAGCCAATGACGCACGTGTCTTCCATTATCGTGATTCGAGTCCCCTGGAGGTCGACGCCATTGTCCAGAAACGTAACGGAGATTGGTGCGCGTTTGAGATTAAACTGGGGACGGGCCAGTTCGAGGAGGCGGCGTTGAACCTGCAGAAACTCGTCTCCGTGTTGGATACGGGGAAAGTCAAGCCACCGAGATCGCTGAACATCATTACGGGCACGGGGATCAGCCACCAGCGTTCGGATGGGATTCATGTGCTTTCCATCGCCTCACTTGGATCGTGAGGGGGGGCGAGAAGGGACTAGGGGTTAGGGGATGAGAGAGGCCTTAGGTTTTAGGCCCTAGGCCCTAGCGGGGCAGGTGAGTCGTTGCGGGGTGGTGCCGACAGTAAATTTACGTAGTTCATGATCAATTTGGCAAGTTGTAAGCCGTTAGGAAAAGCTAAGGCCTAGGGCCTAGAACCTAAGGAAGCCTAGGGCCTCGCACCTCCCTGCAA
Source organism: uncultured Lentisphaerales bacterium (assembly GCA_964553035.1). Taxonomy (GTDB): domain Bacteria; phylum Verrucomicrobiota; class Kiritimatiellia; order RFP12; family UBA3636; genus JBBQIY01. Next base: position 50,340 of record CAZKJH010000007.1, on the reverse strand, counting down.
CTTAGTACGCAGCGATCTTAGAGAGCTGGGCGAAGTCGATTCTGTCGATATTATCGACGTTATCGACACTATCGACCCGAATCGAAATGTGGACGCGGCAGGACGCCGAATGCGGCGCGCTCGGAGATCGCGCCCTACCGTGCTGCGCGGGGAACACGGACAAACAAGGACAAACAAGGACGCGGTGAATGCGGCTAGCGCGCCTGCCTGTCGCGTTCGCGACGCAGACAGGGAGCGCTTCGCCCTACCGTGCTGCGCACACTATTACGACCTGAAGATGACAGCGGCGCGCTCGGAGATCGCGCCCTACCTTGCTTCGCGTCGCCCCTTTATTCCATCATTCCATCATTCCATTATTCCACTATTCCAATGGTTTGGCGGATTCGTTTGGCCTCTAGGGGTGAGACTTTTGCTTTTTCGGCAAAATCCGGCCAAGCGGAGACGGCTTCACCGACCTGCTTCAGGACTTTTTCTCCTGTGCCGATGGCAAAGCGTTCGGCAAGGGTCAGAAGGTCGTGGCGTGAGATGTTCAAAAACTTTCCGTTTACTGACATCAGGTGCTGGTGGGTCCAGTCGCCATGCGGATTGTGCGCGTGAGTCACATCGTATGCGGGAGCGAGTTCCCAGCTACCACCTTCACGGAGCAGAAATGAAAAGTTTTTAGGGTGATCATCGCAGTTCGCGGCCATGACGTTGAACGCCATGCGTCGGTAGGCCTCCTCTCGTGCTTCATAGCCGAGGTGGAGGCGGGACATCGTCATGAAAAATTGACTGTAATCGTGGCTTGCCTTCTGCTTGTAGTCCATGTGCGCCATGGCGCATAGCGTTTGCATGTGGTGTTTGCGGTTGCCGTCACGATCAAAGCGTTGGGTCATGAAGTGGGCCCGGCCGCCCTCCTCAAGAAGGCGACACGGTGACATCGTGATGCCCGCCGCCGTCGCCATCAGGCTGTAGGCATATTCGATGCGTCCATAATCCTGCGTTCCTCCCAATTCGCTGTCAGGGCCCATCCCATCGAATTTCAGAAGCCAGTGTTCGAAGCCTGGCTCTACGTCGAACTGTCCTGCACGGATTTCGCCGGTCTGCGGGTTTAAGGCGACAACAGCCTTCGCTCTTGCTCCGCCGGCGGACGTTCCTACTTTGATGATTTGCGACAAGGCGGCATGCGCCATGGGGTCTGAGCTCGTGTCTCCATGGAGTGCTCGTCGGGCTCCTTCGACGAGAGTGGAAAGCGAGATGGCCGTCGTGGTGGCGCCAGCAGGACTTCGGATGGGATGAAATTCCAATGCGCCCATGCCGCGCTTGCCCATGTAGGCCAAGCGATCCAGTGGCGTTATGTCCGTTTGCGCTATGCCTTTTGAAGCCATCCATCCGTTGATGAGGGCGTTTCCGAAGTCGTCTGGAAGTGCATCAGAGAGAAGTGCAGGTAGGCGTTTGTACGTCGCTTCAGGAAGGTTCGTGAAAATAAAGGGCGCATGCGATTGGGAGAGGGGCATGGTCAGGGGGGCAAGCTCGATTCCCGTCCTTGCGAACATCGGGTCGTATTCAAACGCGAAGTAACCAAGATGGGGATCGAGCGCCACGGCGCCTGCAGTCCGGCCCCAGATCCGGACTTCGATTGCCTTGACTGGATTATACATGGTCAGCCTCCTTGCGTTTGGAGGCGCGCTGTCGCGTCGGCTTTTGCTTGAGCATCTGCATCGGGCTGATAGAAATCTGTGGTGCCAGCGTATCAAGCCAAGCTTCACGGCCTAATGCGCGTAGCACCTTGATAAAGGAGGTCACGGTTGCGCCTTTTCCGCCCTCGAGATTCTTGATGACGTTTAAGGCGACGGCGGCGCGTTCTGCAAGCTGTCGCTGGTCGATGTTCTGGCGAAGTCGGATGTCGCGCAGATTCTGTCCAAGGCTGATCAGTAGTTCAGAGGTTGTTTTATGCTTTATCATAATAGACTTTTATAGGGCTTCTAAATGGCACTAATATATACCACAGCCTAAAATAAGTCCATTGTTCTTTTTGCATCTAGAGAGAAAGAGAGAGAGAGACACGGACAGACAAGGACAGACACGGACGATGCCGAATGCGGTGCGCTCGGAGATCGCGCCCTACCGTGCTGCGCGGGGAACACGGACAGACAAGGACAGTCACGGACGCGGCGAGTGCGGTGCGCTCGGAGATCGCGCCCTACCGTGCTGCGCGGGGAACACGGACAAACAAGGACAAACAAGGACGCGGTGAATGCGGTGCGCTCGGAGATCGCGCCCTACCGTGCGAATGCGGCGGTCAGGGGGCTGACCGCCCTACCTGGCTTCGCGTCATAAACTGGAATGCGCGGCGCGCTCGGAGATCGCGCCCTACCGCGAGGAGGCTGGCTAGTCTTTGGGGGCGCGCTTGGGGCGCGGCGAGGACGCCGCGTCTACAGTGGGTGCGGATGCTGGTGAGGTTTTGGTGGCGCGTTTGGTGGTGCGCTTGGGGGGTGCGGTTTTGGTGGTAGGTTTGGTGGAGGATACGGTTTTGGTGGGGGGTGCGGTTTTGGTGGTAGGTTTGGTGGGGGGTTTGGTGGAGGATGCGGGTTTGGTGGTGGGTTTGGTGGTTTTCTTGGTTTTAGAACGCGGCGAGGACGGTGCGTCCACAGGGGGCTTGGGGTCGAGGGTGTCGAAGTCGACGCCGAAGACGGCGGAGATGGAGGCTTCGTCGATTTCGGAGGTGATGCCTTCGGTGAGGACGTCGAGGACATCGGCGTTGATGAGTTCGGTTTCATCGATGCCGCGCAGGACGAAGAAGAGTTTCGGGTCGGTGTCGAGTCGGGCGCCGATGCCATAGAGCACGGCGGCGAGATGTTTGCAGAGACCGGCCGAGTCGGGACAGGAGCACTTCATCTTGATTTCTGACGGTGCGGGGAAGATCCCGGTATCGCGGTCGCAAAAAAGGCTGATGGTGTCGTGGGAAAGCTTGCCCTGCACGAGCGAGACGAGCGAGTCGATCCTGCCGAGGCACTGCTTCTTCAGCGCATCCCAGCGGGTTTTGTTGAGCGGAGCAATGGCGATGTCGATTTTGTAGGGGGTGCGTCCGCTGCCGCAGACCAGTGCGCAGACGGCGCCCTTGGCGATTTTGAGGTCGATGACGGCGCCGCTGCGGACGTAGGAGCGGCCGCGGGGAAGGCGGTTGGAGTAGTCCTGATAGGATTCGACGTTGTCGCACCAGGCCTTGCCCCAGAAGGTATTTGAGATTTTATGCCCAGACAGGACGACGGGGGAAAGGTCGCCTTTGTCCATTTTGGCGGCGGTCTTGTACGCCTTCTGCTTACGTTCGGCGACGGAGACGTATTTCGGGAATCGGGAGTAGCGGTCGTAGCGGTCGTATCGTGACATGTTAGGAGTCTAGGGTGTTGATGTCGAGTTTGACGAAGTCCATGAGTTCGTCGTTGCTCATGGACGTGAGGAGTTTTTCGGAGCCTTCGGTGAGGAGTGCGTCGGAGAGGTTTTGCTTGTCCATGATCATCGCGTCAATTTTTTCTTCGAGGGTGCCGCGGCAGATGAATTTCTGGATGAGGACGTTGCGTTTCTGTCCGATGCGGTAGGCGCGGTCGGAGGCCTGGTTTTCGACGGCGGGGTTCCACCAGCGGTCGAAGTGAACGACGTGGCTGGCGGCGGTGAGATTGAGGCCGGTGCCGGCCGCCTTGAGGGAGAGTACGAAGAAGGGCGGGCCGTCGTCGGATTGGAACGTCTTGACGAGCTCGGCGCGTTTTTTGACGGGGGTGCCTCCGTGAAGGATGAGTCCCGCGCGGCCGAAACAGCGGGTGAGCTGTTCGTGGATCGGTTCGGTCATTTCGCGGAACTGCGTAAAGACGAGGAGTTTTTCCTGTCGGGCGGCGATGGGGTCGACGAGTTCGGCGAGGCGGAGGAACTTGCCGCTGGAATCGGCGTCGAATTCGCCGTTGCCGGTATAGTGGGCGGGATGGTTGCAGATCTGCTTGAACCGCATGAGGTAGCCGAGGATGATGCCGCGGCGTTTGAAGGCGTCGGGTTCCTCCAGGGCCTGTCGCAGCGAGTCGACGGCCTTTGCGTAGAGCGCGGCCTGTGTTTTGGTGAGGCTGCAGTAGGCCTTGACCTCGGTTTTGTCCGGGAGGTCGGAGATGATGGATTTGTCGGTCTTGAGGCGGCGGAGAATGAACGGGCGGGTGAGGCGGCGCAAGGGGGCGTAGTTGGCGTTTGGGTCGTCACCGCTGTTCAGACGTTTCTGGAAGTCGGCGAATGCCTTGGCGCTTCCGAGGAGGCCGGGGTTGACGAAGTCGAAGAGGCTCCAGAGGTCGGAGAGGCGGTTTTCGACGGGGGTGCCGGTCATCGCGATGCGGCGTTGGCTCTTCAGCTTGCGGACGGCGCGGCTTTGGCGCGAGCCCGGGTTTTTAATGGCCTGGGCTTCGTCGGCGACGACGGCAGGGAAATCGAGTTCTTCGAGTTGCGGCATCCGGGTGAGCATCCCGTAGGTGATGAGCGCGAGGTCGTAGCCGGCAAGATGTTTCGCCGGGGACTTTTCAAGGGCGGCCATCGCTTCCTTGTCCATGCAGGAGGGATGGAGCGTCGTGATTCGGAGGTCGGGTGTGAACCGGGCGCTTTCGGCGCGCCAGTTGGACAGGAGCGTGGCGGGCATGACGAGCAGCACTGGAAGGGCCTTGAGGAGTCCGGCCGATTTCCAAAGCGTGATCAGCGTGAGAAGCTGGAGCGTCTTGCCGAGGCCCATGTCGTCGGCGAGGCAGGCGCCCATGCCGAGGGAGGTCGTGCGCCAGAGGTATTTGACGCCGTCGAACTGGTAAGGCCGCAACGTATGCGTCAGCTTAACGGAGAGAGTCGGGAGGGTGATGCCGGAGGGCGTGGCCAACTCGGCGAGCATTTTTTTGAGTTCAGCGCCTGCTTCGAACTGGCACGTTTCGCGATCATCGTCTGCCGGCGATTCCTTTCCCGAGATGTCGGCACCCGCGAGCAGGCGCAGTCCGCGGGCGAGGGAAATGCCGTTGGCCGATGCCAGGCTCTGAGCCTCGCGCCAATTCGCCAGCACGGCGGCGATCTTCTCGGGGTCGGCGACGACCCACTGCTCCCGGATCCGGACTAAGCCGCCGCTGGAATTCAGAAGCTGCTGGATTTCCGGTTCCGTGAGCCGTGCGCCGTCGAGGGTGACCGAGACGGAAAAGTCGAGGAGCGCCTTGGCGTTCATCAGGCTGTTCTTGGCGACATCCAGCGAAATGGAAACGGAGGCTTTGGGGGGCGCGGCTTTCCATAAATTGGCGATGCGCACGACGATGTTCGCCTCTTCGAAAACGGGCACGTCCTGCAGGAAGCGGTAGGCCTCCGCGGCAGTCCAGGCGGAGGGCTTGAAGATGGTGCGCGTCTCCCAGAGTTGGCGGATGAGCGCACTGTGTTCGGCGGCGGACTGGATGGGGGAGAGCAGGGCGTTCAGTGCGTCGCGGTTGTCGGCGTAAGCTTTGAGGGCGGCCGCGAGGGGCAGGTGCTTGGGGTGGTCGTTGTCGCCGAGGCGGTGGATGAAACTGGCCATGAAGGCGAAGGGGTGCGTACCGGTAGCGTCGCCTTTGTTTTCGGCGAGGTGGAAACTGACCTTGCCGACATGCTTCCAGTTCGGGCCCAGCGTGCGCAAGTAGTCGGTGAGCGGGCCGGAGGACGTGCTGAACTCCTCTTGGACGGCGGTTTCGAAATCGCGCAGCAGGGCGGAGAGGAATTCGCCGGACAAGTATTCGCTGCCGGTCATCGGCGGGGCGTCGAGTGCGAGGAATGAAAGCGAGGCCGCATCCGGGCGAATGAATTGGAAAATTTTCGAAAGGTCGCGGTCGTCCGGTTCGGCGGCATTGCAGAGGCGGGCGATGCAATCGCGGGCGAAGCGTCGGAAGAAAGATTCGGAGGCGCTGAGGGTGGAGACATCCGCCGATGTTTTCAGAAGGGCGAGAAGGCCGAAACCATTGCCGTCGTCGAAGCGGGAGTTTTCCGTTTCCCGGAGCTTGAGATGCGGCGTGATGGAGATGTCGTTCATGTGGGGGGCGGGGAGAGGTGCTAGGGGGTAGGGGAGAGGTGCTAGGGGTTAGGGGATGAGAGAGGCCTTAGGTTTTAGACCCTAGGCCCTAGCGTGGCAGGTGAGTCGTTGCGGGGTGGTGCCGACAGTAAATTTACGTAGTTCATGATCAATTTGGCAAGTTGTAAGCCGTTAGGAAAAGCTAAGGCCTAGGGCCTAGAACCTAAGGAAGCCTAGGGCTTAACGGCTGTTGTGTGAGTTTGTGGGTATGTGAATGTGTGGGAGCGTTCTGAACGCTTTACTTCGTTGTAATCAGGAAATTGTCAATTGATACGCTTCTGAAACAGCCTGTTCCAAGCGAAGAATTTCGTCGTCATGAAGTTTTTCGAAGCTATTGAGACTACGCTTCGCCTTTGATAGTCTTCCGTTGTTCTGGAGGCAGAGTCTTAAAAAAAGATTGGCAGTTGGCTCTGGCAGGTCGACCACATCACGCATGGCGACTCGGGCTGCTTCATACGATTTGAGAAATTGCAATTCTGCGGGAATCTCTTTCTCGATAGTTTCTTCGAGAAACCCATAGAGGGCTTCGGCCATTGCTGTAAAGTCGATATACCGGAAATGATCGATCGTCGCTTGGTGGACGACGAGCGTCCCGTCCGCACCTAGGCTGTAATTTGTACGAGATTTCAGTGGAACGGAGAAGGCTTCGAGCGAGGCATCGTAATCGGCAGGTCGATTGAGTAGCACGGCGGAGACTGGGAGTAGCACCTCAGGCGGACCGAAGTGACGCGCGGCGAGAATATGGTGTATCAGGAAACGGTGGATGCGACCGTTTCCATCTTCAAAAGGATGTAGATAGACGAAGCTCCAAGCAACTAACGCGGCGGCGGCGACGGGAGGAACTTCTGTCGACTTCGCAAGATGTCTAGCCGTCTCAAGCCAAGCTTGCATCAGAAACGCCATATCTTCCGGGCGTGGAGGAACCAGATGGATATCCTCGATTCCTGGAGCCAGCGTCCGGCCAACATAGTTTTGGAAGTCTCGCCATCCTGTGGCTACAAAACGTGGGTCGACGACCTCGTTTTGAAGACGAGTCAGTCCGCCCTCGGTCAGAATATCGTCGTTTCCGGCACGTGACAGAAGTGCGATGAAACGATCGGCGCGTTGCTGCGACGGCGTTTCGTGTTCGATAGCGTATGACGTTCGCGTTTCTTTTGCATAAAGATAGCGGACTGCGCGTTGAAAGATTTCTGCTGGCAAGTCGGCGACAAGTTCGGCACAGTGCTGGTGCATGGCATCGTCACGGCCGGGTTTGAGGGCGGGGGTTTTGCGTAGCATGAACGAGCAGTCGAGGGAATGGAGCAGATTAAAGTCTATTCTCCAGCGAGGCTGTTTTATTACGGTCCCTGTGAAGTATTTCTGGGGATCTGCCAGCGGGACATAGTTCCCCATGCGGATATCAGGAAGCGGAAGTTTTCTGCCGCTGAATGCTTCATAGAGATAGGCGATGCGCCGTGCATTCGCACCGGTTGGCGTGGCGCGCACATACGCCACGACCGTGTCGGATTCAAGCATTGGCATTAGGTTTCGTATAAGTTCCAGATGCAAACCTTCATGTTTTAACGCAAAATCAAGGTGCTCCAGAACCGAATCTAGCCGATAGACAGTATGCGGGTAAATCTCCTTCTTCTGGGTCCCCTCGTGTTCGGTTAACCGGATGCCAGGTTTTGAAGTGAACGATTTGACAAAATGAGGGATCGGATCGAGCCGGTATTGCTGTGTAAGCCAAGCGTATCCAATCGCGTTCAGTTTTCGATTTGCGTTCATAGGGAATTGACCGACATGCGCATGTTGAAATTGTTATTTTTACATTAGAATCGTTATAAGCTTATACTTCTCTGTTCTTTTTGTTACGACAATACTCTTCTTTTCAGGATTCAGCAAGCGGTATCTGTATAACCGCATAACCGCGACGCTAGGGCGTGAGAGAGGCCTTAGGTTTTAGGCCCTAGGCCCTAGCCTGGCAGGTGAGTCGTTACGGGGTGGTGCCGACAGTAAATTTACGTAGTTCATGATCAATGTGGCAAGTTGTAAGCCGTTAGGAAAAGCTAAGGCCTAAGGCTTAGAACCTAAGGAAGCCTAGGGGTTAGGGCGTGGCGGCTGCGCCGAGTTGTTTTTTAAACACAGAGAGGGAGGAGGCACAGAGGGGGATTGGGGGGAGGAGCAAGGGGAAGAAGGGCTAGGGCTTTGCGGCTTCGCCGAGTTGATGCTTTGCGGCTGCGCCGAATGGGCCTCGGTTCTGGGCTTGGTGACGGCGTCGACGGAGGGGGCACCGATCAGCAGTTTGGTGGCGTCCACGCCCATCGACTGGAGATAAGCCGCGAAACGGGCGCCGTCACGGAGTGTGAAGCGGAGCTCGGGGCGTTCGTAGCGCATGGGAAGCGGAAAGGACGCGGAGAGAATTTTAGATTTTAGATTGCTGATTGCTGATTGGGAAGTGTTCAAGAAGAAATTATGAATTATGAATTATGAAGAGGGGAGAAGAATAGCCCCAATAAGCGAGAGAATCCACTAAAATTTTTAGGCCTTAGGCCCTAACCCCTAGCCCCTAACACCTAGTACCTTGTATATGGCCTGTGTCGGAATGAAGCTTGCAGCGTTGCTGCAGATGAAACGTGCTTCGCACCTGAAGTGTTGCTGACGCAACGTGAAGTGTGCCTGGCGGCACGAGGTTGGGATCGAAACTATCGATATTATCGACAATATCGATAGTTTCGACCCGACCGGGGCGCTTGCGCCCCTTCGACCCGAATCGACCTGTAGACGCGTTGCGCTTTACCTCTGGAGGGGCGCAATCCCTTGTCTCTCGCATTCGGCGGCAAGGGATTGCCGCCCTCCAAGTTGCGTTCGGCTAGCGCGGAGCGCGTCGCCCGACCTTGCTTCGCGGCGACCCACTATTCTATCATTCTATCCACGAAATAATAGCCGCGGCATGTCTAAATCGAAAATAGTACTTTACATTTAGATGTTAAGAGGTGTATTCTCGAGTCATGAAAACAAGAGAAATGCAACAGGAACTCCTCGTTTCAGCCACGGAATTCCCAGTTGTCTCTGTCTACGGGCCGAGACAGTCGGGGAAAACAACGCTGGCTCGAATGTGCTTCCCAGACAAGCCGTGGATTTCTTTTGAAAGCTTGGATAACCTTCGCCGCGCTACAGGAGATCCTCGCGGTTTTCTAGAGGGACTTCCAGAGGGTGCCATCTTAGATGAAGTCCAGCTCATTCCGGAGCTGCTCTCGTATCTGCAAGAATACATCGATCGCGATGATCGCCCAGGTCGCTTTATCCTCACGGGCAGCCATCAGGCTACGTTGAAGAGAGGCGTGGCACAGTCCCTCGCCGGCAGAACGGCCGTTCTGACGCTCCTGCCCTTCACAACGGATGAAATCCTGCAAGACAGGTCAGGGACCCCAGTCGATGTGTTTGATCTAATTTTTAGGGGATCTTTCCCGCGACTACATGAACAGAGCATTCGGCCGTCTCGGTTCTATTCCTCTTACGTTGCCACCTATATGGAAAAAGATCTCCCTTCGATTTTGGAGGTACGCAATCGCAAAGCGTTCACTGACTTTCTTTTCCTACTCGGATCGAGAGTCGGAAAACTTTTCAATGCGTCAAGCATGGCCAACGATATCGGTGTCAGCGCCCCGACGATCCATGCGTGGGTTTCTGCGCTGGAAGAATCGAATCTGCTTCTGGTTCTTCGTCCTTGGTTTCGAAATGCAACCTGTCAAGTGACCAAATCAAGCCGACTCTATTTCACCGATACCGGACTTGCCGCATGGTTGGCTCGCTATTCGAGAAAGGAGGATGTCGAAGGGGGTGCGATTCGCGGGGAACTCTTCGAAAATCATGTCATTCTTGAACTTTACAAACATCTTCTGAATACAGGAGAAGCACCGGATTTATATTTCTATCGTGACAAGTACGGACGCGAAGTCGATCTGATTGTTCAGCACCGAGGGATGCTGATGCCGGTAGAGATCAAATCCGCAGCAACTTTTTCCACCTCGTTTGTGGAAGGCATTGTTTTTTTTCGCTCAGAATTCCAAAATTGTCATGAAGGCATGGTTGTTTACAACGGGAGCGAGACAAGCCCCGCCTACAAAGGAGTGGCGATGGTGAATCCACTGACGACAGGATGGAAGAAGAAAATACTGCCTTGAGGTCATAGCTTTAGCTTTAGGGTTTAGGCCTTAGGCCATCTAAAAGCTTTGTCGAGCTTTGTCGAATCCCATTGGAGGCGGAACTTGGGTTTGTTGGAGCGGCTTTGCCGCCAATGTGCACGTCCATCGTCGCTCGCAACACTGCGTGATAATCGCGTCTGGCTATGCCCGTATCGCCGGTCGGACGGACACAAGTCCAGTCCACCCGGCGCGTGCTTCGCCATGCATCGATTCTGACGCGGCAGCTCGCTTTCCGGCATAGCCGGAATCCGATGGGCGCGCACGGTTGCCACATTTCGAGGCGTGCCATCGCCAGTGTGCATCGGATCGCCTCTTCCTTCCGTCATGTTCGCCGCCAAGTCCGCACCACAGCGCATCCGTTGGCACCTCGCGACGGCCCGCGGGGCGGTGACCCGTGGGGGAAGGTGCTAGGTGCTAGGGGTTAGGGGTTAGGGGGGAGAAGGGAATGAGAGAGGCCCTAGGTTTTAGGCCCTAGGCCCTAGCGTGGGGAGAGTGTGGTAAGCGTCCGGCGAACCTTTCTTCCGAAGTTTTCACGCAGAGTGCATACTGCATGCGTGGAAGAAAAACTGGCAACCGTAATCGGTTAGCGACAGGGGTATGGCAGGTTCATGGCGGCGGTGGGTGATGGGTGTACAACACACGACAGCCACGGGGCGTTGACGAAGGCGGCGATAGCCGCCCATGTGCGCATCGCGGCGGCAAAAGCCGCGCAACGCCCCAGAACCCGCACGTTCTCAAGCCGAAGCATCCCTCAAACGGCTTCCTCTTCGGCTCGCTGATCCGCGCATCAATGCCGACACCCCTGTCGCGAACCGATTACCTCGCGAACCGATTACCTCGTTACCTCACGGCAACCTTGCGTAGCGGCTTGACTCGCAGGGGGCGTTCGTAGTAATCTACACGGCGGTTCCCACGGTTTGTGTGGGGACATTTTTTCATTACCCAGAAAGTCGTTTCACATGCATCCTTTTCGCACCCACACCTGCAATGATCTGCGTCCCGAACATGCCGGCCAGGAGGTTCGCCTCTCGGGCTGGGTCTTCCACAAGCGCGATCATGGCGGAATCTTGTTTATAGACCTCCGCGACCATTATGGCCGCACGCAGGTTATCGTCCATCCCAGCCGCTCGTTCTTCGAGCACTGTTCGAACGTGAGGTTGGAAAGTGTGCTCACCATTACGGGCAATGTGGTTGTACGTGAGCCGTCGATGGTGAATGGCGAGATTCCAACCGGTGCTGTTGAGCTGGTTGCCGAGGACGTGGTGTTTGAATCGGAGTCCGAGTTGACGCCGCTTTATCTTGCCGGTGAGAGCGATGAAGTGGGTCCCGAGGAGTTGCGCCTCAAATACCGTTATCTCGATCTCCGCCGCGAAAGTCTGCATGCCAACATCATGTTGCGTGCGCAGGTGATCAGTTTTCTTCGCGCCAAGATGACCTCGCTCGGATTCAACGAGTTCCAGACGCCAATTCTGACCTCTAGTTCGCCAGAAGGCGCTCGCGACTATCTCGTACCCAGCCGGGTGCATCCGGGGCAGTTCTATGCGTTGCCGCAGGCACCGCAGATTTTCAAACAGTTGCTGATGATCGCGGGATTTGACCGTTATTTCCAGATCGCGCCATGTTTCCGCGATGAAGACGGCCGCGCCGATCGTTCGCCGGGTGAGTTTTACCAGCTCGATATGGAAATGTCGTTTGCGACGCAAGATGACATTTTCGCCATCGTTGAGGAGGTGTTGCAGGCCACGTTTGGCAAATTTGGCAAGAAAACAATGGCCGAAGGTCCGTTTGTTCGCATCCCTTACCGTGAGGCCATGCTGAAGTATGGCTCGGACAAACCCGATCTGCGCAACCCCATTAAAATGTGTGATGTGTCGGACATCTTTGCGACATCAGGCTTTGGTGCCTTTGCGAAGGCTGTGGCCAGTGGATCTGTGGTGCGCGCTATTCCAGTGAAGGGCATCAAGGATCGTCCTCGTAGCTTCTTCGACAAGATGGAGTCGTATGCGAAAGAGATCGGTGCACGAGGGCTCGGCTATCTTGTCTGGGATACGGACAAGATCAAGGGGCCTATTGCGAAGTTTATGATGCCGGAGGAGCTGGATACGCTGGCGAAGCGCGGTGGCATGGAAGACGGCGATGTCATGTTCTTCATGTGCGATGCCGCTGCAGCCGCAACGAAGATTTCTGGCGAGATCCGCGTGAAGCTAGGACGTGACTTGGGGTTGATCGCCAAGGACGTTTTTAAGTTCTGCTGGATTGTGGATTTCCCGATGTTCGAACGTGACGAGGAGACGGGCGATATCATCTTCTCGCACAATCCATTCTCGATGCCACAAGGTGGCATGGAAGCGCTTCTGGAAAAGGATCCGCTTGACATTCTTGCTTTCCAGTACGACGTGGTGTGCAATGGCGTGGAGCTTTCCTCTGGTGCCATCCGCAACCATCGCACGGACATCATGCTCAAGGCTTTTGAGATCGCAGGATACAGTCCGGATGTGGTCTACGACCGTTTCCCAGCCCTTTCCGGTGCATTCAAGTATGGTGCACCTCCGCACGGAGGCATAGCACCGGGAATCGACCGCATGGTGATGTTGTTGGCTGATGCCGAAAATATTCGCGAGGTGATCGCGTTCCCGATGAACCAGCGTGCGCAAGATTTGATGATGAACGCTCCGGCACCCGTCACCGAGAAGCAACTGCGAGAGCTTCACATTAAGATCCGTGCTCAGAACGTTGAAAAGCCGACAGACGGTGCCGCAAAGTAGTGGGTCATGGGGCATCGGGTACTTCTAATTCATAATTCGTAATTCGTAATTTCTTCTTCCATGAGCGATAAGGTGTATCTCGATGCAAACGGAGTCACGCGCGACAGCTTTCTGTTGGCGCGGCAGATTTACGATTCTGGATTTGTGCCGGATATTATTATCGCATTGTGGCGCGGTGGAACGCCGGTTGGCATTGTGGTGCACGAGTTTCTACACTACAAAGGCGTGAATTGCTACCATACGGTTGTGAAGACAAGTTCTTACACCGGCATCGCGCAGCATGGCGAGCCAATCGTTGAGAACATCGATTATGTGTTGTCGCGATTGAATTCACAGAGCAATGTCCTTGTAGTGGATGATATTTTCGACAGTGGGCACACGGCGAAGATCATGAAGCGGATTATTACTCGGATTACGCCGAATCTGAGGATTGCCACTTTGTATTTCAAACCTCTGCAAAATCAGACGGATTTCGGTCCAGATTATTTTGTCGCAGAAACGGATAGTTGGCTTGTGTTTCCGCATGAGCTGGTTGGCCTCTCCCCGTCCGAGATTCTCGAAAAGAATCCGTTTGTACATTCCCTTTTGGGGCTTTCTTAGGTAGATCAATGTCGAAATTTGTAATAGAAGGCGGCATGTCGCTGTCAGGGCGTCATTTTACGCCAGGAAACAAGAACGCAGCACTTCCCATGATTGCCGCGAGCTTGCTTGCTGATTCGCCGGTAACGCTGACGAACCTTCCGCTCATCGATGACGTAAAAGTGATGTTGGAGCTGGTGGCGAGCACGGGGGCGCAGGTTGCCGTTGATTATCTGGGTCGGCAGGCGACGATTGATCCGCGCGGGCTGAAGACAACGGAGCTTCCGGCGGTGCTTTGCAGCCGCGTTCGGACCTCGATTCTACTCGTAGGTCCGCTTCTCGCGAAAATGGGTGGCATGACGTTGCCACCGCCTGGCGGCGATGTGATTGGGAGACGCAGGCTCGACACGCATTTTGAGGGATTTCAGCGTTTAGGTGTTTCGATCGATTCCGATAAGTTTCCCCTTGTATTTAAAGTGCCGTCCAAACTTCGAGGGGCACGTCTTCTGCTGGATGAAGCGAGCGTTACCGCCACGGAGAACCTGCTCATGGCCTCAGTTCTAGCCGAGGGACGCACTCAGATCTTCAATGTGGCCTGCGAGCCGCATGTGCAGAATCTCTGCCGCATGCTCATCGGGATGGGTGCAAAAATTGAGGGTGTCGGTACGAACAAGCTTGTCATCGATGGGGTGGAGTCGCTACACGGAACGACCGCTCGTATTGACCCCGACTATATCGAGTCGGCCAGTTTTATCGCAGCCGCGGCCGCAACGCATGGGAGCATTCAGATCCCCGACACGGTCGAGGAAGATTTTGAAATTTTGCAAAGACCCTTCTCGCGTCTCGGCGTGACTTGGAAGCGCGACATCTCTGGGCTTTTGACCTTTGATTCAAGCGAGATTGAACTCCGCATCGGCGACGACATGTTTGGTGCCATTGCGAAGATTGATGACGGGATTTGGCCGGCGACGCCATCGGATTTACTCAGTGTGCTGATTGTGCTTGCGACGCAGGCGGACGGTATCATTTTATTCTTCGAGAAGATGTTCGAAAGTCGAATGTATTTCGTTGATCACTTGATCGGTATGGGCGCAAAGATCGTGCAGTGCGATCCACATCGGGTCGTCGTGAAGGGCCGCTCGCAACTCCGCGGCACCCACATGGCTAGCCCAGACATTCGCGCCGGTATGGCTCTGCTCTTGGCGGGACTCTGTGCGAAAGGCACGACGACCATTTTGAACGCAGAGAGCATTGACCGCGGCTACGAATCGGTTGAAACCTCGATTACCGCCCTTGGTGGCAGAATTACACGCGTCAAAGGCTAAGCCTACGCAACCTATCCGATAGAAATCATGGACACTATTAAACTGCCACCGCGTCCCGAATGGACTCCCACTTATTCAAACAGCAATCTTGACGGTGTCCTGCTCGTCGACAAACCGACGGGGATGACTTCGCATGACGTTGTGAACGCAGTGCGGCGCATGTTCAACATCAAGAAGGCTGGGCATGGTGGGACGCTCGATCCCTCTGCCACGGGACTTCTGATTATTCTGCTGGGACGCGGCACGAAGCTTTCTGACCGCATCATGGGCGGAGATAAGGTCTATGAAGGCGTGTTGAGGCTTGGCGCTGCCACGTCGACGCAGGATGCCGAAGGAGAGAAGATCTCGGGGGAGGATCCATCGGGCCTTTCCGAGGTGGCAGTGCGCGCTGCGGTGGCAACTTTGACCGGCGATAGTTATCAAATGCCGCCGATGGTTTCTGCTCTGAAGAAGGATGGCGTTCCTCTGTATAAGCTGGCGCGGCAGGGCCTCACGATTGAGCGCGAGGCGCGTCTCGTCCACATTTATAAATTTCAGATTACCGAGTTTGGGCTTCCCGACAGTGGGATTATTGTTAAATGCTCCAAGGGGACGTATGTTAGGACACTCTGCCACGATGTTGGCGAGAAGCTCGGGTGTGGTGGTCATCTGGCATCCTTGCGGCGGCTTCAGTCTGGCAAGTTCACAGTTGACAAGGCGATTGCATTTGAGACCTTGAAGCAGTTGCCGCGTTCTGATCTATCGAAATATGTTATTCCGATGCTTGCGGCGGTGGACTAGGGAGCTTGTGCCGCATGGGCGTCTGTTTATAAAAAAGGAAAAGGTCTATGGCGACGAACGGGTTCACAGCGGTATCCAACGTGTTAGCGCGGGCCAATGAAAGCTTTGTGCAGCAAGTTGGCGAAAGCCAGACCGCTCTTTTGTCGGTGCAGTCGTGGATAGCTGGTGTCGGCATGACTTTTCTCTTCAATTTGTTTTCAGCACTGATCATCCTTCTCGTGGGTTCCATTGTCATTCGGATCGGTGTCAGTATTTTGAATCGTACGCTGAAGAAAGGACGCAAAACAAACAGGCTGTTGGCTGCTTTTGTCTCCAGTGCTGCCAAAAATACGGGCTGGGCAATTTTGCTGATGATCGTGCTACAACGGATCGGTGTCAATATTGCGCCGCTTATAGCGGGTCTCGGTGTGACGGGCTTTATCCTCGGCTTTGCGTTTCAAGAGTCGCTCGGAAACCTCGCCTCTGGCATGATGATTGCGATCAACGAGCCCTTCAAGGTTGGTGATTATGTATTGATGGGAGGCATGGAAGGGACGGTTCAGGAGTTGAACATGATGGCCGCGACGCTTGCCACGGCGGATAACAAGCGGGTCATTGTTCCCAACAAAGTCATTTGGGGTTCGCCGATCACGAATTTTACGGCGATGGACACGCGTCGCCTCGATATCCCTGTCGGGATTGCTTATGGGGCGGATATTGCTCAAGCCAAGGCTGTTGCAATGGCGGTTCAGAGGGAGCACCCCGAGCTGAAGCAGGAGCCAGTGCCCATCGTTGTCGTCGCAGGGCTCGGCGACTCGTCGGTTAACCTTCTCGTGAGGCAGTGGGTGCCAACGGCGGATTACTGGCGATTGCTGTTTGCTATAACTCAGGAGATCAAAGAGGCTTACGACCGGAATGGCATCTCAATTGCCTTTCCGCAATTGGACGTTCATATTCAGAATTCAGAAGTCAGGAGCCAGAATTCGGAAGTCAGTCGGCCGGACGAGGCAACCGCGAAAAAACGCTGAGGGTAACGTTGCTTGAAGAGAGGGCGTAGGGCGTAGGGAGTAGGGCGTAGTTTCCGCTGGGGACACCCCAGGCCCCGTTTAAACAGGAGATGCGAAGCAAACGGAGAACGGGTTTTCTAACCCGTTTCATTCACGGAGTCCGTGCTCTGTTCGTTACGACCACTTCTCAACAAACTTTAAGTCATAGGTTAGCCTGCCGGACGGCGTGCAACTCAAAAGAAGGGTTTATAGGATGCCAAGAAAAAACGCAGTCGATAAGCAAGCACTGAAACGGCTTGAACCCAATCCCATGCAAAAGCGCGATCTCTATGATGCGCTTGAGCAGGTACTTCGGGAAACATTCGAGATTGAGAATCCTGGGGAGCTTCAGCTTGCCTTGTTGCTGGACGCGTTAATGCCGCCGATGGCAAAGCTCTACTACAACAAGGGCGTTTCGGATACGCGTCGTTTCATGGCGGAGCGGCTTGAAGATGCCGCATCAATTGAGATTTGATCGCAGGAAGAGTCGCGAGAAGCCATCCGAAAAAGGTTTGAACGACGAATGAGTTCGAATAAAAAAGTTTTATTCCAGAAAAAGGCTTGAATTGCTCCAGTATATATTGTATCTTGTCTTCCCTTTGTAAGGAGTATCAATATGTCAAGAATTTGTGAATTATGCGGCAAGGGGCCGATTACAGGCAACAAAATCGTTCGCCACGGTTTGGCGAAGTATAAGGGCGGAATCGGCTTGCACACGACAGCCGTTACACGTCGCCGTTTCCTTCCTAACCTCCATACGGTTCATGCAATCGTGAGTGGAACGACGAAGCGTATGAGAGTTTGCGCGTCTTGCATCAAGCAAGGCCGTGTAACGAAGGCCTGATCGCATCGGGTTTTCGGCTTCCATTACGGTCTTTTGTCGCAGCGTAAGAGTGAAATTCAGAGGAGAGGAGTCTTATTATGGAACCAGATGAAAGAGAAGATAACTCAATATTGGATGAAACCGGTCTCTCAGAAAGTGTTGAGTTGGATCAGGAACAAGTTCCTGATACCGACATTACTTTTGAGTGTCCACACTGTGGGAAAAGTTTATCGATTGACCCACGAGGAGCAGGGTTGGTGATTAGGTGCACACTATGTGGGCAGCCGGTTACCGTTCCGATACCCGAAGGGCTTGAGATTGATGATTTCGACGCGACGCCGGAAGAGCTGTCCATTCAGCTTCTCAGTGCCCGCAAGAATCTGGCCAAGGCGCAAGCACGGATTACCACGCTAGAGGCGGAGCTGGATGGGCTACGCGCATTTCATGACCTAGCATTGCGAACTGATGCGGATCATCGAAGTCTCTTGGACCATATCCGTATTCAACTTTCGGAGGCTGCACGCCTTCAGGGCGATGCCAATGGTGTCATTCGTGAAGTTGCCGCCATGCTGACGGCTACGACGTAAAGGCGCGACATGCATCGACGGATTTCTGCCTTCATGCGGCGTTTTACGGCGGAGCGTAGCTTTTTCGTCCGTACACTGAAATTGGGTCTGATCCTTACACCGACCGAGCAGAAGGCCATCCTTCTGTTGATCGGTCTCTTTGTGCTGGGATGTCTCATTAAAGTCGTCAGTCGCTAGTAATAAAGAATTATTGCGTATGACGACTTACGAAAGCCCTTATCTTAACGCTACTTCCGTGTGGAAGCGCTCCACGAAGGCAATTGTGCTTGGAGTCAACCGTTCAGCAACGCTTCGATGTACTGACAGTGGCGCATGCAGCAGAACTAGTACTCTGTACAGCGCGTATTGGTAAGACAAGATTACAAGATTACAAGATTTACAAGATTAAGTTCTTGGTTTCAATATTGTTAATCATGTACTCTACCTGAAAATTACCGTCATTTCTGCCTGTACAATGTACTAGACAGCCGGTCAAATACTCCACTTTACTTGGCCCCCACTCGACCCCGCGCGTGAATTAATTCTGGGCGCGTGAATTATTCTGAATATAGGGTTGACTTTCTCGGCGGGAAATGTCATATTTTGTCGAGTCTTTTGACTTCAAAGGTGGGTTACCTAAGTGGCCAACAGGGGCAGACTGTAAATCTGCTGGATAACTCCTTCCTAGGTTCGAATCCTAGACCCACCACCAATTTTAAAACACCCATGAAATCACGGTTTCATGGGTGTTTTTTTGGAATGCTGGAATGTTGGAATGGTGGGTTCTTCTGAAGCTTTGTCGTGAGAGTGTCTTGAAGAGTAATGAATCTGGAAAGCGGGAAAGCAGGAAGGGACAAATCCATTCCTGAGTTCCTGAGTTCTGCACACATTGGGTGCATGTCTTGCATTGTCTTGACAACTGCATCTTTTCGAGCTTTTCGCGTGTTTCGTTGTAGTCTTGCTATTTCTCACGGAGGCACGGCGCACACGGAAGAACTGCCTGATTTTTCTGCACTATGAAGCGCACGAAGACTACGAAGGTTTTCCAGATATTCTTGTAGAAGACGGGACGAAAACCGCTTCGTGTCCTTCTTTTCTTCGTGGTGCTCTCTACACGCTACCACGTAATCGATGGGTCTTGAATGCAGGATTTGGGAATTGCGTGGCAGAGTGTGGACCGTGAAGCAAAATGCTTAAGTTGCATGGATTCAGGATTGACACCACCGCCCACCGAAGTTCCTCCACTTTCCATAAAAGAAAAACCCCACCGAGAGATAGCGTGCCTTGCAGCAGAGGCCTTCTGCTCAATACACCAGCCCCTTTACCTTGAGCGGGTCCCACATTGTGGGCATGTGATCCTACGGGTTGAACTCGGGTATCGCCCGAATCATAAACTCGTCGAACAAAGGTACGGTAAACGCCAAGTCTCCATGCGCAGGACTGTAGATCATCCCTTTCTTCATCAACTTGGCACGCACGGGCCCGAGGCTCGTCACCTTTACGCCCAAGATGTCGGCGATGGCCCCTGTACGATGGGCAGCTGGACCTAGTTCAGCAACTGCACGAAGAAAATTCTTCTCATGGGGCGTTAAGCGGTCGAAGCGGACGCGAAAGAAGTTCTGGTCTAAGCGATCAATCACGCTCGGAGTGGCCGTTCGGACCACATCCAATGTGATTGTGGTTGTTGGGGCGTGGTTCCATGACTGATAGCCCCATTCCTGAAGAAAGTACGGATAGCCTTTCGTCAGCTGAAAAATTTCCTGCAAGGCCGTGACTTCAAAGACGACGCCAACAGCTTGCGCGGGTTCTTGCAACGCCTTGGCTGCATCTTCCTCCGACAGCGCCCCAACCACCGGAAAGTTGAACAGCCTTTCCGCGTAAGACTTCGATTCTCCCGCAAGGCCCGGAAGAATAGGCAAACCTGCACCCAGGAGCACCAAGGGAAGTTGGCGCTGCTGTATCTTGTGCATCGCCATGATGAGCGCACCAAGTTCCTTCTGATTCAGATATTGGATTTCGTCGATGAGCACAGCTACGGCGCTTTTTCGCTCTTCGGCGGCCTCGGCCACCGCGACAAACAGGTTGGGCAGATCGATCTCCAAGTCTCCACTGTCAGCCGAGCCTTGTTCGGGATCAATGTCCAATCCGATGGTGATGTCGTTATAGGTGACTTTGAGAGCACCTAGGAAGCTGCGCAACACACGCAATCCCCTCTTCGCCTTGTCTCCGACACCGGCCATCCGGTCTAATTCAAAGAGCGTGCTTCGGAGGTGCTGAGCGACAAGCGGCCCCAGGGGTTTATTTTCGTGCGCCTCGATAACGATGGTCCGGTAGTCCTCCGCTTTGGCTAAGCGGTCAATCTCGTTGAGCAACACGGTCTTTCCTACCCCTCGGAGCCCGGTAAGCAGAATACTTTTCTCGGATCGCTTCTCTTTGACGCGGCCGAGGAGAATACGGGACTGATCTAGGATCGGATCACGGCCGACCAATTCAGGAGGCGGAGAGCCTGCGCCAGGCGAAAACGGATTTTTGATCGGGTTCATTTATAGCTCCTTATACCGGGGTATAGCTGATATGCGCTATAATTAGTTAAACTTGGTATAAAGTCAACTGGAATCTTCGGGGAAAAGGGGAAAAGGAATAGAACGCTCTACCTGACTTCCCTTTCTGAACGCTGACAGACCCCTTCATCCTTCATCCTTCATCATTCATACTTTCTTTCTTGGGTGCGTCTTTTCTTACAATTATCAGATTTTGCAGGTTGACCATAGAAGCCAAGGGTGATACGATTCTTCATGTCTAAAGTGAGGTGTGTCAAGAGGGATAGGCATGAGTGGGATCAGCTTGTTTGTGACACATAGCAAGGATTGACATGGTACCACCCCTTGCTATTTTAGACGTGTATTACCATGTTCGATTTGCAGAGAGACATGATTCGCACTTGACCGTGTAGCCCATATGGGCTATGCTTCTCTGCAGAAATGGAGGATTTCAGAATGAACAGAACAGCAACCATCCGAGCAAGAGTCGAACCGGGTCTAAAAGATGATGTCGAGAAGCTCCTTCACCAGCTGGGCGTCACGACTACCGAGGCCATCACCATGTTCTACAGCCAGATACGCCTTCACCAAGGCCTTCCCTTTCCCGTGGAAGTGCCCAACGCGACCACCCGAAAGACGTTTGAGGCGACAGACCGCGGCGAGGATCTCAACACGTTCGACAGTCTCGACAAGATGTTTGAGGCACTCGACAAATGCTGACGCTGAAAACCACTGGGCAATTCCAGAAGGACTACAAGAAAGCTGTCAAGTCAGGTCGGGACATCACAAGGCTCAAGCAAGTCATGATTTGGATAGCCGAGGAGCACGTGCTGCCGGCAGTACTCCGTGATCATAAATTGATAGGGAACTACCAAGGTCGGCGCGAGTGTCACCTCGCCGGTGACTGGCTCCTTATCTACAAGATCGAGAGAGATGCGGTGATCTTCGAGCGCACAGGCTCTCACTCGGAACTGCTGAACAAATAGAAATCGAACAACCGAATCGAACGCGACTTCACGTTAGCCGCGCCGCTGCGCTCTGCGGCCAACCCGAAGCGGTTCATTCGTAACGTTGTGCGGCAATAGATTGGTTGCGACGTTAGGCTAGGGTTTGGAGAGCGAGCGTCAGAGCAACAAGGTCAAAAGAACTCGGGTTGCTTCAGTTTTGGATGGGGGAGCGATTCATGATTCAACACGGTTGAATTGTTCATTTTCTCTTCAGCAGGGATGTCGATGTCATTCTAAAGCTGGAGGGTGAGACTGTGGCGAGCCGCGGCGCGGGAAACCCCGCGCCCTCTCACCATTCCATCATCCATTATTCTCACTTCACGCTTTCTTCATGTGGCAGGGTGGGGACGGTGGAAGAGATAGTGAGGGCGGGATTTTCCATGAAGTCCTCTTCCAGCATTTGGGTGAACTGCGCTTCAAGTGTATGCAGTGCGAAGATCCGGAAGGGATCGAAAATCCTCGGATTCAGGTTTTCATCAGCCGTGCAGGTAATAAAGCGGTTCTTCTTGTCATCGAATCGGCGTGTACGATCAACCCATTTGTCAATAGACACAACTTCTCCGGACTTGGTCTCGAAGATGTAGAAACGATCGGCCACCTGAGCTACAAGGTCGAGTTCCATGTCATTGTCTTTGGCAGAGCAGTTTTGTTTCAGTTTAACATTCCAGAACAACTTGTGCTTCAAGGGGCGTTTCGCGGTGAACGTTTTAAGTGTTTTGTCGATGAGGTAGAGTGTAATTTCTTCAGCCCACAGGCCATGTAGAAAACGCTTTTTGGCACAAGATAAAGTCGGTATAATTTCGAAACTTTTCTTGCATATTGTATAGGTTAAGCAACCATTCGTCGCGAGAACATGGCATAAGTTTCGAAGGTCATTTCTCAGTGTATCTGTGATTTCAGAAGAGTCGAATTCGAACGGCTCATTTTTGTTTGCAGACAATTTTTTGATGAAGGGAACAAGAACTTCACGGCTACGCCATATTTGCTTTGCCAAGGCATAATGTTCCTCGGAACGCTTTTCTTTCTTCAGCGAGACTATGTAGAATCCATGGGTTTTAAAAAACTCCGCTAGGCGCTTGGTGAGTTTATCTTTGGCAAATTCGTCTTCCCGCAACAGGTCGCGTTCGGCCTTGAGCGCGGTTAAGCTCTCGTTGAGAATGGCTTTTGCGTATTCGATGTGCGCAACTTCGGCGTCGATTTCAGCTTGTGATCTCATCATAGGTTTGTGACTGCGTTATTGTTTGGCTTATGGCAGAGTGGGGCGGTGGCTGGTGCTTAAGATTAAAATGCAATACCCGGAGTTCTTTCAATAATGGGGACGCCGTACTCTGCCACGAGGGTGGCGAAGTGGGCGTTGGAGCCGGTGCGCTAGATTTGGATAAGCTCGAACGGAGTTTTGCTGACGCCAATTTCGTTTTCGATAAGAAGATTGATAAGCTGCTGTCCATCCATAAGCGCAACGGGGGTGGCGTTGGCGCGGGTTGCCTCTTCCTTCGCGCCTTTGCTGAAGTCGCTTGTGGTGATGATTAGCCCTTGCTCATGTGTGCCGAGGCTACCACGGACTTGCTGGATAGCTGGTGCTTGAACATTGTGCTTCCAGCGTTTGACTTGTACGGCGAGTCTTGTCTTGATAACGTCACCCACCACCAAGGTGCCCCGCACGTCAATTCCGCCGTCGTTCGATCTGCTCGTGACTTCAACTTCCTCAAAGCCGATTGCGGTAAGAAGCTGGCTTACAAGATTCTCAAAGTCGTAAGGAGCCATTGACTTGATTTGCTTGAGGAGCTTTTCCCGCGTCTTCTTGTTCGCTTCGTCAATTTGGTAAGCTATGCCTGAGGCTTGCCATTTAGCGAGAGAGATCATTCCCTTGCCAAGAAGCATGAACCGCTGCTGGTCTTGGCGTACACGCTTTCGCTTAACCTCTGTAAGAATTTGAGCGTACATCGAGGCTTCTGGTGTCTTCCCTACGGTATCCAACAGGTGCTGCTCAATTGCCATGCTCGTAATATCACGGTAATGGAGCTGCTTGCTTGTTGATGAGTCCAGAATTTTCTCGGCCGCATCAGTAAAGGAAAGCGTATGCAAGGATGACTGAATCGCTTTGGTTTCAGAACCGCATCGAGATTTAGGGGCCGCTTGTTGAAGTTCTGAACAACGATTCTTGTGCTTTCCTTCAGCTCTAGGCGTCGAAGGTTTTGCAATCTCTGTAGGGCAGGGGTTTAATGCAAAGTATCCCTTCGAAGTACGCACGAAATTCGAGGCGGAACCTTTGCGTTTGACGTTAATAGACAATTGAGCACTGATTGTAGCATTAGGAGTTTTCCCCGTTGTGCTCCAAAGACCTTGCGAAAGGATTCTTCTCGTAATTTCTTCATAGCGAAGCGGCCCTTGAGCCTGTTCAAGAACGATTTTGATGGCTTGCAGTGCTGTTGTTGTCGTGTCTGGCATGATAAACTCCTTGTCATGATCTCGCCACAAAGTTGGGGAAGTTGAATTACGAGGCAATGACATGTTTTAGCGGATGAGGTTCGCACTGGCTGGAGCGCCTGGGGCAATAGTCTTTAACTGAAGGGGAAATCCATTTCATTGGATTACAGAAGTTGCTTTAAAGTCTATGTGAACCAAGCGGTTGTTGACGTTTCTTTCTCTCGTGATCCGAAGAGGGGATTCTGGAAAGTATATTCCCCTGTCTTTTGGAACCAACAGGCATCCTTACAAGCCCTTCATGAACACACTTTCAACTAAGGGATAGGTTAGCACGGCAGAAATCCAAATGCCAGTTTAAAAACGGCTAAAGATGGCAATAATTGCTTGAACCGTTCAAGTAAAAGACATAAGAGCAACGCCTGTACAAAGAAAAAGGCCGTTTCCCCTAAGGAATTCGACCTTTTTGCTTGCTTTTACATGGTAGGAGTAGAGGGATTCGAACCCACGACCCAGTGATTAAGAGTCACTTGCTCTACCAACTGAGCTATACTCCCATGAAAATAAATTGGAGCGAGCTAAGGGGATCGAACCCTCGACAGCTACCTTGGCAAGGTAGCGCTCTACCACTGAGCTAAGCTCGCTTTAACGGTCAATAAGCTAACACAAACCACTGAGGTCGTGCAAGCGTTTTTTTTCGATTTTTTTGTAATCATAAACCATTCTCTTCAGCAATGCGCTCTGCGCGAGCCGAATGGGGCTCACGGCGACAGGAAGGTCAATGAATCGTGAGTGCGCCCACTAAGCGACAACCGATTACGATTCCGTTGACTTGCGTAGACCCTGTCACTATACTTTATCGGAAAACAATGGAAAGCGAAAATTCGATCAGGAAGTCTACAGAAGCAGCCCCGTTCTCAGCCATCTCGGTGTCGGGCGTTTCTTTTGTATGGCAGCGTGGAGACTCTGCCACATTTTCAGACGTATCGTTTAAAGTTTTGCGTGGGGAGTCGGTGGCGGTGATTGGACCGAACGGCGTGGGCAAGTCGACGCTGTTGCGTTGCATTGCGGGCCTGCTGAAGCCGGCGTCTGGGTTTATCGAAATCAATGGACGGAGGCTCGCTACGTTTACGCCCAAGGCTTTCGCGCGTCAGGTGGCGTTTCTCCCACAGGGCACGAATGCGATTCCGTCCATGCGCGTGCGCGATGTGGTGATGACAGGGCGGTATCCGTACTTTACGATGTTCGATCCTACGTCGTCCGTTGATCGTGATGCGGTGACTGCCTCGATGGAGCTGACAGGGACGGCGTTACTGGCCGACAGGCGGTTTGATGAACTGAGCGGTGGGGAACGTCAGCGCGTGTTGTTGGCGGCGGCTATTGCTCAGGATGCGCCGATTCTACTTTTGGACGAGCCATTCACTTTTCTTGATCCGGCGGGCCAAGCCGAGTTTTCTGCGATCATCGCCAAGCTTCGCGCTGAGCGCGGTGTCACGGTCATTACCGTGACACATGATCTTGCGCGTGCCGCCGCCGATGGCTGCCGCATCATCGGGCTTGCCAAAGGGGAGCTTGTAGTTGATGCATCAGCGGAAGTGGCACTGAAACCGAACATGCTGAGCACGATCTTCGGTTGCGAATTTGAGCCGCTGGCTTATCATGCGACTCGGGTCAATAAGAAGGTGGATGTTGTTGTGTCGAGAACGGTATCGGTTTCTGGGGCTCCGATAGGACTTCGCAAGCCTTGGCTTTGGTTCGTTGTCTGTTTCGCGGCGGTAGCGGCTGTTTTCCTGGTGGTGACGTTTCTTGCCGGGCTCATCGGCAATCCCGTGATGTCGCCTCTGGAAATCATCGGCAATTCAGGTGGGGATGAAGCGCGTTTATTTTTTGACTGGCGGATGCCGCGGTGTGTTACGGCCTTTCTCGTGGGGGCGGCACTGTCTTTGGCCGGGCTTGTTTTTCAGGCGATGTTCAGGAATCCGCTTGCTACGCCGTACACGCTGGGCGTTTCGGGAGGGGCGTCTTTCGGTGCGGTTGTGGCACTACAGTTTGGTGTGGCAGGGTCTGTACTCGGCCACGCGGCGGTGCAGTCGAGCGCGTTCATGGGGGCGTTGCTTTCCGTTGCGATTGTTTATGGGACCTTCCGTCTGAAGCGACGTGCTTCGGTTACAACGATGCTGCTGGCTGGAGTCGGGTGCAGTTTTTTGTTTTCGAGTTTGATTATGCTGTTGCAGTACGTCTGCGATCCGGCGAAGACAATTCAGACGCTCTATTGGATGATGGGTGGGATTTTCGTGACGGGATTTGGCGATGCACTCCAGCTCATGCCGGCGCTTTTCATCGGGGTAAGTGCGACTGTCTTTCTGGCGAAGGAGCTCGACGTGATGTTGCTGGGCGATGAAATTTCTGCATCGCGCGGCGTGAACATCGACAAGGTCAGGAACATTCTTTTTCTGGCGGTTTCGCTGATGACGGCGGCGGTGGTGTCGCTTTGTGGTCCGATCGGCTTTGTCGGCATGATGGTTCCTCATGCCTGTCGGCTGTTATTGGGTCCGCTGCATCGTCGACTCGTTCCTGCTTCGATTGCGGTTGGTGGCGTGTTTCTGCTTTGCTGTGATGTCATTGCCAGGACGGTAATTTCGCCCGCAGAGATTCCGGTGGGGGTGATTACCTCGCTGTTTGGTGCCCCTTTCTTGTTGCTCCTGCTTCGTGGGCGGATTAACGAACGTTGAAGGGTTAAAGGGTGGCGCCACCGACACTGGGAGCATCGGCATCTTGCCTGTGCACATACACCTCTGTTACGCCAAACAGGCAAGATGCCTGTTCCTCCAGTAGCAACGATGTCGTGGTAATCTCTCGCAAGGGTTTTGCGGAAAAGTTTTAACTAGGAAACACACGGAAACCACGGAATTGTTTTGTGGGCTTTTTGTGGCGATAAATTTTGGGCCTGCTGGGTGAATTTCCCGCCTGCTGGTCAATTTCAACTATAGCTTGCACGTTTCACTCGTGAAACGCTATAATGTAAACATATGTCGATATTTGTGAAAGCAGTGAATTCTCAGAGCGTTGCTGTCTCCGTCGCAATGGCGGCGGTTTTCTTGCTTTTCGCCGGCTGTTCGACGCCCACGACGGGGCGTGTGCGCGATGCGCATCTTCTGTATTCACGAAGTCCCGAAAAGCGGCAAATCACAACAGTGGAGGAGTTTGGACCCTTTTATGAGCGTGTTGAAACGGCGGCTGGAAGTGAGCGCGTTTCCTATCGTCCGTTTATCCATACTCGCATCACGGACGGGACGACAGCGGCAAAACGGCTTGAGTTTTTCTGGCCTCTTTACGCTTCTAATCGCCGGGAGAATGCCTTGTCCTGGCGCTTTCTCTTGTGTTTTGGTGTTGATGATGATACGACGGATTCGGAATCTGCCTATCGGACGTGGCTAATGCCCTTTTGGTTTCAGGGGAAGACGAAGCAGGGCGAAGATTACGCCGCACTGTTTCCGGTTTACGGAACGATTCGCAATATCTTTTGGGATCGAGTGCACTTCGTGCTCTTTCCCCTCTGGGTAGAATATGATCGGGCGGGTTTCAATTCCTGGAGTGTGCTGTGGCCGATTTTTAGTCGAACAACGGGAAGGTCTGGTTCTGGATTTAAAGTGTTTCCACTCTATGGACAAATGGAGAGACCGGGTAAAGAGAAAACGCGATTTGTGGTGTGGCCGATTTGGACCTCTGGCACCTATGTTGATCGCAGTCCGGGAAAATCTTGGATGTTGTTTCCAATTGCGGGCCGCGTTGATCGTGCCAGTGAGTCGGCGTGGATGGTGCTTCCGCCCTTTTTCAGCGTATCGCACGGTCGTGGTAAGATGGAAGGCTATCGCAAAATCAACTGTCCGTGGCCACTTGTTCGGATTGTCGATAATAAGGAAGATCACAAGCGAGTTTTCTGGCCTTTCTGGGGTCGTCATTACGATGACGACGGCACGTTCGATTCGTGTTGGGCGTTGTGGCCGTTTTATCATTCTCGATTTGCGGAAAGAGCGGGTATTCAGGAGCGGTCGCGGTCGGTTTTCCCAATCTATCACCAGTCAGCAATTTGTGCAGACACGAATCAAGATGAGGTTTACGAGACTGAAATTGAAACGTTCACGCGTGTGTGGCCCCTGTACTCCAACCGTTTAGATGCGACCAACTCCTTTATGAGAATTCCAGATCTTACTTTTTCGAAGCGGAACAGTGTACTCGACAGGAATCTGTTGGGTATGTTCACGCTTTATACGCGCGGTGAGACTTCTGAGCCAAGGCAGGTTGCCCACAGTGCGCTTTGGGGCATGTTGCGTCGCGATTATGGGAGCCGACGTGCGGACACGCGTGTGTGGCCATTGTACAGCGCGAAATATGACGCATCTGGGTGGTATTGGTCGTGCTTCGGTGGCCTTGTGGGGCGCGAAGGCAAAGGGACGGCGTCTTCTTGGCGTTACTTATGGTTTTTCGGTGGAATCGACGAGGACTCTAGGTCCAGAGAGGGGATTGAGTGATAGTCAGGGAGCCAGTGGTAAGGTCTACGCCACAGAATGCGATTCAAAAGATCGGGCAGGATGTGCTTTCGCTTCTGGCCGAGGTTGGCAAGGCGGTGATGATCTGTGTTGGAGCGTTCTCGAACATGCGATATATGTTCACGAAGCGTTCGCGTGCTGAAATTATCAGGCAAATGTATATTTACGCTGTAAAGAGCTTGCCGGTTATTACGGTGGTGGGTTTCTTCATCGGTATGATTTTGTCACTCCAAATCGGGATCGAACTGAGGCGTTACAATCAAGAGTCGCTGATTGGCTCTGCCGTTATGGCATCGATGCTCCGTGAAATGGGCCCTTTTATGAGTGGTCTCGTGCTTGCTGCCTGCGTGGGAGCAGCGATGGCGGCTCAGATGGGCACGATGATGGTTAACGATGAGATTTCGGCATTGGAAATTATGTCGATTGATCCGCTCCGGTTTCTGGTCATGCCCCGCATGGTCACCATGATCATCACCGTTCCTTTGCTCTCGTTTTATACGTGCTTGGTGGCACTTCTCGGCGGCGCGGTGGTGGGTTACACTCAGCTTTCGGTTCCTTGGGCTACCTATTGGACGAACGCTTTCGACTACGCGAGTCTTCGTCCCTTGTATGTTGGACTCTTCAAAGCGTTAATCTTCGGGATTGTGATTGTGACCGTTGCCTGTTACCAGGGGTTTTCAACGACACGGGGTGCTGTTGGCGTGGGGCAGGCGACTCGTCAGAGTGTCATCGTCAATTTTCTCATGATTCTAATTTTCGGGTATTTCATCACGAGGTTATTTTACTGATGATACGATTTGATCATGTCACCAAGAGCTTTGGCGAGAAGACAGTCCTTGACGATGTTTCTTACGATATCGCAAAGGGTGAGGTGTTTTGCATCGTGGGTCCGTCGGGAACAGGGAAGAGCGTGAGCTTGAAGCACATGATCAGGCTGATGACACCTACGGCGGGGGATGTCTGGGTCGGGGACATGTGCGTGAGCTCTGCGGAATCGAGCGAACTGTCCAAGATACGGTCGCGGTTCGGCTATTTGTTCCAGAGCTCGGCACTTCTGGCTTGGATCAATGTTTTTGAGAATGTCGCGTTGCCATTGCGTGAGAACACGAAAATGGATGAAAACGAAATTAGAGATCGTGTTTGCGAAGCTTTAGAGAAGGTTGGGTTGGGCAAAGAGGGAGATGCATTTCCGGTTGATTTATCGGGTGGCATGCGGAAGCGCGCGGGTCTTGCACGCGCCATTGTGACGGAGCCTGAGATTCTTCTTTACGATGAGCCAACGTCTGGGCTCGACCCAGTAACATCGCGGATGATTGACGAGCTAATCGTCGAACTCAACAATCGTCTCGGAACGACGAGTGTTGTCGTCACGCATGACTTACACAGTGCTTTGTCGATCGCCGACAGGATCGCGATGCTCAGTGGGGGTAAGGTTGTCGATATCAAACCGCCAGCCGAATTTATCCGCTCTGAATTACCAGTCATTAAATCATTTTTAGATGCGCAATACATCACCCGTCGTGGGTCATGGGAGAAGGAGAAGGCACTATGAGCAGCAGTAATAATAAGAACGCTTCATGCAGTAGTCGAGAGACAAAAGTTGAGATCATCGTCGGTGGATTTATGGCGTTGCTTTTCGGTGCCTTAGCCGTCTTTACGATCGTGGTTTCCGGTGCGTCTCTATTCAAGGATGGAAATTTTAAGATTGTCGTTGTCATCCCGGATGCGATGGGGTTGCGCCGGAACGACCCCGTCATTGCCAAGGGAACGACAATAGGCACAGTGAGCGATGTTTATTACGATCATGACGGGGTGCATGTTGCGGCCGAGCTTACAGCCCCCGTCATCTTTTATGAAGACTACAAGATCACTGTGGTCGCCACTTCTATTCTAGGAGGCAGACAGCTCGTTCTCACCGAGGGAACGCCGACCTTGGCAGAAGTGCCGAGTGATGCGGATCTGGTCGGTCAGAGACCTGGCGACATCATGGAAGATGCGGGTGCAGCGGTTAAGAAAATCAGGGACTTTCTGGAAACGGATGCGATGTCGAACTTACAGAAAGTTTCGGACGATCTCGCGGACATTTCGGGGCGTCTCAGTCGTGGCGAAGGAACGCTAGGCAAGCTCTTGTCTTCAGACGATGAAGTCTATACGAATCTCAACGCAACAGTCGCGAACATTCGCTCCATATCGGATCGACTTGAGGCGGGTGAGGGGACGCTCGGGAAGTTGCTTTCCTCCGATGACACGCTTTATACCAACCTTAATGCAACAGTCGCGAACATTCGTTCCATATCGGATCGACTCGAGGCAGGTGAGGGGACGCTCGGCAAGTTGCTTTCCTCCGACGACGAAGTCTACACGAATCTCAACGTCACGGTCGCGAATATTCGAGCCATGACGGATCGGCTTGAGGCAGGCGAGGGCACGCTCGGGAAGTTGCTTTCCTCCGACAATGAAATGTATACCAATCTTAACGCTACCGTTGCGAATCTACGCGAGGTGACGGATCGGCTGGCGAACGGAGAGGGAACACTGGGCAAGTTGATGTCGGAGGATTCGAAACTGTACGACGAGATCGGCGGTACGGTTACCGATGTACGCGAGCTGCTTGATGATGCGCGCGAAGCGAATACGCTCAGCACGTTTACTTCGATTATGTTCGGCGGATTCTGATAAAGGAGGCAACAGGGGCGTAGTGCGTAGGGCGTAGTTTCCGATGGGGACACCCCATACCCCGTTATAATATGGTTCCATTCATTGGACGTTATGAGGCCACGACTGCCGATGTCACGGCAGTGGCACTCCCTGTCTCCAGTTCAGTGTCAATTTTCTGCTCGCATTCTCCGCTTGTGTCATCTGCGCTCGTTTTGGTATCATGGAAACGTCTTTTGTGAACAGCTTGTCGATGCCTATAAGGAGTCATCATCATGGGAAAACATCTTAAATCAGAAAAGCTCATCCGTCAGGGTGGTTTTACGCTTGTTGAACTTCTGCTTGTGGTCGCGATTCTGGGTGTCCTTGCCACCGTGGCGATTATGAATACTCAGGGTTTGGGCAATGAAGCACGTACCAGTGCGACCCGAGCGAGCATCAGCGCAATCGAGCAGGCGGCACGAACCTACGAAATCCGGACCGGACGATTCCCCGATTCGCTGGATCAGCTTATGCAACCGATGGGCGAGCGTCCTGCTTTGCTCGATCAGAAGGCCAAGAACGATGCGTGGGGAACGCCGTTTTCGTATAAGAAGACGTCCTCGTTCATCGAAGTGCGTAGTGCTGGAGTCGATGCGGCAATGAACACGGCTGACGACCTCGTGAATTCTGCTGAAGGCAACTGATGAATCCTAGATTCTCTCGAGGTTTCACCCTTGTCGAGCTTCTGCTTGTTATCGTCATTCTGGGAATTCTCGTCGTGGTGGCAGCACCTCGCGTGGGGCCTCTGATTGCTGGCGGACAGCTCAGAACGGGGGCGAGAGAGCTCGCCTCTGTGGGTCGTTACGCCAGAACGATGGCGCTGATGAATCAGACGCCCGTTGACGTGATCCTTAATCAGGGAACGGGGAAAATTTCTGTTCGAGCGCGTGAGGGGCAGACGGCTACGGTGCTCGGCATGAGTGATGTGGCCGCGATTACGAATGAGTTCGGCTATACGGATTCGCTGATTGAAACCAGTGCTCGCCGGCAAGCATCACTCTCGGGTGGATTCGGTCTTGCCACCGCCAAAGAGGATAGGGATAAGGCTACGTGGAGGGGTGGGGACTCCTCCACGAATACGATGGATATTCTTGCCGAACGTGAAGGGCAGGAGATTGTAGCGATCGTTTCATACGCCGATTCTATTGATGTTCAACGCGAGGTTCAGGGTGTAAAATTCTGGTTCGATGGATATCGTGACATTGTCGAATCTCGATCAGCTTATTCTAAGATCGTTGCCGAAGACCGGACGGCGGTCGAGGGTGATGAAGTTGTCATACGGTATCGGGCGAACGGTACAGTTCGTCCTTACCGGATGGTGGTGCGAAGCGAGAAGGACGAGAACGACTTCATGGTTGTTACGGTCAATTCCGTGGGGTCTGCAAAGGTCACTGACATGGAGGACAAGTAATATGCATCGCTCGACTTCAGGAATGACGCTGATCGAGGTGCTCATGGCGACGTTCATCCTCGGGATTTGCATCGTGGGGCTCATGCAAGGGCTTGGTGCCTGTGTAGAGGTGTTCAACGCCTCGGCGTTCATTCACCAAGCGGCAAACGTGCTCAACCGAGGCGAAGCGGAATACCCGATGATCGTCAAGACCGATCCCGAAGAGGATCTGGTGGTTAGCGCAGATGGCAATCTAGAGAACGGATGGACGTTTGAGCGCATGGTCGACGAAGACGAGGATGAAGACGGGCTTTATGTCGTGCGTACGAAAGTCGTGAAGGGAAGAGGCGGCCCCGGGCTTGAGCAGGAATTTGTCCGACTTGTTTATTTTAAAAAGTGACGCAACTGAAATGAAAAATAAAACATCAGGGCGAGACAAAAATAGGCGAGGGCATCGCGAGGGCGTTACGCTGCTCGAGCTGTTGCTTGCGGTTTCGATTTTGGCAGTGATTTCGGTTGTCGTTACGATGACGATGCGTGTCGGCGTCGAGACCTGGCGAGCCGGAACCTCTCTCGCGGACGAGGCGCATCATGCGGATGCCGTCATGGAGCAGGTTGTGATGGCACTGAAGTCAGCCTATTATCCCGAGACGAAGGGTGCCACCTACGAATATGGATTCACGCATGAAGACGGTGGAGAGGCTCCTGATGCCGAGGATGTTATTTCTTGGGTGAAGATTGGAAATTCACTGATCGGCGAGGATGTTTCGTGGGCTGGATCCGCCCATCGCGTCGAGCTGTTCCTCAAAACGGATGATTCCGATGAAGGGCCAGGGCTCTATGTTAAGGCTTGGCAGCTTGTTGGTCAGGACGAAGAATTTGATCCCGAGGAGGATGTTGTCCCCTTGCTGATTTCGGATCAGGTCATTTCTTTTGATTGTCGGATGAAGGATCCCGATT
The DNA here is from genome assembly GCA_964553035.1 of uncultured Lentisphaerales bacterium. Lineage (GTDB taxonomy): Bacteria > Verrucomicrobiota > Kiritimatiellia > RFP12 > UBA3636 > JBBQIY01. The sequence goes on along the minus strand of CAZKJH010000007.1, from coordinate 16,646 downwards.
ATACGGAAATCCCCGGCGAGCCCTACGAATGGCTGGATGAGTGGACTGCTAGCAACAGGTTGCCAACGCATTTGCAGGTCTCGATCGCCATCAAGCCGACGAGCAAGAAGGAGGATTCTCTGGCGTATACGAGGCTGTTGGAGCTTCCGATGGCATCCTTGTCTTGGAACCCTATCCAGACCAGCGGCTCTTCCTCGACAGAATCTACGGGGGGCAATGATAATACAAATGATGATAATAACCGCCCACAGCGAAATCCGACAAGGAGGAAGCCTTCTTCGTCTCCCAGCGGCGACGGCACAGTTAAAATCAACGCGACCGGAGGTGGACAGTGAACTTGCTTTCCGCTAGAGCTTCCTCACGCACTTATTCCTACACGTACTCGACTCGCTTACTCGATCTTCCTCGTTTACATCCTCGTTCTCGATTCCACCCACGCAAAGCGTTCCTTCCCACCTACATCTGCGTCAATCTGCGTAATCTGTGGATAAAAATTAGCCCAATGCGTCTCTCACCATTTTCGACAACGTTCGCGACAACGTTTTTTGGTGCGGTCAAAAAGTTAACCTCTCGTTTTTTTGCGACCGCACCGCACGGCAGACTGATGCCGGACTCCCGCGACGGATCCGCCTTGATTATGGCATTGTTTGTCATCGTGGTGCTATCCATGCTCGTTGGCTCTTTCGGCTTCGAGGCGCATCTTGAAGCGAAGTACGCGAGTTATGCCCGCGATAGAATCAAGGCTTCGCAGCTTTCGGAATCTGGCATGGTGATGGCGGAGATGCTGATGTCGAAGCAGTCGGGAGGGGGGACGATCGATAAGCCAGACGATGAAGACCGCTGGTATGATGCGGCAGAAAGACTGAAACTGGGGCAGTCGATTTACGGACTCGTTGAACCCGTTGGCGAAGGGTATATTTTACTGGATATTGTTCCAGAACCGGGACGACTGAATGTTAATCTGTTGACTGATAAAGATTGGGAGGTGCTTCTCGCCAATATCGGAGTGCCTGAAGAATATTGGGAAGATATCATCGATCCTATTATGGACTGGCTTGACGAGGATGATATCGCCAATCCGAAAGGTGCTGAAACTGAGGACTACTACAGCTTGCTTGAGCCACCTTATCGAGCTAAAAATGGAGCCTTCGACACGATTCGAGAACTATTATTGGTTAAAGGGTTTTCGGAGACAATTTTAACGGGCGGAATTTTTGATCCTTCTACACTCGAAGGCGAGACCGCATCCGGCTTCTCGACTCGCTTCAGCCGCTTTTCTGAGACGAACGACATTTATATTGCTGGCATCGAGCAGATGCTAACAACGTATGGCGACGGGAAGATCAACATTCAATCGGCTCCTTACGACGTGTTGCGGACGTTGCCGGACGTCGATGATATTCTGGCTCGAGCAATCATGGAAGAGCGCGAAGCGATTGAGGATGAGAAACCACATCCATTTGCCAGCGTCGAGGATCTTATTTCTAGAATTGACGGCCTCAACTCGGAGATTGCTAATCGTGTTACAGTAAAATCACAATACTATCGAATCACCTCCACGGGACGCGTTGGGAAAGTACAACGTCAAATCTGGGCCATTGCCTTCCATGATGGGAAACAGCTCCGTTATCTTCGCTGGTGCGAAGAGCCATAACCTAGCTAGGACCGGCTGTGTTTGCTGGGGAGGAAATAGTAACACACTTTTCGCTTGGCTGGCGACTGGCGAGTGAGTCAAGAATGTAATCGGTTAGATTACCGACGCGCTCTAAAAATTTCTTCACATTTTTTGTGGCGTTATGGTACACTACTTGCCATGTCGGATACACTCTGCAAAGCAGTTTGCACGCCTCTTAATACAAAAAAACTAACGGTGACGGTGATGACCGTCGTCGCTTTGTTTTCTGCTTTTATTCTGCAAGCCAGCACACCCGACTTCTCACGGTATGATGCCATCCTCACTAAGCATCCCTTTGGTCCTCCGCCTCCTGAGCCAAACACCAATGTTGTGGATTCCGCCGAAAGTGTTGAAGTCGAAGAAGAGATTTATGTGATTCCGCCAGGACTCGACAAAATCAAAGTGACCCTGCTTTCACGCTTTAAGGGCATTCCGGCAGCGGGCTTCACAGATGCCGAATCGAATAAGCCGTACTATCTGCTCGAAGGACAGGAATTCGACGGATTCAAACTCGTTGCCGTAGATTTACAACGCGCTACCATCAAGTTACGCATCGGTAGTTACGAGGCTGAACTCCCGCTATGGATCAATCCGGCCACCACGAATCAGGCAGATGTAACGACATTCGGGATGTCTGCAGGCATGCCCGCCGCCGCCCTACCGGGAGCCATCGCCGCAACGCCCGTCCGAGCCGATCCGCCAACACGCCGGATCACGTCGGAAGAACAGAAGCGAATTGACGAATTACAGCAGCGACGAGAGGAAGCCAGACAGAAGCGCGACGAGGAACGCAAGGCTCAGGCCGAGGAGATTGCCAAGCTCACACCGAAGGAGCGTGAACAAAGGCTTCACGATATCAATACGGATATCATTATCAACAACAGCGGCCCACCCCTTCCCATCGAGCTGAACCAACGCGATATGGAGAAACTGTCCAACGCCGGATTCGATGTACCCGGGGTCGATAAGCAATAACTTCCGCTAATGAGCTGCATAACGAGCGGCATACGCAAATGAATAGCATAACCATTCAGATTACTTCCAAATGCAATACTCAGCCTCAACCGAAGCGAGTGGGGACTTTTGTATGGGAAGTTCTACCGCAGGCAGACGAAACTGGTCTCCCCCATCTGGGCGCGATTGTCAATAACGAGGTCGTTTCTCTCAGCACACGTCTCAACATGAACTGCTCCGTCAACGGCCTCACGGCCCAAGATTCAGACGGCTGGCGGATTCTTCGACGCTCGATGTGTTTCCTCCTCGCCATGGCCGCACGTCGAGCCATTCCGGGTGCTAAGTTGCGAATTCGTCATTCTCTAGGTGATGGCATGTTCTTCACGCTCCGCATGGATGGCGAAACGGAAGACAAACCTCTGAGCCACAAAGCCGTCAAACTGCTCGCGACCGAAATGAACGCGATTATCGCGGCAGATATGGTCATCGAGAACCTCGAATGCGCGTATGACGAGGCTGTTGCTGTGTTCACCCAAGCCGCTCAGCACGACAAAGTGGGCTTGTTGCGCCACATCAACACCCCTTCCGTTAACCTTCTGCGTTGCGACGGTTTCACAGAGCTTAACCAAGATCCGGTTGTCACCCATACATCGATTCTCGGTCCCTTCTCCTTGATTCCTTACGAAAACGGTTGCATCCTACAGATTCCTGCTCAGGAAAAACCAGGGGTCGTCGCCCCATTCAAGCCGTATCCCGAGCTCATGCGCGTCCACCGTGAACATGTTAAATGGGGTGAGACCATGGGTGTCGACAGTGTTGGCGAACTGAACGAAGCCGTCTATGAACTTCGTATCAGCGAAATCATTCAAATGTCGGAAGCACTCCATAACCGGAATTTCGCAAAAATTGCCGACAAGATTACTTCCCAGAATCCAGTGCCAAAACTCATTCTTATTGCTGGTCCGTCATCGGCAGGCAAGACAACGTCGGCAAAGCGTTTAGGCATTAACTTGCGAATCAATGGGCTTCGCCCAGTGATGCTGTCGACGGACGACTACTTTGTCGGCGACGGCTTCAACCCGCTCGGTGAAGACGGCAAGCCAGATTACGAGCATGTCAATGCCGTCGATCTGAAGATGTTCAACGATCACATCACCAGCTTACTTGCCGGCCAGACGATCTCACGACGGATCTTTGATTTCAAAGCGAAGAATCCCGTCTATACTCAGGAAGAACTCTCCCTCGGGCCAGACGACATCCTTTTGATCGAGGGTATTCATGGCCTGAACCCACTCCTTACCGCCAATGTCCCACGCGACCAGAAATTTCTCATCTTCTTGAGTGCCCTCACGCAGCTCGGAATCGATGACAACAACATTCTATCGACTACGGACAACCGACTCCTCCGTCGCATCGTTCGCGACCATCTTTTCCGCGGACACTCGGCGCTCCAAACCATCCGGATGTGGCCCTCTGTTCGTCGTGGAGAAGCTCGCTGGATCTTCCCATTTCAGGACGAAGCCGATCTCTCTTTCAATACAGCCCTCGATTATGAGATCGCTGTACTCAAGCCTTTCGCAGAACCGCTTCTTGCCGAAATTAAGCCCCATCACGAAGAATACGCAACCGCACGAAGGCTCTATGGTGTGTTGACGAACTTCCACTCCATAACGCCTTCCGCAGTACCTGGGGATTCGATCCTCCGTGAATACATCGGCGGCAGTCTGCTTAAGTACTAAAGACAAAAGAATCATGAATATCCGAATCGTAAATTGGTCCCCTTCAAGACGGTCTCAAACCATCGAAGTTTTTCTTCAACGCCCCGCTTTCGATGCTGCCGCCGAGAAAATCGCTGCGGAGACGCTCGCCGACATTAAATCGCGCGGAGAATCGGCAGTTCTCGCTGGCATCGCCAAATTCGAGGGTGTTTCGCTAAAGCCTTCTGAGCTATGCGTAACCGAAGCGGAATTCGTAGATGCCGAGAGCAAGGTTCCTGAAAAAATAAAAGAACTCATACGAGAAGCGCATCGTCGCGTCACTGATTTCTCTCGCCAATCAATGCGAAGCGACTGGTTGACCGCTACGCCTCACGGGGGAAAACTTGGCGAATACTTTTCGCCCCTAGAACGCGTGGGCATCTACGTTCCCGGAGGCTCCGCCCCCTTGGCATCAACCGTCATCATGACCGCCACCCTCGCCCAAGTTGCCGGTGTCCCCGAAATCATTGCCTGCACCCCCGGCGGCAAGACGAAGCAGATCAATCCTGCCATGCTCTACGCGATGAAGGTCTCTGGCATCAACGAAGTCTACCGCGTCGGCGGCGTTCAAGCCATTGGGTTAATGGCCTACGGTGGCCGCCATTGCAAGCCTGTGCGCAAAATTGTAGGGCCCGGCGGTACGTTCGTCACTGCCGCAAAACGTCAGGTGTACGGCACCGTGTCACTCGATCTCGTCGCCGGCCCCAGCGAAATTGCAATTCTAGCTGACGATTCTGCCAACCCCGAATTCATCGCTGCTGACCTGCTCTCGCAGGTCGAGCATGGAACCGGCTTTGAAAAAGCGATGTTCGTGACAGACTCCTCAGATCTCGCGCAAGCCGTGACCGCCGCGATCTCACGCCAGACCGCCAAGCTCTCACGCAGAACGCTCGTTGGCCGTCTCATTGATGCCAATGGGATTCTCCTCGTCGTTTCGCCGACAATCGAGGAAGGTCTCGGCCTCATTAACCGCTTTGCCCCCGAGCACTTTGAACTGATGGTGCGCAATCCTGAAAAACTTGTCCATAACATTACGTGTGCAGGCGCCGTGTTCATGGGGCATTGGACCCCGGAATCCGTCGGCGACTTTGCGGCCGGACCCAGCCATGTGCTTCCCACAGGCGGCTCAGCAAGGATGTTCTCGGGACTTACCGTCGACGACTTCCGCCGCCGTACCAGCCTCGTGAGCTACACCGAGGACGACTTGCGAGACGCATTGCCGGTGATCGAAATGTTCAGCGACATTGAAGGCCTCGACGGACACTACAAATCTGCCGCGATACGATTTCAGAACCCCAAATAGAACCCATTGAATACACCCACCCCGATAGACCCTGAAGCTACTCAAATAGGATGGCATTTGTTCATTCTTTTTCTCGCTATTGCTGCAAACGCTTTTTTTGCGGCCTCGGAAATAGCGATCATTTCGCTCAACGATGCGAAGGTACGCCGCGATGCCGACCAGGGCGATAAAACCGCGAAGATCCTGCGAAAGTTTATTGATGAGCCCGGCCGATTTATCGCCACCATTCAGGTCGGCGTTACATTGGCCGGTTTTCTCGCTTCAGCCTTTGCCGCCGTAACCTTCGCCCGCCCTGCCGCCCTCTGGGTTTCAGCTCAAACGTGGTGCCACCTCTCGGTGAACACCATAGAAAGTTTTGTGACGATCGGCGTCACCGTTTTGCTTGCGTTTCTCACGTTGATTTTCGGAGAACTTGTCCCCAAACGCATCGCCATGCAGCATAGCAAAGGTCTTGCCAAATTCGCCTCAAAACCGCTCACGGTTATCGCCTCGGTGACGCACCCGTTTGTGTCGCTTCTCAATTTTGTAACCGACAAAATACTCGTTCTCTTCGGCATCGACACAACCCACGTTCGTGAGCATATCTCGGAAGAAGAAATTCGTATGATGGTGGATATCGGTGGTGAAAATGGCTCCATCGAACCGCAAGAAAAGGAGATGATCGAAAATGTCTTCGAGTTCAACAACAAGACGGCGGACGAAATCATGGTGCACCGAACTGACATCGTCGCCATTTCCATCGATATCGATGACGCCACCTGCCGCGAGACCATCCGGAAATGTGGTCTGTCGCGAATTCCTGTTTACAAAGGCACGATCGATGACATCCAAGGCATCCTGAACACCCGCGATTACCTTATCAAAGCGCTTGACGATCAGCATCCGCGCGTGGCCGGTCTCCTGCGCAAACCCTTCTTTGTTCCTGAAACCATTCGCACCGACATTCTCTTCCGCCAGATGCAGAAGAATAAACAATCTATTGCCATCGTCCTCGACGAATTCGGCGGCACGTCGGGCATCGTCTCCGTTGAAGACCTCCTTGAGGAAATCGTTGGCGAGATCTACGACGAGTACGATATCAACACCGTGATCTCCAGCATCGAAAAACTTTCCGAAACCGACTACCGAATGCCGGGGGAAACAGAAATTGACGATGCTGCCGAAGCGTTAGAAGTCAAAATTGAGGAAGGCGACTTCAACTCCCTCGGCGGCTTCATCTTCGAAAAGCTTAACCGGATGCCCACGGAAGGCACCAAACTGTTGCTCCCTGAACTCGCTCTCGAACTGACCGTAGAAAAAATGGATGGGCACCGGATTGATAGCGTCCTTGTCCACAAAACTGAAACATCCACCCACCCCGCTGTCGACGCAGAAGAGGATGACTAGACCATGAGCTCTACCCTAAGAATAATTCGCAAAGGCAATTTCATTGCCGTAATCGTGATCGCGCTCTCCTTGTTCATGCCGACTCCTTCCCACGCTATTTTCGGTCTTGAACGGTCTCGGCTACTCACAAAGGCAGACGAAACGTATGCCGCCGCCCAACAAGCGGGGGCTGACGGTCGAGTCCTCGACGAAATTTCAGTTCTCACCGAAGCACGCGCCCTCTATGGAAAAGTTCTACAAGAGCACCCAGGCTATAAGACTGAGCACGTCGATGGACGATTCCAGCGCTGCGGAGCCCATTTAAGAATAATCGCTTCTCGCATCAAATCCGGCGAGATCTCCATTCCCGACCCCGATGCAATCGTCGAAGGAGCGGGAGCTGGCTTCGTGGCAGAAAATGCCATTGAGAGGTCTGCACCAACCCCCTCTCAGCCCGACTTCATCTCGCCCATGCCACCCCTCGTCTCTGCAGAAAGGAAGCCCCCCGCCTCTGCACCTGCACCGACCATTGTAGCAGAGCCTAAGCTTTCCGCCGCTGCTCCAGTAGCAACCCTTGATTTTACGAAAAAGATGCTGGCACCCGTCCCTGCTAACGCGCTTAACGCCAACGACGAACAACTCCAGCCCTCGGGAACGAAGTCTGCATTCGAACAGGCAAACGATGCCTTACGTGTGATGCTCATCAACGAACTGTTCAACGCTAATAATGCGCCAGAAGCCGTTATGCTTCTGGAAGATGTTATCGAAAAAGAGGGAGATGCCGCTTCCCGAACCACTCGGATTCTTCAGGTCAGAGCGCTACTTGAGTGTCGAAACTATAAGCGGGCAGAAACTGAACTCGCCAGCCTGATGCTTGACTCCTCGCCCACGCCCGCCATGCGTTCCCTCGCGTCTGCCATTGCGTTGCAAAAGGGAAACCTCACAGAAGCGATGTTTCAAATGGATCGACTTATTCAGGATTTTCCTGCTTATTCCGATGCCTACATTAACATGGCTTACCTGTACTATATGATGAATCCCGTAGCCAACCACGACATGGCCATCGTGTGCTATCGCAGCGCGCTTTCTTACGGCGCCAAGCGTGACCCTGCATTTGAAACGGCTCTCGGTGTCGAGATTGTTAAATAAATGAAAGAAATCCGGCCAGTCCATACCCAGGAGGATCTCGAAAAACTCCGTAACAAAAAAGCATTCCTCTGCGACATGGACGGCGTACTGTACCATGGGAATCGCATCCTTCCCGGCGCCATCGAATTCGCCAACTGGCTCACGAAAGAGAATAAGTCTTATCTCTTTCTGACCAACAGCGGCGAGAAAACCCAGAGAGAACTCAGCGAAAAACTAAAGCGCATGGGCATGACGGTAGATGAATCTCATTTCTATACCAGCGCCCTCGCTACGGCTCAGTTCCTTGCCTCACAGAAACCGAATGGCTCTGCCTACGTAATCGGGAATTCCGGCCTCACCAACGCCCTCTACGAGGCGGGGTATTCGATGAACGACATCGATCCCGACTATGTGGTCGTCAGTGAAACTCCCGAATACAATTTTGCCCGAATTTGCCGTGCCATCAGACTGGTGCGTGCCGGGGCCAAACTTATCGGAACAAACCCCGACATGACTGGCCCCGCAGAGGGCGGGGAAATCGTCCCTGCAACAGGCTCACTCATTGCGCCAATTGAACTTGCTACCGGCGCTAAGCCCTACTTTATCGGGAAACCGAATCCGTTGATCATGCGAAACGCTATCGCACGCCTTGGCGTAAGCCCAGACGAGACCGCGATCATCGGCGACCGGATGGACACCGACATGATTGCTGGAATCGAAGCTTCCATGACCACCGTGCTCGTACTCAGTGGTGTCACCACTGAGGCAGAATTATTTAACTTCGCCTACCGTCCCGACTACGTCTTCAACGGTATCGGCGATATTCCAAGATAACAAATTTAAACGGTTAACAAGGTTACAAACAAAATGAAACGCGAGAAAATGAAAGAAGTTCGCCTCGGTGTTATCGGTACTGGGGGCATGGGTGGAACTCATCTCGGCAACATCGAAGCCGGGAGAGTTAACGACATCCGTGTCACTGCAATTTGCGACATCGTTCCCTCAAAAATGGATCGATTTGGGGATAAGTATCTGAAGTTCACGGACAGTGCTAAGCTGCTCCGTTCGGGAGAAGTTGATGCCGTCCTCATTACAACGCCTCATTATGCCCACACCACGATCGGCATTGATGCACTCCAATGCGGGATCCATACGCTTGTCGAAAAACCGATCTCTGTCCATAAGGCGGATGCCGAAAAATTAATCGCGGCTCACACGGATCCGAAAGTTGTATTCAGTGCTATGTTTAACCAGCGCACCGACCCTCGCTACATCAAGCTTCGCGAGATCATTCAAAACGGCATGCTCGGCGAAATCACCCGTGTCAACTGGATTATCACCAACTGGTTCCGCACGCAGGTCTATTACGATCGCGGCGATTGGCGCGCCACGTGGGAGGGCGAAGGCGGCGGCGTGTTGCTCAACCAGTGCCCGCACAACCTCGACCTGATGCAATGGCTCTTCGGGATGCCCACCTCGGTTAGAGCTTTCTGTAAATTCGGAGCATTCCATGAGATCGAAGTCGAAGATATGGTTACCGCCTACCTCGAGTATCCCAACGGTGCCACGGGCGTTTTCATCACGACTACAGGTGAAGCGCCCGGTACGAACCGTCTCGAAGTCAGTGCAGAAAACGGAAAAGTAGTTGTTGAGTCCGGAAAAGTCACCTGGTTCCGCAATACTATCGGCCAGAAGAAGTTTTCGCAAGCCTCCGATGGAGCCTTTTCGACCCCCGATACATGGACGATCGACATCCCCTGCAAGGACTCCGGTCCTCAGCACGTCGGTATCCTTCAGAACTTCGTCAATGCTATTCTCCATGGAGAAAAACTCATCGCACCAGCCGAGGAGGGAATCCACTCCATTGAACTTGCAAACGCGATGCTGTATTCCTCCTTCAAGGACAGCATGATCAAACTTCCCCTCGATGCCAAAGCATACGCCAAAAACCTCAAAAATCTCATCGTAACTTCCACCGTCAGCAAAAACAAAAAGGTCGTAAAGACCTCTGAACCTTCCGACATGTCAACGTCGTTTGGCACACGCTAACCAACACACAAGTACGCTTAAACTTTTATAATCAAAAGGATTTCAACATGTATATGACAGGTTTCGCCGACGAGGCTGCAACAACCATTGACGGACAAATTAAGGCAACGCTCGAACTCGGATGGAAAAACATTGAGGCCAGAGCCGCCGAAAGCGCGAACATTCATGACCTCGACGACAAAGCATTTGATGTTGTCTATGGAAAATTTCAAGATGCTGGCGTCTCCGTCAACTGCTTCGGTTCTACCATTGCAAACTGGGGGAAACAAATTACCGAGCCTATGGATGCCGATATGGAGTCCCTCAGCCGCGCCATTCCGCGGATGAAGCGGCTCGGCACCAAGCTAATTCGCGTTATGAGCTATGCGGTTCTTAACGACCGATCTCCTGAGGATCAGATGAAGGAAGAACGTTTTCGTCGCCTCCGAATTATCACCGATCTGTTACTCGAAAACGGCATCCAACCCGTTCACGAGAACTGCATGAACTACGGTGGTATGGGATGGAGCTATTCGTTAGGACTTATTGAAAACGTCCCCGGTCTCAAATTGGTCTTCGATACGGGAAACCCCATCTTCTCTAACGATTGCACCAAGCCGGAGCCGTTCCCAAAACAGTCCGCCTGGGAGTTCTACAAGAACGTCAAAGATCACGTCGTCTACATTCACATCAAGGATGGAATCTGGGACGGTAAAAAGGCAAACTACACCTATCCCGGACTCGGAAGCGGCGATGTTCAAAAAATTGTTGAGGATGCAATCCGTTCTGGTTATGACGGTGGCATTTCGATCGAGCCACACATTGGAGCCGTCTTCCATGATGCTTCCGTGAAGACCCCGGAAGATGCCAAGTATAAGATGTATATCGAATACGGCAAACGCATGGAAAAAATGATTCAAGATATCAAAAAAACGATCTAAGAATATGATCTTGCCACGTTTATTAATCGCAGGCTGCAACGGACAACTCGGAAACGATTGTGTACAGGTTTTCAAAGATCATGAAATCCTGCCCGTCGATCTCCCCGAACTCGACATCACCTCTCCAGAATCGGTGCGTGGCCTAATCGCCAGGTTTAAACCCGATGCTTTGATCAACTGCGCCGCCTATACGGCAGTTGATAAGGCTGAAACCGACATTGACCTCTGCACAAAGGTCAACGTAGAGGGTCCCGCCGTACTAGCCAAGGCATGTGCCGATAAGAACGTTTTCCTCGTACACGTATCCACGGACTACGTGTTTAATGGCGAAAAACCCACACCACGTCCTTGGCTCGAAACCGACTTGCCTGAACCTCGTACCGTCTACGGAAAAACGAAACTCGCAGGAGAGCAAGCCATCTCCGCCGCCGGCTGCCGATATGCCATCCTCCGGACTGCTTGGCTCTATGGTACTCATGGAAAGAATTTCCCTAAAACCATGTTGCGCCTTGCGTTGGCAGACGCGGACAGAACCATCAAAGTCGTGGCCGATCAGTACGGATGCCCAACCTGGTCGCTGAATCTAGCCGAGCAGATCAAAGCCCTCGTTGAAGCTCCCTCCCTACCAGTCGGCGTCTTCCACGCGGTTTCACGTGGGAGTACGACCTGGCATGGATTTGCGGCCGAGTTTCTGCGCCTGATGAGTGTACCGCATACGCTTGCTCCCTGCACAACGGCCGACTACCCAACGCCTGCAAAGCGTCCTGTCAACTCCATCCTTGAAGACCGAGCGCTTGACGAACTCGGTCTTTGCAAAATGAACGACTGGAAAACCAGCCTCGCTCGTTATGTTGCACAAAACCGCGATGCCCTCATCGCCGAAGCACGCGGATGAGCTAGGGCTCATCCTAAAAGGTTTTAGGTTCTAGGCCTTAGGTGTTAGCCAATTCCGGTGCGAAGCTGCTAGGGCTCATCCTAAAAGGTTTTAGGTTCTAGGCCTTAGGTGTTAGCCAATTC
>CAZKJH010000007.1:0-4378 GCA_964553035.1 uncultured Lentisphaerales bacterium | reverse complement strand
CGGTGCGAAGCTGCTAGGGCCTAGGGCCTAACACCTAACATCTTCTTCCTCGCTAAACAATCAGTGGGCGGTGCAGCATCCCTTCGTACATGTCCATGTAAGCATTGGCGCACACGCGGTGCGTAAAGCGCTGAGCACTTTCTTCCATGATACGCGTCACCTGTCGGTTCCGCTCTTTTATTGGCAGGTTGAAGAAGCGCATCGCCTCGTCGATGCCCCAGGCAAGTGCTGGGGTGTCGTAGTTTTTAAAAACAAATCCGTTGCCTTTTGAGTGAGAAGCATCCAAATGATCGACCGTATCATGCAAGCCACCCGTGTCGTGTACGATCGGTAAGCACCCGTAAAGGGCTCCGACCATCTGCGGAAGACCGCAAGGCTCGAATAGTGAGGGCATGAGAAGGAAGTCGGCTCCCGCGTAGGCAATGCGTGAAAGGCCTTCGTTGAAATCGGCCACGGCGACGCGACCCTGAATGCCATGGAAATTCACGATGTCATTGAAAACCCGCTGATAGGCACCGTTCGCCACGATGACTACTTGGAGGTTATTGTTCCAATACTTAGAAACGGTATTAAAGAGAATGTCCGCAAAGAGCTGACACCCCTTCTGCGCCGGATCAAGGCGTGACGGCCAGAAGAGAATCGGAGCATTATCATCGTGCTCCAGCGACAAACGATCCTGAAGGGCTCGCTTCGCGGCAAGCCGCCCTTCCACCTGAGTCGACGCATCGTACCGAACGGGAATGAACTCATCTACCGAAGGATTGTAGTTGGCATCCGGTGCGTTCAAAATGCCTTCAGCGCAACCCGCCTCGAACTTCGACTGAATCTCACGCCGAATCGACGGCGGCACGAATGCATGCATGCCCGACACGATTTCCCTCAGGAACTGCGGACTAACGGTATTGATATAGTGTGACGAAAAAATGCCGCTCGCCATCATATCGATCTTGTTCGTTGAACGTGTTTCCTCATAGTTATGCGGAGGGCGCATATAGTAGAGGTAGTTCCAGAACTCTGCCGCGTCAATTCCCGCATTCTCAATTCGTTCCAGAGTGACCTCTTGCGTGTGGATGTTATGCACGGTGAAAAGACACGGGATACCCAAGCGTCGCGCCGCAGCGGGAATCAGCCCCGTCATCCAATCGTTGCAATGGATTAAATCGGGTTGGACGGTCGGAATGATGTTGTTGATGACCTCGCGTTGAAAGGCCAGCGCAAGCTTCGGGTTGTCTTCGGAATACGAACTGTACACCGTATCGCGATAGTAGAACATACGATCCTGTGCCAAATGAATCCTTGAATCCGAAAGCACGGACTTGTACTTCATCAGTTCTTGATCGATCAAATTGCCCACATCCATGTGAAACATTTTGCGGTAGTGTGGTAGTGCAACATGCACATCGGCACCTTGCTTGAAAAGCGCACTGACAAGTGAGGCCGAAACGTCCGCCATACCCCCGGCCTTGGCAGACATCTGGTTGGCCATGTTGCCCATACCCAGAGGCAGGTAAGTGATTTCGGGTGTGACAATCAAAATGCGGGGATTTTTCTGACGCTTACCCCGCGACTGCTTTGATCCTTCCTGCATCTCAACCTCCTTCTTTTTGCACCGTGGCAATTGAACGATGAGCAGCGATAAAATTGCCGTTTCTTTTACAAATCAGCCCAAGCCATATATCCTGGCATAGCATTACGAAGCGCGGCATTACGAGGCGTAACCCGAGCAGAGAAACCATAAGCTCCTGCTTTAGAACATTTCACAATACACCTGTACAGATAGCTTCCGTTCTGAAGATCCTCTACAAGCTCCATCTGTTGAGCCGAGCCATCCTTAACGGTCGCTGTCGCGTCAAGATTACCAAGGAAAATCTCCACCTTCACGTCGTTAGGTGAAATTTCGCCCAACTGGACTCTCGATGTCATGGAGAACGCATCGCCAACGAAGTTTTCTGCCAAATCCCGATCAGCAACCGGAAACTCAACACGCACGGAATTCCACTTCGCCTTGATACGGTTGTGATGCGCCACTTCGGATCGCAGCGCAGTAAATCCCTCCCCACCCAGGGCCGCGAAGGCATCCAAAGCCGGACGATACGAACCCTCGTAATAATCAGAAACCATGCGCGTACTAGAGAATTGATTCAAACTCATCTTGATCGAAGCCTTCATCATCGAAATCCAGCGGTTCGGAAGCTCGCCGTGGGGGCGATCGTAGAACGTTGGCACAATCTCCGATTCGATGATGTTGTAGAGTGCTTGCGCATCCGAGTAGTCTTGACGATGGTAATCCGAAAGTTCCTCACCCTCACCAATCGCCCATCCCGTCTCTTTGCTATATCCCTCCGGCCACCATCCATCAAGCGTCGACGCATGAATCGCACCGTTAATGCACGCCTTCATTCCTGAGGTTCCAGAAGCCTCGTTAGGGCGACGCGGCGTGTTAAGCCACACGTCCACACCCCGGACGAGGCGACGGGCGATATGAACATTGTAATTCTCAAGAAAGACAATGTGCCGCCGCAACTCAGGATCCTTGGCGAACTCTGCAACTTGCTGGATGAGATGCTTACCCTCCGTGTCCGCAGGATGCGCCTTGCCAGCAAAGATAATTTGCACGGGGCACGAGGGATCCAGAAGAATCTTCTTCAACCGCTCGGGATCCGAAAGCAACAGTGTCGCACGCTTGTAAGTCGCAAACCGACGCGCAAACCCAATCGTCAAACAGTCCTTGTCGAGAACGTTGCGCACAATCGCGAGATCGTCGATGGACGCATTGCGCTTCATATAGCACCGCTCAAGATGCTCACGCGTTGATCGAATCAGGTGCGCTCGGGCCGTCTCGTGAATACGCCACAGATCCTCGTTGTGGAGCGTATCGATCTTGTCAAGCTGCTTCTGGCTGAGCGTTCCCTTCTCCCAGCCAGCACCGAGAATATTTGAATACAGGGCTGAATTATCGGATGCAATCCACGTTGGCACGTGGACGCCGTTCGTGACATGGCCGATCGGAACCTCTTCCACTGGGAAATTAGGCCACAGATGCCGCCACATGTCGCGCTCCACTACACCATGCAACTTTGCCACACCATTATTAAACAACGAACAATTCAAGCCGAGAATTGTCATTGAAAGTTCGCTCGATGTTGTATCGTTAGGAGCACGCCCCAACGAAACGGTGATATCGGCCGATAGCCCCCCTTCAACTTCAACCGCTTTCAGGTGCGGATAAATCAACCCGAGATCGAAGGTCTCGTTGCCCGCCGGCACCGGCGTATGCGTCGTAAAAATACTCGTTCTGCGTACCATTTCGTGCGACTCGTCAAAAGAAAGTCCTGTGTGCATGTACTTGGCAATTCTCTCAATGCCAAGGAACGCCGCATGACCTTCGTTCATGTGGCTCGCACCCAGCTCAAATCCCATCGCCTCAAACGCACGCAATCCACCAATGCCCAGCAGGATTTCCTGACGGAGACGATTGAGTTTGTCGCCCCCGTATAGGCGACCCGTTACGGCACGCAACGCTCGACTATTTTCTGGCAGATTCGCATCAAGCAAAAAGAGCGGAACTCTGCCCACATCAAGGCGCCAGACAGTCGCGTAAAGCGGCCCTTCCGGAAGCGGAACAGAAATGCGCACCGGATTACCCTTGGTGTCACGTGCCCGCGTAATGGGAAGTTGATGGATATCGTTTTCAAGATAATTCTCGTTCTGATGTCCATTCTCATCGAGCCGCTGCTCGAAATAACCCTCGCGATACAAGATGCCGATGCCGCAAAGCGGCACGTCGAGATCCGAAGCCGACTTTAAATGGTCGCCGGCAAGGATTCCCAAACCACCCGAATAAATATGAATGCTCTCATGGAGACCAAACTCCATTGAGAAATAACCAACGCAACGATGCGGATCATTGATATTCTTCCAATGCTTTGAGGTCAGAACCTCGGTCTTGAACTGCGCCTCCACCGACTTGAGATGCGTGAGAAACGACGGATCTGAACCCAGCTCTTCCAAACGGTCTTGACCCACGCACGATAGCAACTCGATCGGGTTGAACTGCAACTCCTTAAACAATACTGGATCAATACGTTTGATCAATGACGATGCGTTAATATTCCAAGACCACCATACATTGTTGGCAAGCACCTGAAGAAAAGAAAGGGTCTTGGGTACCTTCGGCAATACAGTAAAAGCTCGGAAGCCTATCATTTGTGTCCTTATTCGAAATTGAATTTATTCGCTTCTTTATTTTACCAAAATCAGAATCTCCTCGCAAGAAGCTATTACTGTAATCGGTTAGCGACAGGGGTGTCGGCATTGATGTGTGGATCAGCGAGCCGAAGAGGAAGCCGTTTGAGGGATGCTTCGGCTTGAGAACGTG
>CAZKJH010000006.1:0-57617 GCA_964553035.1 uncultured Lentisphaerales bacterium | reverse complement strand
CTTACTCTTAATCCTAATCCTAATCCTAATCTTAATCCTAATCCTAATCCTAATCCTAATCCTAATCCTAATCCTAATCTTAATCCTAATCCTAATCTTAATCTTAATCTTAATCTTAATCCGTTCTGTTGAAGAGATTACGATTATGAAGGAGAGATTTCCTTAAGTTAGCGCCATTCACGCCTGTCCCCTGTTTTCCCCTGATTTTTTCCATCATTCCCCTCTGTGTCTCAAACTCTCTGTGTTTAAAACCACTCTATCCTATCCACCCTCTGTGCTACCTCTGTTGGTAATGTGTGAGGTATTGCCATAACATGAGAAGTTTATTACCAGCAATCATGTTGCGATGCTTCGTGCTAACACGGGAAGCCAAATGCAACCCAGCGCGTTGCGGTTTTTTTCACACAGAGCACCGGAGGCACAGAGGGCCACAGAGAAGAAGAGACTGGATGTTTTAGACGCCTGTCCCCGGATTTTTCCCCGGATGGATCTTTTAACGTGGATTAAGAGTATTCTGCGCCACTACCGTGGCTGAGAGGGGGGGCGAGTCGGTAGACTCGGAATAATTCTCTTAATCTACGTTCCTCTTTTTATCCCCAGAATCCCAGCTCGCGCCTCTGCAGGGCATTTCAGACGCCTGTCCCGAATGGCGCTAACCTAAGTAATTTAGCGGTGTTCCTAATCGTATGCGTAATCATAATCTCTCTGTTGGGATCGATTACGATTACGATTAGGATTAAGATCAGAACGGCGCTTAAGTTAGCGCCATTCACGCCTGTCCCCTGTTTTCCTTCTAAAACGAAAAAAGGCCGAATTCCCTAGGGAAACAGCCTTTTTTGTGGTTTTAAACTGGAGCCGGCGACAGGACTTGAACCCGCAACCTATTGATTACAAATCAATCCTAGAATTGGCTTTTTCTTGTCATAAGTTGTTGCATTATAGCAGCTTGCAAGATATAGTTATTTTATATGCAAAATGGTTCAATAATTGGCTAAAACCTATTGATTATTGCTGATTTTCAGCAACAATTCATCAACATAGTACTTGCATGTTACCCCCGTAAATGCTAGGGTTTGTGTAATTCAAAACCGCTACATGGATAACAAACCATGAAAACAAAAAAGAGCAAGAAAAGCGTTGCTAAAAGTTTAGCAACAGGGGTTTCAATCAAGTATGCTGGAGGTACGTATTATGGTAATGTCAATGGCAGTATTACCGCCCAAATTACCGTTAATCGTATACAGGAACGTAAACGGGTAGCGACAGAACAAGAGGCTAAAAAATGGCTTGAGGAAATGCGGGACGGCGATGTCCCCTTATCCCCTGCCCAGATAGCAGAGGCAAAACTTGCCTTTAGTTATCTGTTAAAAACCAACAGCAAAAACAGCCTGATAGATTGCGTCAAGGGAGCGATTGTAGAGGCGGCTAAAAAGCGGCTGCCTATATCGGTTGCGGTTGCCGATTATCTGGAAACCGTTTCTAAATCTCTGTCAAAATCTACTATTAGGGATTACAAATTTCATTTAAACCATTTCCTCAAAGCCAATCCCGATTGGGATATAAACGACATTAGCAGGGAAATAGTTAAATCGTATGCGGATGATATTAAAACCCCGCATTTGCACAACCATTTTTTACGGACTTTTTCGGCTTTTTGGAGCTGGGTAATGAAGTGCGGATACTCTGATAATAACGTAATGAACGGCTTATCATTTGCAAAAATCAAGCCTCCTAAACGGTTGTTTTTGTCGGTAGAAAAAACCAAGGGGCTGTTAAGGGGTACAGCAATATTATACCCCGAGCTTATGCCATACGTAATACTGAGTATGTTTGCGGGTATCCGCCCCGCCGAGATAATGCGCCTATCGGCTGGAGATTTTTCGGATGCTGGATATATTCAGCTTTCAGGCGAAGTAACCAAGAGCAAGTCAGGCATTGGCCGCATGATTGAAATGAGGGACAACCTAAAAGATTGGCTAGCAATATACCCCATAACTGGTAAGGCTACGCCGTTTGTTGATATGTCCCCAATTCTCAAACGCTTACGGTTAATAGATAGGCAATATACCGTTGGATTATCGCATGATTGTATGCGCCATACCTACGCAACGTATGCTTTTGCGCACGATGAGACAGGAGAGAAATTAGCCAAAGAGATGGGTCATTCTGAAAGCGTTGGCATGACGCATTACAGGGGACTTGTTACGAAAGAGCAAGGAAAAGCTTATTTTGCCATTACGCCTGACAGCTTAATAGCCGAGGCAGAGCAAGCCAACAATACGCAACCAAGGGCCAAGCCCGACGATTACAATGACCCAGACTACAAAAAATTCGAGAAGGCTATTGAGGGGGCTATTCAGCAGGAAAAACGGGCAAAGCTCAGATATGGAAAGAACTACAACCCCGACAACCCACCAGATGTTTGAGGAAACAAATAGAGACAAGGCGGGTCATTGCCATGCGCCAACCCCCGATTCCAGATCGACAATGTAGGCTACCATGTACAGGACATCCAGCCAGTCATCGCCCACCAGACTGGGATCGATGCCGCAATCCGTCAGTAGGTCGGCGATGGCTGGAGGGCAGCTCGTTTTCGGGGCGGAGGCAGACAGGCTCATCGAGATCCCTTCCTGCCAGACTTGCGAGAATGTCCAGTTCATCCAGTTCTTCCGGATCGTCCGCCGAAAATGAATTCTGCGTCTTCGCACCCGTCTGTACCCAGCAGGATCGAAAACTGCCCGTCCTGCATGATGGCCTCGTAATCGTTAGCTTCAAGGGTCTTCAGGATTGCCTGCGTACGCCTGTTGATTCCCGTCTGCTTGATCTCATGGCTACTTACCAGATGTCTCTGATGTCGCAAGGCTGCAATGTTTGTAACCCATTAGCCGTTCAAATCCAGTAGTTGAGAGATCGCTTCGGTTTTGATTTCATTTTTTGTCCTTTGTTATGGTTGAGTTGATCAGGATTGGGGGCTGGAATCACGAGCCATTACCCTTACGAGAAGTTGCAGAACCCCCGGTCCGCCTTTCCAGCAACTCGGCGACAATGCCTCTAAAACCGCTACGGGCAGACTTATCAAGATGCCTGACAATTTAAAAGAGTGGTTATCGTATTACCCCGTTACTGATAGGGTTACAAACCTTAGTGTATCCCCCATACTAAAGCGGTTACGGACTGTTGACAAATTGGCGAATGGCAGAAAGATTGGGCCATCCCCCGATTGTATGCGCCATAGTTATGCTACATACTCTATAGCCCTATCCCAAGACTCAGCCGCAACAGCGTTAAGCATGGGACATTCCGAGCAGATAAACAAACTGCATTACCGAGGACTAGCAACCATAGAGCAGGGCAAGGCATACTTTAACATTTCGCCGTCGACAATCATGTTTGAAATTTCGGAAAAATTAGACTTCCCAGAGCCCGAAGAGCCCAAAGAAGAAACCGAGGAAGTAGAGGGTGATTGGGAGTTTAACATGGGGGCTTATTTGGGCTTCTTAGCATTACAAAAAGAGCAAGAGGAAAAAGACAGAGGAAAAAGAAGAGCAACAGAAAAAGAATTAGCAAATCAGATCTTGCCAAAGGCAAGAGCCCCCAGAGCCCAGAAACGAACAAGCCCCCTAGCATAACTAAGGGGCTTTTTTGACCTTAAAAAATGAATATATATTCAGTTTATCAAATAGTGATTCATTTTTTATCATGTAAAATATATTTGCATTATCTAAGTATCGTTATACCAATGTTTTACTAGATTTGAGCCCCTCCCCTGAAAATATATTTTAGGAAAAAGAAGGGGAATTGATGCCTATTAGAGAATAATTAGGACATGAGGCAAGGAATAACCGAGCCCGAACCTGAAAGGAAAAGCAAAATGAACGATACAAACGAAACAGAATCAACAGACAAAATTATCAGCCGTAGAGAGGTGGCAAGGATGCTAGGGGCAAGCGTCAAAAGCGTGGGCAATTGGAAAAAAAAGGGAATGCTACAACCTGTACGACTACCCCTCCGAAAAAGTATTGCAGGCTATCGGTTAAGCGACATACAAAAAATTATCAAGGATGCAGGGTATCAGGGGTAAAAATCAGATAACCAAAACAATAACTACAAAGGAAAAACAAAATGAACAAGAAACAAGAAATGCAAGCTCAACTCGCACACGAACAAATCTGGCGAACAATATATGTATCACCAGCACGTAAAGACATAAGATTAGACGTACTAAAAGCTTGTCGTAATCATATGTCAGAATCAGTCATCATAAAAGTCTTAACGAAAATGGAACGTCAGCTGGGAGTAACTCGTACCTGTATCACATTACCTATAGCCGCAATGTTAGACGATGCTCTGACTCAACAGTATGTTGGGGGACGTATGATGATGTTTGGAAAATTCATCCCAAATGCATACAACAGAATCAGAAAAATGCAGAAAGAGGATGCAAGCTTTAGGATACAACGATAAAATCGCTAAATAGAATTAGGATAACAAAATAAACGAAGAAACCGACCGTAAAGCTCAACAGGCTCAACAGGCTCATGCCATAATTACCAACGCAGTATCAATGGATATGTTTTGCAAGGACATAAGGGGTACAGTATGTAGTGATGCTAATGCTGTAATGAATAATGAACTCGTATGGCACGTACTGGAACAGACAGTACATAAGATGGGTTTACAGCATCCCATATCCGTCCAGCTAGGCAATAAACTGTTTAGGGAATTCGTCGGAGGAATTCTGACATTTAACGGAAATTACACACCTAATGCATATGACGAACGGACAGCAATATACGCAAAGCTGAAGATTGATTAATCTAGGAGATATAAACAAAAACAAGGAGAACAAAATGAAAAACGAAAAAGGTGAAAGGTGAAATTGTAAAACCATTAACCGATGAAGAGAGAGCCCAGCTAATGGCAGAGCTAGCCGCCGATGAGGCAAAATTAAAAGAGCTGAAGCGCAAAAAACGAGCGGCAAAAGTCTACTTACGGGTGCATCAATATAGAGAGTATGAGGACCGTATGCAAGGCGAGGGTGGGTGGGATATTGGGCAATGGTCATCCTCTGCATCTCCTGAGCTAATCGCAGAGGCTAAGCGGGTGCGTGATGAGTGGCTCAGTAGCCAAGAGTGGAAGGATTATTGTAGCCCAGACCCCAAAGCAAGAGCAAGACGGACATGGTACAAGCGTCAAGAAGCTTTGGCAAGATCAGAGCAAACAGCATAACAAAAAGCGGGCTAGCCTCTAACAGCCAACCTCGCCCCTCTATGCTTATAGGATGTCGTAACCTATGTTCCATTCTCCAAGTTTCTGACTCAAAGCTAATAGTGCGCCTGTAATTAATCCAAGACCACCGATGTAGACCAATGTTGACAATCCATCACTCTTCGATTTTCGCCAGTTTTCAACTATACTTGGAAATGCGTTCCATAGGATGAGTCCTGACCACTTGACAATCATGAATAGCGCCCCATCGCCATCTATCAATATAAATGTAACCATCAATGCAATATATAGTAACACCGCATAGGTAGACCATTTTTTCAATTGATTCTCATTCAGCGCAAACGCCCAAAATAAACAAAATAGAACACTTACCAATACATCTTTCTGGGTGATTCCCTCGAAAAAAATTGACGCTACCATCATAGAAGATATTTCCATTTTTGTTTTATACCCTTGAGACTGTGGAATTTTTCTGCTCTCCGCCCTTGCCCGTCCAACACGCTGCTGTCCTGAAATAGCAGAAACATTTTCGTCCAGCCCTGTTAGTACCCTGGTTGTCGCCTGATAGCCCTTATGCGATCTACCCACTTTCCCAGAATATGGGCTTCTGCCATTCGATTCGTAGCCCGATATAATTCTGCCAGATTATTAAGGCTGGTGGCCACAGCGAGATGGTCAGGGCCGAGCGCCTTTTCATTTATGGTCAGAGAACGCCTGTAGAGGGGCTCGGCCTTGGCGTAGTCGCCTTGGGTGTAGTATCTCATCGTTGGGTTGTCCAGATCTATGACCTCTTCGATTTGATCAGAGCCGAGGACTTTTTCAGTTATGCTGTTGTCGGCACAGTCGTTTAAATCTTGAGTCTTGTTTTTTTTCATGGTCTTGTCTTTTTTCATGGTCTTGTCTTTTTTCATGGTCTTTTCCTTTCCGCCAGGATCGCTGGCGTTGCTTGTAGTTACGTCCGAATTGGACTTGGTCATCCCATCGCTCTCAGTTGTGCCGTTGTGGGCACGGTTGTTTTTCTTCATTGTGTTTGTTCCTTTAATTGTCTGTGTTTCATTTTTTTGTTGGCTCATTGCTTAAAGAAATGCTTTCGGGCCTGGACAGGAGTAACATTGTCAATATCGCCATCGGCATCTACAATAGCCCAGCAATTACAAGTATTGTTGCCCCTGTGATCCTTTTGACCGTACCGGATGATATCGCCCTCAAAAGCTGATATCTCTGTCATTCCACCGTTGTCATCCCCTACATATCCGCCCCACTCAATATTTGGGTTTTGGCCAATATCCCATTTTGTGATTTTGCCAATCCAAGGCTTACTGTAGCGACGTTGGTTGTACGAATCCCAATCAATGGATACGATTACCTTTTTCTTCTCGATTGTCTCTGTTACCGTCTCTGTTGTTGTCTCTGCTGCTGTCTCTGTTGTTGCCTCTGCTGCTGTCTCTGCTGTTGTGGACTGATCTTTGTCAGCCTCGTTTGTTGTATCTGTGCTCATTGTTTCACCCCTTTGTTGTTTTAATTTTAGTTTTTCTTACATTCTCATGCCGCCATTTAACATCCTCATCCGCATTGGCGACCCTGCGAATGACCCGACCTCGCCAACTCGGCAGAGGTCGGGTTGTTTTTATTGACTACCCCTCGATCTCACCAAAGACCTCGGAATACTCATCTGCATTGGCGTGGGTTTCCATCCACTCTCGGGCATCGTCTTCTGACAGGAGTCGGATATCACAACTACCCGATGTTTCGTTGCCGTTGCTCTCGGACCACTGGCTCATGGGACCGCCCTCGCCATAGAGGAAGAATTGCCCCTTAGACGACTTGTACAGGGTTTGATCGTCGTACCCGAAGTCTCTGGGGAACAGCCCATTAGACCATGTAGCAAGTTCCGTTGCCGTTGCCGTGTTGTACGTTTTTCCTTCTATCACTTTTTTCATTGCATTTTCCTCGTTTGGCCTGGTTTGCTTCTCAATCGACTCGGCTATGTTCGATTGACGTGCCTCCGCCAACATGACGTAGGCAAAAAATCTCAAAAAAAAAAGACACACCCGTTAATCGGACGACAAGACTAGACCCCTGCTCATGCAAGAGATATCTGAATCTTAATCGACTGACTAACGGATGCGTCTTTTGACTTCATCCAAGGCGTCATGCGAGGTATCGCCACTAGGGCTTGTCGAAACTTTACCTCGACTTATGTGACCCAATATACACTATACGGGAAACCGTGTCAACTAAAAAATTGACTTTTATATGAATTTTTATTATTAAGACTGAATATATCATAACCTCATGTTTAAGTCAAGGAGTCGAAAACAATCGCAAGCAACTTAAAAACAATGACTTAACATACTTTTCGTGGCATATATTGGTCATTTGCGCCCACCGAAGAACGGTTAGGAAATCAGCGAGCATTATGACCCATTGTCATGGGAATTCACGGGGAAGCTAGCGGAGTCCTGACTTAGCCAACCGACTAAACGCGCTGGAACACCGACAGGACAACGGCGATCCAAGCGGGGCAACGGCGATCCAAGCGGGACAGTGACGGAACAACGGCTAGGCTGGAATCACGAGCCATTACCCTTACGAAAAGTTGCAGAACCCCCAGTCCGCCTTTCCAGCAACTCGGCGACAATGCCTTCGACATCTGGAGCCCAGTCGCTTTCATAGATGGGTTGGACATGTCCTGCTTTGGATATAACCGAAGAAAATCGAGTTTCCCAGTCAGAGAGGACCAGCCCGCCTGTATGAGGCGAAAAAAACCGACTTACGGCGATGACCAACTGAATATAATCTGGAGGCCCGTTTTTTAAAACGATGCCAATCGTTTTGTTGACCTCCGCAACGCACATGTAGGTGGAGATGAATTCGGCTATTATCGGGATCCCAAAAGTTTTGCATGCTGGGTAAATTTTTCCAAAGTCATTAACGTCCCAAATCTGGGGAGCCAGTTCTTCAAAAAAACTGTGGTTGTCCTCTGCTTCATCCGATTCCTCGACAGGGGCATCGGAGTGATCCGGGCGATCCGAACGATCCGAACGATCCGAGGAGAACATGGGGATGCCATCGGGAGTATCGGGATCATCGGGAACATCGAGTAGGCCATTCACAGAGCCCCCAGCATCAGCTAAGGGGATTTCAGCGGATAGCTCATCGGAACCAACGACGGGGCCATTAGCGGAAACAGTGAAGGAGCCTGCGGCGGGACCTGTAAGGGAACCAGAGAAGGGCCCAGAGAAGGAGCCTGCGGCAGGACCATTAGCGGAACCAACGGCGGAACCATTAGTAAGTCCAGAGACGGAACCTGTAAGGGAACCAGAGAAGGAGCCCCGAGTCTTAGCATTTAAGTTGGCAACAGGTTTTCCAGAATATCCAGATGATTGTCCAGATGATCCAGACGATCCAGACGGTCCAATCGCTTCGCTCTTGTTCCCTATGCCCATCGATACAGAAGATGAAAGGTATTTTTGGCGAAGCCCCTTTTGGTTCTCTATATCTTCTATATTATCTTCTATATGTTCTATAGAGATGGAGTTGTCAAATTGACAAGGCCTCGTTGTCAAATTGACAATGGAGGGTTGTCGTAGTGACAATGGAGGGTTGTCAATTTGACCGAGGTATTCTGTACCTCCGTAAACCTGATCAGAGGCGTTTTGGTTGTAAGAGCTGGTTAATTGCCACGGCCTTTGGCTCAAACGTTCACCAATTTTTCCCCCTCGTTCAAGAATCTTTGTTCGTCGTAACGCCGAATGTACTGCGTCAACCGTCACCCCTTGTCCTAGCCGGGTGGCGATGTAGTTGGCAGACTTGTCGAATTGCCGTCCATGCTTTTCGGCCAACACCACCGACCAGTAGATGTACCTGACTATGGCATCGCTGGCATTTTGGATCAGTCCATTACGCCATTCCCATACAATAAGAGTAGGGTTAACGAATTCCTTGTCCGACATCGGATTGTATGTATCGGGGTCGACCTTAGGCGCAAAACTCTTTCCGTCCGAGGCAGGTCTGGCATCGGGTTCCCTTGTATAATAACTCATCGAAATGGTTCCTTTCCCGAGCGGAGTTGGCTGTAGCAGGCCAGCCCCGCATTTTTTATTCTTCATCCACTGCGTAGCCGTCTTGCTGATTACTACCGCTCGCAATCAGGCGTTCCAGATCCGAGAGCCTGTAGCCAGCAGCGTTCTTGCGGTTTGGAAACCAAACTCGCTGGAGTATCCCCTGTTCTGCTAGCCTGTCTACAGTTTTGGGCGACCGTCCCAATAACAACCCTGCCTCGCTTCGCCGCACAATGCGGTCTGGTTCTTGCACGATTCCACTGATGCTTATAGTTCGTTCTTTCATTTTTCCCCTTATTTTGCTATTTAGTCCTCATCATAACTCATTATACAACGGTACCCCAGCCCGACCCTGCATTTTGCAAATATTTTTCATTTCCGCCAAGGGAACCCCATCCCCAGACAAAGCCCCCCAGCCCAAAGCCCT
The DNA here is from genome assembly GCA_964553035.1 of uncultured Lentisphaerales bacterium. Lineage (GTDB taxonomy): Bacteria > Verrucomicrobiota > Kiritimatiellia > RFP12 > UBA3636 > JBBQIY01. Next base: position 47,897 of record CAZKJH010000006.1, on the reverse strand, counting down.
TGGGGACCCCTCGCCGTACAGAAAATCGATTTTGCTAAAGGGGATCACCCATCCCAAGACAAGGGGGCGGCTCCAAAGCCCTTGGGGACCCCTCGTCCTCAGGAAAATGGTTTTTATTTTCCCCCTCAATGGGTGGCCAGAATTTTAGCAATCAGGAACTGGAATCCAGTGTTTTACAATCTGACAGAACGATCACCTACCGGCACGCCAGCACGACGGTAATATCAATAACTTCCCCAAGCATCCCCCACTGCAATGAAGATGTCATGAAATTATGAACCATGCAGGCACAAGCGAGGTTGCATAATTCCGCATTCTCGTTGAGTAGCCCGAACTGCCCTAGTTTCAACGTCAATTTTGAGGAGCGGCGTATTCGCCGTATCGTCGGATTTTTTGTGAGGTATATATTTGCTAGTATTTTGTGTCAAAACGCACCATAAAGTAATGAGCTACCAAAATCACCAGATGTAGCCTAAATGTAGAATCCAACTCTTCAGATAATCCAGGGTGGGAGCCTGAAGGGTGTAACCTTTTCCAAAAGCCCTCTACGAAACCTGTGCTATTTGACAGAAATTCATTGTAATTACTACTAAAAAAACCACAATCAGCTAGTGCCTGTTTCTTTTGTTGGCTAGTAGTACAATTGCCTGGACAAATTTTATCTTGAAGCTGATTAAATAAGTCTTCTACAAATGAACGTAATTGAGCGTTTGCAGCAGCCCACTCTCCTCTACCATGTGCAGCAACTGCCTGAATATAATGACCTTTAGCGACTGAAAAACCGTGCTTCGATAATAAGCTTTCTAATTCTGCTTCCTGAACGACAATAGGCAATTGATTTGAAAGAGTAGCCTTAATTATATTATCGCAGTTGTTATGTGATTGATATTTTTTTATTTTATAATCTGTAATATGATTGCTGCGATACTACAAATAAATGAAAATGAAGAAATAACAATTGCTAGAATACTTAATTTTCTTTGAGATGAATTGTTTAGAGCGGTAATTTCATTCGATTGTTCTTTATCTAAAACATCTTTCTGTTTAGTATATTCTATTAAAATTTTTATAGTCTCAGTGTTTTTTTCGATTAAATCTCTGTTTTCAGTTATAGAACTTTCGTGCTTTTTGTCAATTAAGTCTTTTGTTTTTAAATGTGACATCAGCACTTCAAGACGATGCGTCTGCTCAGCATCAATACGATCCTTAGCAGAAAGAGTATCGAATACTTCAGTTATTTTATTATGGTGGTGTTTATGTGCAGCGTCTAATTTTTCAATTTTTTCCGACTGCATTTTATCTACATCATCTTTACCATCAAGACGCATTGCATGGTTTTTTACTTTTGAATTTAAAAACGCTTGTTTTTTTAGGATATCTTCTTGTTCTTTTAGTTGCTTTACTACAGACATCATTTCCTGTTTTGCAAGATCTGATAGGGTTTCTTTACTTGCTCCGGATAATTTCAATTCAATAGCTCTTACTGCAATTCGATTAACAGCAATATTGGCACATCCTAAAGCAAAAAGATACTTAGATGTTTCTGCAAGTTTCTTTTGAAACTCGAATGATTTTTTTAATGCTTCTACGCTGACCTGTTGAGCGTTTGCTAACTTTTCAACGGCTTCCTGAGTATCTTCAATAATATCTTTTGCATTTCCAGAACGATGTTTGAAAATCCATTTACCTTTTTCTTCGTAACGCATCATTTGTTCGCCAACATAATCCATTGCTGTATTTGCACTTTGTTCAGCACTTCTAACTTGATCTTCAAGTTTGGAAATGTTATCAATGCTAGATGTAATAATATCAGGGATATCATTTACATTAACCGATATCATTCCCTTTTCTGATGAAATCTCTAAAACTTCATTACTCATAATTCAACTCCATTCCAATATATTTTTTATGTCTACACTAAGTCCAGGATTATTTTTCTCAGCTGATGCAATATTATTTCCTATTGATTGAAAACTATCCTTAATTTGTTCTAGTGAATCCATAAAATAGATAATCGAAGATTCAGCAGCAGCACACATCTCATTCATAGCTTTTTCAGTATCAATTACTTCAATCCACATTCCTTCTTGAAGGTAGAAGACTTTTGCCGTTTTTAATAGCAATTTCTGACTTTTGTATTGCATTCTCTCTTTAATTAAAGATTGCCTATTTATACCCATACCTACATCTGTTGCTACTGCAATCACAAAACGTCCAACACCAACAAAATTCACTCTTAAAACAAAATCCTTCCAAAATAAGGGATTATTTGGAGGACCGTTTTTAATTGCAGATCGAATGGCTGCGTCTGCAAGATCAACAGCTGTAAATGTACCTGATTCAATGGTTATCATTCTTGCAATAGTTCTATTCTTAAACGGTATAACATTTTGCCAATTTACACTTTTTAAGTCTCCATGTTCATTTACTTCTTGGCACAATCTTCTCACAAAATAGAAGCCTCTAACAAGTATTTCTCCGATTAATACAGGTATTGCTTGTCTTCCTAGTTCATTTAATACAGCCAACTCAGATCTCATGTCAAACTTCTCTTTAACATACAGATCATTTACAAGTTTAGGAAGTGCAGTGTCTTTTAGTATTGGCAAAGAGGAAATTTCATGTAAGAGTGAAATAAACAGCCCTGGAATTCCCATTCCTCCTCCAGCTGTGTTTTTTGAACCACCCATGTCGCTTACAAGATGACCAGCCCAGTTTCCTGCAACTTGCAAAATTGGAATTACCATTGGAACGGAGGCCAGTAATTTTATTAATTTTTGAATTGGTTTGGGAATATTTTCATCAATTTTATCCTGGAAATTTGAACTTACAATGTTAGTCATCCAAATTAAAAGTCCGGAAATTATTACAGGTAACCAAATTTTCAATAATTCATTTGGATCTGTATTAATAAACTCAAATTTCCATTCCCCATCTTTATTTACAAAAATTCCCATTCGAAAAAACTGAACAACTACTGAAGCACCAAGTCCTAACAGTGTTGGATGATGAGCTAAATCGGCTAAGTGATGATTTTTAGCACTTACTCCAAAGTCCGCTCCACTCCAAATATTGTCCTGCGCGACAGGAAATTTTTTTTCAAGGAACGAAATTGCTCCTTCTAGTCGCTCCCCTTTGTAACCTTGCATTTTAGAAAAACGCATTATAAATTCGTTTACTTGACGATTGCTTTTAGCCTTTGCACTTTTAAAATCAAACTCGCCTACAACAAAAGAATCTATTAATCCACAAAGTACACCGCTTGCAACAGCAACAGCATAATCAAACCCATCAGCATGATTTGTAAGTCTCTCGATTTCAGTATTGAGAGAATCAATATTATTTGACAGTTCAGCAGACTTTGAATTTATTTCATTTATTTTCTCTTGAATTAAAGATTTTTGCGGGGAAGCATAATCTTTTTCGTATGCAGTCATTATTTCATATGTAATTTGAAAATCATCAAATCCTTCATCATCTTCTTCTTCCCGTTTGATCTTTAAACTGGTAAATAATTGATTATTCATTTCTCTCCCTTTTTTGCTGCGTTAGCAGTCCACATAACATATAGAATTGCAAACTCTTCAACCTCATTGTGTGTTTGTAATCTCAAAGCTTTTACTAATTCGAAGAGAGTTTTTTTGGAAAACATATCTGACTCCATTTGAAAACTAACAGTGATATTGAGCCTACTTCGAGAAAGGATCACCTCACGTAATTAAACGAATCGTATTGTTTCTAATAGCCCATGTCAACATTCAAAAAGTGTAGGGGGAAAGTGGCTTCGTATCGGCCAAAATTTTATTCAGTTGCCCCAAGGGTGGCCAAATTTCACTTCAGAGAGAAATCCTGAAATTCAGTGGGTTTCAGCCCCGAAGACCGATCAACTGCCAGCACACCAAAACACTAGTGTCGATTGGTGTTGATCACAGTCGATTACAGTCGATCACTTTCCCTGCCAGCCAGGCACGCTTCGATGCAGGAACAGCCCAACCCACTGCAGAAGTATGGACTATGAAAATCATACAACTTTTAGCGGGCACAATCGGGATTGATATACTGGCAGGAACAAAAGGAACAAATAAAACCACTGGATGGACGATGCCGTCAGGGGACGTTGCCACGATGCCCGTCGAGATCCGCAGATACAACATGCGGACATGGGCAGTGTACCTCGGCGGCGAACTACTTTGCGTCACTGAGTATTTAAAGGGGGGCCGGGCGGTCCAGTCCTGCGTCGAACAACTGCAAGAGGCACTGCGTAATGCTCAGTCACAGAAGGCAGCTACAGAGAAACCAATGGACTTCGATGTAGGCGAAGTAGCCGACACAACCGAGGCAACCGAGACAGCCGAGGTAGCCGTATCAAGATAGGTAAGCTCCACTGCTTCTTCTCGCCGCACTCGGCATTATGGCGAGTATTTAAGTTCAAGGATTTTGGCTGGGTCACCCGGCTTGGTTCAACGGCTTGGATATGCCCACTGAATGACGCTCAATCTTATTGCCATCCTCTGCCATCCTTGACTCATCGCCGGGGTCGTAGATCCGAAATCCCTGGCGGAATCACTCGGCACCTGTAAGCCAACCACTGCGAGCGGAAACCCACTGCGAACTGAAACACTCTTCGGGCTGGAAAACGCTTCGAGATTGGGGTGGCTGTCGATGAGGAAAACACACTCTGAACACTATGATAGTTCATCTGGGGTTGAGGAACTCTGATCCCACTGCTTCGTCGGTCTCAGTAAGTTTCGATGAACCATTGTGCAAAAATCAAATTCAAATCTCATCTGGGGATGAACCCACAAACAACTGATTTCGGAATAGACATGGAATAGGGGTTTGTGGAATAGGCATTACAGGGCTTTTGCCAGAGGGGTTTTTGGAATAGCCGACAACGTCCGATACAGGGTCGTGCGGGGAACATTCAGTGCTTTGGCGATCTGCTTGTAACCGAGTCCGTCGTTATCCCGCAACTGAATGGCACGACGCACATCCATTGCCACCCGAGGACGCCCTAAAGTTACACCCTCAGCTTTGGCACGACTAAGACCGGCGTGAACACGTTCGACAATTAAGGATCTCTCGAATTCTGCCACCGCCCCTAAAAAGGTCAGCACCATCCGACCGTAGGCTGTGGTCGTATCTATTTGTTGGGTGGCCGAAACAAACCCCACCCCTGATGATTGTAGTTGCTGGAGCACTTGTAAGAGATGGGCAACCGAACGAGCCAACCTATCGATCTTCCAAATAAGGACGACATCCATCTTCCCCTGGCTCGCATCTTTCAACAGACGATTGAGAGCAGGACGATCTGCCACCGCCCCACTGATGCCCGAGTCATTATAGACTTCCACGACCGACCAGCCTTGCCGCTGGCAGTATGACTCTAACTCTAAACGCTGATTCTGGGTTGTCTGACTATCGGTGCTCACCCGTGTATAAATTGCCACTCGCTTACTCATGTCTACCTCCTGTGAAATTGACTGGGGCAACCCGTTTTATCGGGTCACCCCACATAATCAGAATTTAACCTGATGTGATCCGTAGATCCGTACGGTCTGGCCTTTGAATTTGGCGTAGATCAAATTTCTGGCATTATAATCGCTCGCAGCGGTGACCACTTCCTTCACCGTCCCTGAGCCACTGCCTACTACTTCGTAACTGATTTCGTACTGATGCATTTTGTTGTCTCCTCGTTTTGTTTTTACCTGTCAAATTAACAGGCATTGTGTAAATTGCTTGGAATGCTATCCTTGAACATATGAATGTATCGCTACATGTCACCATTATCAGAAACCTCTCGTTTTCGCCGCTATCAGGGCACTTCCAATTTCACATTCAGTGATGCGCCTTTTAAACCCACCGATGACTTGGCCATTCTACGCAAGGTTTCTTATCACCATAAATGCCCGAGAATTTCCAGAGTATTCCTGTGTATTTCCTGAGTATTTCTTGGATATTTCGTCAGCAGTTTGCATTCAGTGCACCTGCCTCGCCGTCAGGATCTCCATCAGGCTCGGCAGCAAATTCGGACGCAGCAAGATCGACCCGGTTGTCATCCGACAGAACAAACCCACTGGACAACCGTTGAACCGCTCTTCGGACATCCCCGTCGCTGAATACTACAACCTTCGCTTTCGGCGGGTCGTACATCACCTCTTCAATGAGGGTGGCCAAGACAGATTTCGAACTGCGGTAAAAACCTCTTGTCAGCATCGCATAATCACCAATGGCTCGGACAGCCTCGGAAGTCAGCAAAATTGAAATATTCTTTGAGGCCAACACTGCGTTGAATCCGTCGAGGATTCCCCCAGAAGTCGCCCGCATCACATTTTCCATGGTCGGGTCAGGCAGACGCATCACAAGGCCGATCCGATTTACCAGCTCATCTAAGAACCCAAGTTCCTTAAGGCAGTCGGTAATACGGATATGCTGGCGACCGCCTGCTTGACATGCAAACCCAATGTTCTTTCTGCCTTCCATCTTTTCAATCTCCTCGTCTAGGCCAGAAAAAACTCCGGCGAGTATGTAGCCGGTCGGGCGGCCATCGAATGGGAATTGTCTACCGAAGTCGCCACTGCGCTTTCCCCCAATCAGGAACGGGGTTGAAGTAGCCTGTAATTTTGAAAGCAGTTCCATCTGTACAGCTTCGCCGTTAACATCCCGTCCATAGCGGGTTGACTTCTTGTCGAACTCGTCCAGAAAACATACGCCCCTTGAAGCGACTGTAGCGTTACCACCAGCCGAGCCGACAAGCAGCTTATAGACATCGTCGAGATCTGAGCCCACATATCCACTGGCTGTCAAAGTTGTGGCATCAAACTGTGTATAAGGTAGTCCAGACGATTTTGCCATCCGGCTGGCAAGATATGATTTAGAGGCACCACTGGAACCAACCAGACACACCACCATCTGTCCAACCGTATTATCATCAACCCCAGCTTTGATTGCATCCGCTCTGGCTACGTGTAGAGCGAACCTACTGGCAAGGACTTTGACCTGCGGGTCGATGCCGATGACCACTGAACGGACTTCATCATATAACTCTTTGGCGGTAGGTATTTTCGATGAGGCGGGCTTAGTCGACTCGTCTTCGTCGGGCAGTTCATCCCGACCTGCAGCACTGATCTTGCTCGGAAGGAAATCGCCCAGCGAAGCCATACCGCCACATAAGTAGGAGAACGTTCTTTGAGGTAGAAAAACTTTTCCATCCCAATGGGTTCTATCCTCGTATTTTACTTTCAGCAGTCCTGCCCTGACCATGCGGGCAAGGCAATCACGGGTTAACAGCAATTGTTCATGTTGGGATTCTTTATGTACAAGCATGACAGCATAGGCCACTTCAGAGATCGCATTGCTATCGGTCCCCTCGGCTATGCTTTGCCAAGCGAGATAGGCCAGAGCCTGAAGGCGGATTCCGTCGTCATCTCGTTTCTCGACACTGTGGATTCCTAGGATTTTTCGCATGTCGACGGAAGGTCGGACTAGGGAGAGTATGCGAGTAGTTTCAGAGCCGACCATGCTCAGGGACGGGAGGTTGGTATCCCGCCCGAGCATGATCCCCTTGGCATTATTCGACAGCATTCCACCCAGTTCGAGGATTGCCGCCGGTAGGACGAAGATTTTCTGATCAGCCTTCTTCATCTGTTTTCTGTGCCCCAGCTATCAGATGCAGTTTGAGCAAGCCATCGGCCCGTTCGACCCAATATGACTTGGCAGCCTTTTCGGCGGACTTATGGCTGGATCCGTCTTCATGGCTACTGGCAACTACGTGACAGTCATACCCACAGTTCTTCTCAGGCTTTCCGGTTGCCGCTTGGTATTTGGCTACGAACTCTTTTTTCGTTATGCCTTCATTTCGATAGGCGTACAGAATTGCCCAGGCCTGGGCGTAGCCGGATGACTTGCGGTAGGGTACGCAATCGGGGATTGGATAGGCCGATGGGCTGGCGGGCTTGACAATGACAGGGGCATCAGGCTTATCCGCTTCATCCGCTTTGTCTGCTTCATCTACCTCTCCCACATCATCCGTCTTCTCTACCTCGTCTGCTTCATCTACCTCATCTGCCTTGCCTGCTTTATCCGCATCATTCAGTGCTTGCAGTCTTTCCCGAAGGTCAGGCACCACCTTCAAGATAGCTTTGATGATCCCCGAGCTACCAGATTTATATCCGAGCTTTTTTGCCACCGCCGTCGGGCTCTGACATCCCTGCTCTATTGCCTTGAGAACTGATTCTTCTGTAATCCGAGACTCTGATTTTGTTTCCATTTTTACCTCCTGTAGATGCGACATTGCACCGTGCAGGTGGTGGTGTAACTCCAGTGCCTACCTGAAGTCAAGTGTATAGTGACAAATTATGTAAATAATTATAGTGCAGTGGTTTAACGTGTGCGTCAACCTACAGACAAGGGATGAGGATATGAGAAATTCGGGGCTGTATTTTCAGGATATTCAGTGGACGGAAAGCCGAGGGTGAACGAAACGGCTATGAACCTTCCGAAAAGCCAGAAGATGCCAGTCGCCGCCTTGGAAGCCATTAAGCCTTTGCCTCTTGCTCGACAGCCTTCATAACCGACTTTTCTGTAATCCTTGTTTCCATCCCCCCTATGTCCATGCAGATGGTGGTGTAGCTCCAGTTGGCCCTGAAGTCAAGTAAGACGTGATAATTTTAAAATCCATCTTTTATAATGGATGACTAGGAGGATATACATCAAAAAAAAGGGGACCCTGCGGACATAACAGAGACCTAATTCAATGTGGCGCAGAATGACTCAAAACATTAATCAACGAGTGGCACGATATCCTGCGTTATAACCTTCCCAGAAGTCTCCAGACTCAGAGGTTCCGTTACGGTAGCCATGGCTGATAATGACCAATTCTCTTGTCAACTGACCTAAAATCATGTTGTCGTAGGAACCATCGCTCCAGTCTATTCTGGCATTCCGCACCCCTTCAGAATAGCCTGTTTCATACGCCTCGCTCCTCACATCTACCTTTTCTTGGGTGAATGATGGCATCAAAGAATAATTATCGAAGAAAATTAAAAATGGAACGACAGTCAAAATTAAGGCAGGAAAGAAAATAAATATAAACCGAAACAATGGGTATCTTGTTGGCACGTCAACCAATCCTTTGCATTTCCGACACCTAACCGTCTCACCTGCTCGTGCGATGACACCTTCAGCACGGGCTCCACAATGGGGACAGTTAAAAAATAACAACTCTAGCCGAGAGCGACGAGATGGCTTTTGGGGTGTAAATTGTGATGCAGAGGGTGGCGATCCTGCAATCACAATTTCTTCATTGCATTTTGGACAGACAAACGGCGTATAGACCTTCAGAGCATTTTGAAACTGCGACTGCGTAATGGTCATCAAAAAATTACACTTGGGGCAGTTAAGCCGTTTGCCTGTTTCGGCGTTGTTTCTGGAATTATATGGCGCAGAACTTTCAGTACCGTTTTTTAGCTGATGAAGTTGAGGCCCCTGATTTGGAGGGGCTTGAACCGTGATCTCCGTATTGCAATCGGGACAGTTAACGACTGATCCAGCCATGTCAGCCGGAGCAGAAAGTTCGGCATGGCATTTGCCACATTGATACTTACATTTCGCCTCGGGGACAAGAACTTTTTCTTTGCATTCAGGACATTCAATGACCTGCCCCGAACTGTCTGACTCAACGCATAAGGGGGTTGAACAGCCTGAACACATAAAGAGAATATCAGCCATCTTTGTAGTCTCCATTCTAAAATCGAGTCTCTTTCAACAGCCACTTTGTTTTATCAGGGGAAGCATCAATACTGTATTTCGGCGGGCATTGAACCGACATCGATGCGTTACCCGAGTCAATGACCATTTCATCATATGTTTCTAAAGTGCCACCAACGTAGGTTTTCTCCATGGCTTGCTTCCTTTGGAAAGCCTCCGCATAGGTCGAAAAACTTCCAATAACTTTTGTTCCAGACTCACCCCATGGATTCTGGTTCCCAAGATAGGTCGAGGAACTTCCTCGGACGCTTGAAGCCTTAGTCTTCCGAGGATCGGCAAACAAGATCCATGTGCCATTTTCATCCGTACTTGCGTAGTAGTTGTAGTCCTTCCCATCTCGGTCGTTTTCAGCTTTGGCCTGTTTTTCAGCCAATGTTCTCGCAAAATCTCCGGTGCCGAACGCCTTCACCGCCCGTTTGCCTGCCATGCTATCACCTCGTACAGGGGCATCTCTTTGTCGCTGCTCAATCCGATCCCAAGCCGCTACGTTCTGTTCAGCGGCGGCCTGAGCATAAGCCATTGCATTAGTTGGATCGTAGTTGTATCTCTTTCGATACTCCTGCGACAGGGTCGTAAAGGGAATCTTGGCCACCCCTTTGGAATGGTAGATCGTTATGCCATCAGGTTCGGTCTTGGTGATTCTGCATTTCGTGTATGTCAGGCCACTGAGAGTTTTGATATCAACACGCTGAGTAGACTCAGATGCAGTCGCCCCTTTCTTCTGAACCGATATTGTTTCGGCTCGGGCATCCGTTGCTACTAATAGCAGCATCGTCAACGCCATGATAACTGTTTTATGGCTCATCATCACACCCTCGATGGAGCTTCGCAGTAATATGGTATGCCGGTGCCCCAACCGAATTGATAAAATTGATTCTACCAATGAGACGAATGTACCATTATAGGGTGTAGTCTGTCAACTCCCAGCGGTGTTTAATGGATGCATGCAACGAGTTAACACAAAAAAAATCCACCACCGTTATCTTTTGGGTCTTGCCATCCGAAAACGACGGCAGGAAATGGGCTTATCGCAAGAGCAACTTGCCGAAGTTGCTGATGTACACCGCAATTTCGTCGGTCATGTCGAACGGGGAGAACAGAATGTCTCAATCGACAGCCTCGTCAGGTTCTCGGTTTCCTTGAAAACCTCGCTGGCTGAGCTATTCGCCGTTGCAGGCCTATGATTATCTTCAGACCGAAGGATTAACTGCAATACCATTTTACTCTAAGAGCAATGAACCTTTCTAGTGTTCGAATAATCTTTAACCTAGACCAAGAGGCTTGATCGGTCGAATCAAACTTGAACGAACATGTCATTCTTATGACACATTTTCGGGACTCAAAACGGTATAGAAGTTTTGGTTCTTCTGAAGAAAGGAGGTGAAAAAACATGGCAACAAATCCCCCAAAAGGTGATGGTCACAGACATGGTGCTGTTAATGATCGGTCTCAAGTTAAAAATCCTAAGACGGATACATGGACAAAACGAGATGCTGATACAGGGAAGTTCATGGATGGGAAGAAAGACGGTACGCCCTTCAAAGGCGTGAGAAAAGAGAAATAGCCTGACATGGCGAAACAGTTCTTGATTTCGTAAATGGATTCCGGACTGTTTCGCCCCTTCTCTAGATCAAATTCTCTTGAGAAAACCTTGTTGACAGTCCCCTTCAACAGGGTTATATTCGTCTCCACTTCAGGCTAAGTCATTGTAAAATAAAACAAGCATAATATCCCTGTTAGTAGAAAGGACTATCTGTGATGTTTAAACAACCAACTGTCATTGGAGCATGTATCCTTGGCGTGTCCATTGTCGTGGCAGCAGCGATTATCAGTATGTCGTTAGTGATTACCAGTAAATCGTTGCCTCGGTACGAAATTCTTGCCGCAAGTTACAGCGAACTTCCAGTAGCGTATAAGATAAATCGGGTAACAGGGAAAATGGAATATCTCGTGAGAAATGTCCGCTGCGAAATACTTACGGAAGATCAAGTTGAAAAGTAATTGCTAAATATTGCCGTCAAATCGACAAGTTGAGTGATGATAGCAAAATCAGATTGTTGCCATTGGATCCGTACGAATGACTGGCTGACAGGACTCTTCATTTAATGCGGCTTGCCGGACTCTTGGCAGAACTAGAGTCTTCCTCGTTGAGCTTGCTGCCACTTGGGCGTTTGATCATGACAACATGATCTAGCCCCCCTCCCTTGCGAGGTTGCTATACATCTTTCTGGGCATCTTTCTCATTATGCCCGCCGGAAGCTTTCGCAGCTTGTTCATAGACGTTTTCAAAGGCAAATAAATCATACATTTAGAGAGTATGTATTGTTGACACCTCATATCCAGAAAGACTAGAATGAAAACACTCACAATAAGTCAGTAGAAAGCGATATTGGCTTAACTTTTCTTCTTGGTAAAAACGAAAAACCTCGTCGTTGTGCCATACTTGTAAATAAAGAGGTAAAGGAGTTCAAGATGTCATGTAATACGTGTCACTGCTCGAAAACCATTAAATGCCCTGTCTGTAATGGCTCTGGAAAAGTAAGCGGGAAACCCTGCAATAGTTGTGGAGGCGATAAGAAAATTATATGCCCCACATGCAAAGGTACGGGCAAGTAGATTCTGTTCATGTGGACGAAGCAGGTTAACACCCCTGCTTCGTCCCGTTACAGGGATAAATGATGTATAAACACATATTCTTCGAGCCATGGATCGGAAAAGATTATGGCGGAACCAATTCAATCTTCGGGCAGAAAATTCTGATATTGGGGGACTCCCATTATTGTGGCCATTCTGGTACGTGTCTTAATTGTGGAGATAGAAACACACATTCTGACTGCACAACAACGACGAGAGAAGTCGTTGGGGACTATCTGGACCCAAGTCATAAGGCTAACTGGAAAAAAACGTTTTCGACTTTTCTTAACTGCGCTTTTGGGAAATCCACCTCTATAAATGAACGAGGACGGTTCTTTGATTCCGTAGTCTTTTATGATTTTTTGCAGGTTTCTGCAGGTGACAATCCCAAGTCGGCTAATGCCTACGATTACAACGAGCAGAGGCATCATGACGCCTTCTTCGAGATGCTGGCCAATGTCTTGCCTGATACAATCGTTGTTTGGGGCGACCGAGTTTGGAATGTGTTGTACAACGACTGGGGATATGGCAAGCCCAAAGACGGGGAAAAGATTACCGCCAGAAATACAACCTTCTCCCAATATCAGATGTATCCTTATCAAGGAAGGGAAATAATGCTGATCGGAGTTCATCATCCATGTAGCGGATTCCCAAGTGAGATCACTCATGAGGTATTATCTCAACTTGGGGTTGTCCCTATCATAGAAAAGCTTTAGAAAAACTAGCTAAAGCTGTAGATCCGTTTACTTGATGGTAATATCTTTGTTTTGAAGCAAGCACATCAGCCATAATTTCAGGACAAAACAATGGACGACCTTAGAATACCACGTTCTGATAGAAATGCATTTATCGCTGGGAGCTTTCGTGACACCGCCGATTTGGACTATCTCGCCGCTCGTCTTCTACATCGCCGCAACCTGACAGGACAGTTTCTCTGGATGTCCTATCAGTCCATCGAAAAGTACCTTAAGGCTATCCTGCTTTACGCAGACAAGTCGACAATTAAGCTGGGGCACAACGTCGTCAAAGCCTTGGCTGAGGTTCGAAAAATCGATAAACTCGGTTTCAACGTAACACAAAGGGCTGAAGAGTTCATTACTTACCTCAATACTTACGGGGGGGATCGTTACTTTTCTTCTTTAAGGGTTGCCAGCGGGGATGAACTCTTCGATCTAGACCAAACGGTCTGGGAAGTTCGGCGATTCTGCGATGATTTCTTCTTCCCGCATAACGAAGCCTGCCTACGCAAGCACGATCAGGCACGACTCCTGTATGTACAAGGCACGAAAATATATGAGGCTAAAGCCAAATTCAGATTAACCCCAAAGGGCTGTCTTGAGATCATTTTGGATGAGAAGAAACAGCCTGCCTTGCGAGCGGAACTTGTCTGGAAAAACTTTTGCTTTGGCGGTCGCAACCGAAAGCGAATCACCTATACTCGACAGGGGACATGGGCTCAGCCGAACAATTTCATGCGGCCAAATATTGTAGACTGGGCGGTTGAAAAAGTCCGTTTGCCTCCGGGGGTAGAGGATAAAATGAGGGAGAAACTGCGAAACAAAAAAGGTTAAAACCAAGTACTTCAGTATGTACGTTAACCTAGTAGTTTGTCCATTCAAACTCTTTCATGATGATTCCACACCTTCGCCTCGCCATAGCCTTTGCAGAATATGACTTGTCGCTGGGCGACCTGTAGCTTAGTTTGTCTATCCTGCCCAAGCCCTGCATTCAAGGACTTGGCGGTCAGGTCTAGAGGGATGCAGACTCTGGGCACATCACGGACGTAGCAGGGACATTCAGTGGATAAAACAGTAGAGGCTTAACACAACGACTATGACCCATTCAGGTATTCATGCGATGTCAGCCCTTGCCTTGGCAGCCGTTAAGCTTTTGCCTCTTGCTAATTTTGCCGTTTCAGTATCAGGTATGATTTGTTATAGTATGTGACCTCATAGGCTTTATTGTATCCCTTGCAAACGGTGCCGTTTCAGTATCAGGTATGATTTGTTATAGTATGTGACACCTACGATTCGCTACAGCGTATCAACTAACACCGGTTTCAGTATCAGGTATGATTTGTTATAGTATGTGACTCTTTCGATGCCCTAGAGATTATCATAGTCCGCTTAGTTTCAGTATCAGGTATGATTTGTTATAGTATGTGACTGCTTACACGCGCAGGGACGGAAGTTATCATCACGTTTCAGTATCAGGTATGATTTGTTATAGTATGTGACTGGGCAACAGGTGAAAACTACGAAATCAACATGGAGTTTCAGTATCAGGTATGATTTGTTATAGTATGTGACATGCAAGCAATCGCCTTGACATTCAAGGCTTGTCAAGTTTCAGTATCAGGTATGATTTGTTATAGTATGTGACCTAAAACTCGCGTGGTACATGGAAGGCTATGAAGTTTCAGTATCAGGTATGATTTGTTATAGTATGTGACAGCAAGCGATACAACGAACAGGAAGCGCGAAGAGTTTCAGTATCAGGTATGATTTGTTATAGTATGTGACTCTAAATCGCTTGTCCGTGCCCTTGAGTAGGGTCTGTTTCAGTATCAGGTATGATTTGTTATAGTATGTGACTTATATCGGTGGCAAACTCATAGGGGGATAACATGTTTCAGTATCAGGTATGATTTGTTATAGTATGTGACCAGCCTGCAACAATGCAAACGCGGACACCCTGCACAGTTTCAGTATCAGGTATGATTTGTTATAGTATGTGACAGAGCAGGAAGACCAGGGGCAGCAGGCAGAGACAAGTTTCAGTATCAGGTATGATTTGTTATAGTATGTGACGGGTTTGCCGTATTGATTGCTGATACTCTCGATAGGTTTCAGTATCAGGTATGATTTGTTATAGTATGTGACAAAAAGCCCCGATATCCGCCCCGTAGGAACTACGGTTTCAGTATCAGGTATGATTTGTTATAGTATGTGACGAAATGGGCGGTAAAAAGGGCGGAATGTTGGAGTAGTTTCAGTATCAGGTATGATTTGTTATAGTATGTGACGTCGTCTCACCAATCCAGAAGCCGCCCAAGCCGCCGAGTTTCAGTATCAGGTATGATTTGTTATAGTATGTGACTTCGCCAACCCCGCCGCCATGGTTGAAATCGTGCGTTTCAGTATCAGGTATGATTTGTTATAGTATGTGACATGAACTTGATTATGAGGCTGAAAGCAACGGGCGGTTTCAGTATCAGGTATGATTTGTTATAGTATGTGACTAACCCATTTGCAGAGCAGGCAGGGACAACACCAGTTTCAGTATCAGGTATGATTTGTTATAGTATGTGACTACAAAATCGCTTCTCGGTTTTTGTCTAAGGCTGGGTTTCAGTATCAGGTATGATTTGTTATAGTATGTGACTGCTCACACGCGCAGGGACGGAGGTAATAATCACGTTTCAGTATCAGGTATGATTTGTTATAGTATGTGACGATAAAGGAAAGCAACCATCGTCGCATCTTGCTCTGTTTCAGTATCAGGTATGATTTGTTATAGTATGTGACAATCCTGATGCCGTTGTTTTGATTCATGGTATTAGTTTCAGTATCAGGTATGATTTGTTATAGTATGTGACAGGTAACCCAATGCCAGAACTAACACAGCAGCCGAGTTTCAGTATCAGGTATGATTTGTTATAGTATGTGACGACTGATAGATTGCTTGCTGGCTGGAGGTTTGACGGGTTTCAGTATCAGGTATGATTTGTTATAGTATGTGACTCAATTCCAATCACTGGATTAACAACGCCGGACGTAGGTTTCAGTATCAGGTATGATTTGTTATAGTATGTGACTTACGACGAATCCGTAAAGCGCAACGGCGCGGCAGTTTCAGTATCAGGTATGATTTGTTATAGTATGTGACTTTGCTGTTTGGACTATGATTCAGCACTTGTCTAAGTTTCAGTATCAGGTATGATTTGTTATAGTATGTGACAAGACTTAGGGACGAAACCGCGCCCAACAGAGACGTTTCAGTATCAGGTATGATTTGTTATAGTATGTGACTTTTTTGTGGGAGGACAAACCTTTTCAACTTTAAGTTTCAGTATCAGGTATGATTTGTTATAGTATGTGACATACCGGGCGATACCGTAAAGATCGCGCTGGACGTTTCAGTATCAGGTATGATTTGTTATAGTATGTGACAAAAAAACAAGCTAGAAAACGCAGAAAGAAAGGCAGTTTCAGTATCAGGTATGATTTGTTATAGTATGTGACTTCGATTGCTGAGGCGCATAATAATGAGTTGAAAGGGTTTCAGTATCAGGTATGATTTGTTATAGTATGTGACGGGCTACGCCTGCGGATATTTCCTCCGCTACAAAGTTTCAGTATCAGGTATGATTTGTTATAGTATGTGACACAGGATCATTACGAGCCTGCTAACACCGACTAATGTTTCAGTATCAGGTATGATTTGTTATAGTATGTGACGCGCGCTCGATTTTTGTGTTTCCCCGCGTATAGGGGTTTCAGTATCAGGTATGATTTGTTATAGTATGTGACTCATAGAGAGCTTTGTCCGGCTCCGTCTGCCAAGTTTCAGTATCAGGTATGATTTGTTATAGTATGTGACAGCATCACGGCAATCGGCGCGGATGGATGGGAGGTTTCAGTATCAGGTATGATTTGTTATAGTATGTGACAAAAAGTCCCATCCGCAACGATCCCGAATTTCGCATGTTTCAGTATCAGGTATGATTTGTTATAGTATGTGACAAAAACCTACATTGCAAACGGGCTTGATGCGTTGTTTCAGTATCAGGTATGATTTGTTATAGTATGTGACGGACTCACGACAAGGGGTTATCGGTCTCCACCTTTGTTTCAGTATCAGGTATGATTTGTTATAGTATGTGACAGTCTTATAACACATTCCACACCAAAGACTTATACGTTGAGCATGTTGGGGTTTTGTCGAAACAGCACCTTTTGTATGAAAAGGAGTTGATTTTGCGAAGCAAGTTGTGGTACTATCCCTTTTGTCACATACTATAACAGCTTATACCAAAATGAGCTGAAATCACCTAAAGATAGGTGACTGACTCCTGCTCTGCGGCTTTGCTAGCATCAGGAGTTTTTTTATTTGTACTCAATATCCCAGTCTCGGTCATTGCAGAAGTTCAGGTATTCGCATTGACAACACTTCCCAGCCTCTGCGGCACTGCTGGGCATGGTGTCCGAAACCAACAGAACATGGAGATTTCTTATCTCTTCCAAAACAGGTTCTCGCCATCGTTCAACATCACAGGTCGACTGTGTTTTCCCCTTTGGGCCATAAAGAATATGCACCCCTCCGAGTTTTTTTTCAAACTGCTCTTCGGCTATGAATCCGTAGGCCATCGCCTGTACAATGTGCCCATAAGAAATTTTGGTGGCGTTTGGTTTGAACTCAAGAACATATACGGTTTCAGAAGTTAACAATATGGCATCAGCCACGCCATGCATTAACAATCTTTCTGATTTCAACTCAACATTGAATAAGCGGCTTGCATCCTCAAGTCCAAACCGACTCAATACACGTCGTCTTTCAAGCATGATTTGCCGTTCGTGCTGAGCAACCCCCTGTGCCACCCAGATGGGAGCCTGTGGCTTTATGCCCATTACTTCGCAGAAGTAAACAATGCGGGGGCAAAAACGGTACTGCCGTAGCAGGGACACAGGAACACTATATGATTCTGTCGTCATCAGGATGCTCCAGAAGTTCATGCCCTATACCAAAAACCGACACGTCCATGGCGGACTCCAAATTAGAACGTGAAAGAAACAGGGAATCACACACACCGTTTCTCGGAGTCATACGCAGAATCTCAATCGCCGCCCTTTCTTCTGGAACACTTAAATAGCCCCACATGACAGATTTCTGAACGGGCACAAGCCCGATGCCCATTAGATCTTTTCTCAGCCGATTCCGAACTTTTGTATCTTCCAAATCGTATGAGACTATGACTTGATAATATACTGCGGACATTTCTACCACCTGAAATGATGTGCCTTGTATCTTGACTTTGAGGCAAAGTGCCCCGCCATCAGATAGGCTTGACGTTGTAGTATTGTTTCGAGCTTCAACCTCTTCCCATGAGAAGGAAGACGTGTCGAAAGAGTAGAAGCGATTTCTGAAAGCAACCGTTTTTTTTGAGAAGCCCCAAACGTCAATTCTTTGGACAAATCCGTTCTCATTTTGATAACACACCTGTCAACGACCCAAGCCCTATATATTTCCATTGCATCCAAAACAAGCGACGGCTTTCCTGGTCTATCTGTATGAAGAATCCCTGCATAAGGTTCTAGACCAGCATTTGTAATGGCATTCCACACATGCGATTGAAGAACAGCATAGCCATAGTTCAAAGCCTGATTTGTGATTTCGGTTGAACCACGCCCGTCTCGGACTTGAAAACTCTCAGGCACAAGGGAACTATCTCGTAGAGCTTGCCAGTAAATCATCGAAGCCCCACCCTCCAGCCCAAAAAGTCCGTCTCTCCAATTGGTTTCATGCGATTTGAATGTGCCCTCAAATTCCTTTATTCTCGATGCAGAGGACATCAATTTCTCAGCAGCGTTAAGAAGAGATGGATTTTTATGATACTTTCCAAAATAGAGCAAAACTGCTCTTTGATTTATCACCTTTGCCGATAGAACAATGCTGGTAAAATCACAACACAGTGCTGGGCTTTCAATAAACTTTAACTGGTTCTTTCGAACCTGAACAACTGCATTTGAATGCAACCCGTTTATGGCTGCAACGCTACGCCCTGTCCAATCAAGAAAGTGAATCTGAATTCCCCGCCTTGCACATTCTAATATAAGGTCTGATGAAATTGCCACGCTCTTGGATATATGGATGGAATTGAGCCGTGACAACGGCAAAGAAACTACAGTCCCCTCCTTTTCTTTGACTATGCACAATGCGTTGTCAAGACCAAGGAAGGAACCGTATTCTGAAACATAAAGGTGTTTCAATTCAAAGGTGTTCCTTGGTTGTACAAATGCCGATAGGCGGCTGGAGTGGCTGCCATGATATAGGAGAACAAAACTTCATCCGCCTTGATTTGTTCAATTGCTAAATCGGCCCGTGGTTTAGGAAGCATAAAATCGTTCCCTTCTCCAAGTTTTGTAGATGGTGGCAAATCTAGCGGAGAAACCAGTCCTTTGACTACTGCGGAGAATTCTTGCCACCGCATCAGGCATCGGATTTTCATGCGATCCTGTGAGCCTGGGGCAAGATAGAGGCGTTTGATGCCATTGGTTTGCAATTCTTGTGTGACTTCGCATTCCCGCCACTCGTCGAATGTGGCGATTCCTTGGGCTTTGCTATTTCCACCAGACAAGGCGGCGGTTGCCAGATTGCGTGAGCGGGAGAGGATTTCTGCCTTCTCCACAACGCTGAAGTCCGTAACCCCATCCTGCGTTTTCGAAAACCCCTCGTTAAACGAGGTGCTTGCCAACAACTGATATACATATTCGCCCGTCCATGTCTTCCTACGGACTCTGAACATCTCGCCAGACAATGAGGGAATCAAAGGCATTGAAAACTTTTTGCGGACTCCTTTGTGTTTCAGGACGCTGTCATTCAAAGGAAATATCAATGTCTGCAATTTCTTAAAATGGTCTTCAACGTCATTGCTTGGCAACTTCGTAATCGCATTCAACAGCCGTTTCCAGTCGGCAATGAACGGGGGTATTAATGCTCCCCAGTTACCTACTTTAATCTTCTGCTTTCCAAGAATGTCATCAACATCGTCTTTTGGTAGGAACCGCTTCCCCTGAGCATCCGCAACTGTGGCAAGAATGTCTTTCTTTAAGGTTACATACCGGAGCTTTTCCAATGCCTTGAATATTGAGGTTGCCCCCGTATCCAGCATGCCCTTCTTTGAGGCGTCAAACAACCATGCAATCGCCTTCTTTTTGTTAATCGGGAAACATGTGGGTTTTTCTACCGAGACGAAATCATCGAACGATTCGTTCTCGGGCACATCTTCAAGAAACATCCGAACAGACATGTAGAGGATTTCGGCTTCATTTTGTTTCGGAATTTCGATTTTATTGGAGTCTGAAAAACCTAAGCTCAGCTTCTTGTCTTCAACCCAAAGGGGAACAAAATGCTCTTGATAGATGGTGTCGTTGAACAGGGCAACTCCCGATAAATCCCGTCGAGAACAATTATCTTTTCTCTGCTGCTGGAGAACCTCGATTGATTCAGGGAACATTCTTGAGATAAACGGTTCGAGTTCAGAGTCTGAGCCTTGACGAATGTTAGTCAGAGCCTCGTCCGACATGTAAAAAACAGTTCCTTCTTCGTTCTTCTCCCCCTGAGCCAATACAAGCATGGCATCACGTACGTGACTGGATACAGGCTGAGGATTTGTTTTCACCCATCTATCGTTCTTATCCCCGAGCCATCTACGGAAGTTGGAAACATCCTCTGCGGGCACCTTGGTCGCAGAAAAGAATACCTTTGTATCGGGCGAAAGTTCCCTGACCTTAGCAACCACCTCCTTGCAGATGAGTTTGCCAAGATAAGCCTGTGTTCCATTGACCCGGGTCTTCTGTTGGGTAGCAAGAAAGCCAAGAGCTTTCTTATATGCTTCCGTCCCTTTCATGAACAAAGCATGTCTTATGGCCTTCTGGGAATCTTCGGCTAACTCTTGGAAATCGACATCTCCACTGGGCAGTTTGTCCAGTTCAGCGATAATAAAGTCCGAAATTTGCGCATACAGACTTGTCCCAAACACGGCGGTTAAATACCTAGGGTTGAGATTGTAAAGCGAGTACTCGCTGTTTCCTTTCTTGATATTACCGCTATTGGAACAGTATATCAGGTTCGCTTCGTGGTTAAAAACTGTACCAGCATATTTCTTCGTAGCAGATCGTGGAATTATGTGGTCTATTTCTCCGTGCCCAGAGAGAGCACTACCGTTATACGGACAAATTTCATAAGATGCCGCCCTGATCCGTTCGTCTTTATCTTGCCACTTGGATTGACGCTGATCAAGAACATCCAACTTCCTTTGAAGTTTCTTGCTCGGCTTCTTCCCCGTCTTAACAGCGTTAACCCCCTCCGTGAAGGTAAATGCGTTTTCCTCGAAGAAGAGCGAAATGTCAACCTCCTCGGGATATTTGCCGCCTTCATTGCAAAGCCTAATCTGTTTGACCTTCAAATCGGCTATGCACTTAGCCTGACGTTCGAGAATACGGGCAAGCATTCCATCGAAGGGTTTAACAGTATCAGCCGTCAGTCGCACACATCGAGCGCATTCAGTTCCGTCCTCCAGCCTGAGCGTAGTACTTCTCCATTGATTCTCAATTGACAGAGCCTCACATGTCTTCGAGAAACCTGCCTGCTCTTTTTTAAGAATGGTGTAGAGCTGGGCAAGACTAAACGGATTCCTGTAAATCTCAGACTCAGATTCCGTCTGTCCAAAGTATGCTTGCAGTTGTTTTGCCGCTGCGCCAACATAGGAGACACATTTCATTACTTCGAACATGTCTTTGTTTGAGGCATCGCACTTCATCTGACGTACAGCCAGGCTGTATACGTTTTTAAATTCGTTTCCAAATGATTTCCGGGTATCTTCGATGTGACAGAGTGCCGTCCAGAACCCTTTACGACCATCCGCCTTCCAGGGTTCGGAATCATCGAGGAATTTTTGAAGTCCTGCCCAGTTCAATTTGACGCCCAGAATGTTTCCGATGAGAATATGGGCGATATTCTTCTTCTGGGGGGTATTGGTGTCAGAACGCCTTAGCAAAGCGGCAGGAGAATCTGTCCAAAGTCCGCTCTTAGCAAGATTCAATTCAGAGTAGTAGCGTTTGAGAAGTCTTTCAAACTCTTCAAAGGCAAACTGTTTCCCGTAGAATACCTCCAACAATGCGGAATAACCCTGATATCCAGTTTTACCCGACTCATCGTTCTTAGCATTCTCAAACCCCACATGTGACAGAAGCCTCAATGAATATGGGTCAAGCGACTTGCTCCTGTCAAACAGACGCTGCATGAAATAAAGGCTCTTTTTATCCTCGAATGAGACAAATGCTTTTTCCTTTTCGGGGCGGGGAGTAACTTTTTGCGCAAGGGCTTTTAAATACCCTAAGTCGGCTTTTCGATCTTGTTTTGAACAAATCTCATCAAGCGAACCCAGCAGGATTTCGTTCTCAGGACGCATCATAAGAAGATTTGCAATTTCACGCCAATTCGGAAAAAGGAGATCCAGCTTCTTTTCGTCAAGCAGTAGCGTATGGTCTGGAACTGGATGCCTGTTGTTCTGATCCTCAAATGGAGGTATCGTTACACTCGGATCTGTTTTACACAAATAGGATATGGCGTCATTCTGAATCAAAGCCTTTTCTGCCAGAATATTCTTACGATGATTCTCTTCTCTGGAATCGGCTTCAGTATGCCAGGAACTAACCCAGTCGAGCAACACCTGCCCCAGCTTGACTACATCAAGCTTTTCTCCCTTTTTTTCTACTGGATCGTTGAAATATTTCCGCAATGTTCGCAACTGCAAATTCGACAGATTGCCGACAAGATTTGTGAATGCCTGCGAAGTTATCTTGGTATTGTGGAACAGAGATTCTGCAAGTATTGTTGAATTACGAATATCATCCCCAATGTCCTTGAAGTAATCGCCTCTTGGCTTGTGCCCCCCGTTCAAACTCTTCTCCAGCGACTCGCCATAATCTCGGACGGATTTAAGCGCATCGAAAAGGATTTCGCCAGCCTCTTTTTCACCGCATTTGTTTATCAAATACTTTTTAACCTTTTGAGCCTTGTCCAACTCATTTGATTCGCTGAATGCGTCAATAGACTTTCGTATTTCCGCTAGAAACGTCATGTCCACCGACATGTGCACCATTACATCCGATATTGAAACACACGAAACGCTTGCCTCAGCAGGGAAAAACTCCTTCAGGGATTCCGTTTCGACCGATGAGTATTCCTCGGGATTCGGCCCATCTTCGCTCGATAGATAAGTAAAACCACGACGCTTCAAGAGTCCGTTTATAAATGCACTTGCCAGAGTAGGCATAGTCTCGTAATCAAAACCAAAGTTCTGCTCTAGTATCTGCCACAACAGGCGACGTACCAGCCGTTTCCTTGTCAGTCCTCTTCTCTGATGTCGTTTTGCTGTTCTAGATGCCTGCGACCATGTGATTTTATCGGAGGGCAGCACGATAACGGCACCTTCGGTCTTTATAGAGCCATCGGGCAGACGGTGTGCCATATAAACACCCGTATTCTTGCCACCAAGGTCAAGGGCGATGGGAGAATAAACCTGCGTATTGTCACCGGTCATAGTTGTTTCCTTGCTCAACGAGACTTCACGTCCATACGGGACTCTGTTGTCAGCTTTTCCAAAGTATCATTTTACACAATGCTTAGTATGGTTTCAAGTAAACATATAGGTTGATGTATAAAATTCCACATTTTGATTATCTGAAATGCGGAAGAACTCGCTTGCCCATAATCCTGAACCGTTATACAATTATAAGTATGTGATACAGTCTAATTATTCGTTAGCCAATTGGGAAGGGATATAACATGTCTAGTTTGAGGAATTACACCACTTATGAATTCTCTCCATGGGAAGGTAATATCAGTTGCGTCGCTACACATCAGCGCGAAGGGGAATATGCCCTTGCCCTTGACTCTTTTCGGTTCACACTGGAAGAAGCCACAGTACTTTTCGGCCAAGGGGACCGATCTCTTCATTGCGCTGAAGTCATGTGTCGGGGGGCGGTGCTCTACCAAGCCATAGGCGAAAAAGCCAAAGCTTTTCAGTACTTAAAGTATTGTGTACATATCTGGGAAATCCGTTACGGCCCCGACTATTCTAATGTGGCTAGAGAGCTTAACGAGCTGGCAGAAAGGTATCGCGGCCAGGGCGACAACGCAATGTCCGATCTAGCCCTCTGGGGGTTGCTAGCCATCGGGGAAAAGAAATTGGGGTCAGGCCATCCAGATCTACAATTATTATATGGGACTGTATATCCGACTATCAAAAAATACGAGGATACTCAGGACCTTCAGGCAAAGGCTAGCACGGGCGGATCTGGATGTTTGGTAGTTCTCGCGTGCCTTGCAATTCCAACAGCACTTATCCTGTGTCTGTTATAGAAAGGACAGCGGCATTAGCGGATGCGGCTCCCAACGACTGGGCAAAGGAGCAAGGCGACCCCCGCTCCATCCTTGACCTCATTAAACGCATCATCCGAGTCAGCCTCGAAACCGTTGCCATTGTCAAGACCCTGCCACAGTTGCCAAGCACAGGATCTTTATAGCATCGAAATACAATACTTTTACAAGTAAATGGAACATTTCTTTTAAGGGGGAATTTTATGAATATTTCTGAATTACGACCCAATTCACATGTAATCGCCGATGGGATTCTGTACCGTGGTGCCTTGGATGATATTAAAAAATCTACGAATCCGTTTCAAGCATTGTGGGAGGCAGTAACCAATGCAATTGAAGCAATTCTTGAGTTGAAAAAGCCCAATGATGGCTACATCAAAATTCGTATCTTCAAAAAAACAGATCTTAAGAATTGTGAAATTGACTTTTTTGACCACATTGAGGTTGAAGATTCTGGGATAGGTTTTAACGACATAAATTTTGAGCGTTTTCTTTGCTATAAAGACAATCGTAAGGGCCCAAAGAATAAAGGTTCAGGGAGAATTCAACTATTACGCATGTTCGATAAATGTGAATTTGATAGTATCTTCTCTGACGAATCGAAATTCAAGAAGAGGTCGTTTGTCCTTTCAATGGCTAACAACTTTCTTGAAAAAAATGCAATTACATATTACGTCGATACTGTTGATGTAGACCTAGAGGAATCGAAGACCATACTCAAACTGCATGGCCTGCTAGAGAAGGAACCTGCTTATGAGAACTTGACAGCTAAACAAATTAAGGATTCATTGTGCGAGCATTATATGCCATTGTTTTGCTCTCTTCGAGAAAAACTGCCGAAGATAACTATTGAGCGCTATAAGAATGATGAACTGATCGAGAGTGAAACGGTATCAACTTGTGACCTGCCTGAAATTGACAGGACGATTCCGATGAGAATCAAGTACTCACAATATTCACCGGAAAAGCAACGAGTCGTTAAAATCGAAAACGAGGCAGATTTTGAATTGAAGTGCTTTAAGGTCAAGAAAGAACTCTTGAAAGCTAATAACATAGCGATTATCAGCAAAGACGAGGTGATTAATGATACGCAGATTAACTTTGACCTGCTAACAGAGAAAGATGAAATTGGAGGATTCCGATACCTGCTCTTTCTTTCAAGCAACTATATTGATTCTATTGTTGGTGACACAAGAGGAGATTTTCATATTGAAACCGCAAGGGAGTACAAACCCAAAGCAGACAACATGTTTCCAGTGCCTACAATTTTGTATGAAGACATATCGACCTCAATTAACGATGAGTTCAAAAAGGCATATCCAGAGGTAACAAAAAAAGAGATCGAATATCTTGAACGCCTTGAAGAGTTAAAAGCCATGTTTCTACTGAACGATGAAACCGTAGAGTCGTTCAAAGGGACATTCGGCGTCAATGCCACAGAAGAAACCATTTTGAAGAAAGTATATGAGGCTGACTCGAACACCCTTGCAAAACAAGATGCTGAAATAAAGAAAAGTTTTGACGAGCTCAATAGTTTAGACTCTACATCCCCAGACTATGCCATGAGTTTAACTTCCCAAATTAACGCCTTGGTAAGAGCGATACCAATGCAAAACCGTACAGCACTAACGCACTATGTCGCAAGACGGAAGTTAATCCTTGAGTTGTTTAACAAAGCACTTTGTCATGAGCTAGAGTGCCAGACAAATTCCGAACGTAACATCGATGAAAAGATACTGCACAACATTATTTTTCAACAAACTTCAAAAGATTCAGAAAATAGCGATCTATGGCTAATCAACGAGGAGTTTATCTATTTTGATGGATGCTCAGAAAAGAGACTATTCGATGTTAAGATTGGAGAGAAAAGACTATTTCTGCAAAGCGTTTCAACCGAAGAAGAACAATATTTACAGTCTCTTGGAGAAAACAGAAAAATCGTAAGGCCTGACGTGCTCCTTTTTCCTGATGAAGGAAAGTGTATAATTATTGAGTTCAAAAATCCCGATGTCAATGTGAGCGAACATTTAAATCAAATCACAAGATATGCGAGTTTGATTCGTCAATTTTCCGCTGACGAATTTCAAATCGACACTTTCTATGGCTACTTGATAGGAGAGATAATATCAGCCCGTGACGTGCGAATGTATGACGGAGACTTCAAAGAAGCTCATAAGTTTGACTTCCTGTTTAGAGCAAACAAGGTTATTGCTGGAGAGAATCGTTCGGATGGTAGCCTTTACACTGAGGTTATCAAGTATTCCACACTTTTAGAACGGGCCAGAAGACGTAATCAAATTTTCATCTCTAAGCTTACTGGGCCCCGGTCATAAAAGCGTAGATTTCCCGCTTAGATGCCATGCTCGGTAGCGAAAAACAAGCTGGAATAATCTAGCAGGCAGAATAGGTGAGGTGATAACGATGGATAGCGATCAGGAAGCGGTGACAGTTATGCAGACCCTAGATGTCTCAAACCCAGAACATCAGGTACTCAAGCGACTAATACTTGCGAGAAATGACCTAAACGAGGCCCTTCAGGTCTTGTCCTACATCGAAAAAAACATCCAGTCGCAAGACGACATGCTTTACGTACCCCTCGTGACCGCAGCCGTGATAGCCTATTCACGACCTTTTCAGCAAACAAAACAATACAAAGGGCTTCCAAAGCAGTACCTCCGCTTTGACCGCCCGAACTTTAAATCCAATCATGAGTCCATTCTCAAGTATCGTAACTCTTGTATCGCCCATCGGGATAAAGAATCAAATGAAGTCAAACTCGTCCCTGGAGGCTCAACAATTTCATACGGACTAAACAATGAGACTTCTGCAATGGTATTGCATGGCGAATACGTAGACGAGAGGGTTCTCAGCCTAAGAGGTATACGCCCATTCATCGCCCTTGTGACGCATCAGTTAGAACAGCTTGAAACAGGCATCGACGAGGCACGGGCTCGGCTTTTCCCTTCATGTGAAGAGACGGCGACATGACGGGATTGTCACACGCCCAGCTTCCAGCGTCTTCGTACTTCCTCTTGATCTCATCGAATTTCTGTCTGGTTATCATTTTCTACTCGACCGTTTCTTTCTGGGATTGTCCATGGGAGCATTCCCGTTCCGTAATATCGCTGAGGATTCGGCCCGAAGTTTTTGTATAACTAGAAGGGGCATTGGTTATAAAAACATTAGAAAGCAAATCCTTTGAATGTCTCGTTCTCAAGCGTTCAGTAATTTCCAAATTTAAAAACGCAATATAATATGAATGCGGCTCTTTGTCTTCCTCGCACAGTAGTATCGGACTTTCTGATCCCGAGGCGTCTTGTTGCAGGGCTAATTGTCTTTTAATGTTAGTAAGACAAGATTTTGCCACCTCGAAATCTGGGCTGGTTTTTGTGTTTACGACCTTGTGGAGTTCCTTGACAACACAAACTAAATCGTGAATGATCTTGTTCACGGAAATATCTTCAGAATCAAACAGGTTTTCATCAATGGTTTTTCTATTGTCGGCGGCTATCAAGTCAGCTTTCTTTGTCAGCACTTCAAAACAAACCGCTTTATGCCCGTGATATTGAGCACTCTGTGAAAAAATATGATGCAAGTCAGGTAGGCGGTTGTGTTGGTAATAGTCACGCAATATTTTACCCCGCTTATATTCGGCGGATTTCTCGACATCGTGTAAAACCTCTTTTACTAGTGTTTTCCCTCGTTCTCTGCCGTAGAACCTCGGCATTGCCGATCTGATATGGTTCTCGTAAAGGTTATATGTGGTCAATATGCTGAGAATGCGGGTTTGTAGTACCGGCGAGTCTGAAAAATGATCTTCACTGGATATATGAAAATTGTGTTGGGCTTGTTTATTGGCAATGTTAAAAATTGTCGTATCAAAATCAAGAACCGAAGTTATAAAAATTGCATAAATTTCTTCAAATTCGTATGTCCAAAATATTGTTTCGTTTGCCTTTTTTATCGCCGAGAATTCGGCCTCGGTTATTGAAAACAGGGTCTTGAACTCATTCCCAGACCTTGAAACGAAAGAGTATTTGTTTTTCTGCTCAATGCTGCTAGTACTCATAAATAAGATTGGTCTGTTGCTTCTGTATTATACGTTGTTTGTGATGATTAATGGTTAGGGCAAGCGAATCGGTTTTTCTACTCTGTCACCATCATCGGCGTTTCATCTTCTTCAATCAGTGGGTAAAACATCTTCCCGTTGATCTCGCTTATAACGTCCACCATCCAAACGTAAACCCGATCTTCAATGCCGGGAGCCTTCGATGCCCTTGACCCGGCAACGTTCAGAACGCCTTCATTCCCCTCAATGCCCCGTAGCCATGCCACAATCGCCCCTACGGCCTCTTTGCGAGGTTTGTCTAGGTCTACGGCCAAGCAGGGGCGGCAATGCTTCCTAGCGAGTTCTACGGTCTTTCTGCTGCCCCCAGTCGGTATGCCAAAGCAGAAGACAAGCGTAGCCTCGGAATCAACTACGTTCGCCTCGGTGCGGACAAGATAGTCGGCTGATTTGGTTTCCTGAAGGTTCTCGTACTTCGCCGGAATAATTCCGTCTTCCGCTTTACGCCCCTTGGGAATCCATCCACCGATGGGAATTGAGCAATGTAATGCCGCTTCCCATCCACCTCGGTCAGCCCCCGTTTGACCGCCTGAGACGATTTCGCTGATTTTCATAAAGGTCTATTTCCCCTCGTATTTAGTTGAATGCTTGGCGTGGTCATGCCAGTTGTTGGCATAATCATTCGCCAACTTCTGGTCTGACACGACAAGAACGTTCTCGGCATTGGAGATTTCAGCCGCCTTGGTAAAATTGAACGAGCCGGTTATTACCGTCTGGCCGTCAATTATCATAACCTTGTTGTGGGCTATGGCATGCTCTGAGTCTATAAGCGTCGGAATTCCAGCATGGGCTATGAAATCTGCCGAAGAGTAATTCCCAGTTAGATTGCTTTTATCTAATATGACCTGAACCTTGACGCCTCGTTTTTTCGCACTGACTAATGCAGAAGCGATGTCCTTCGACGTAAAAAAATACGCCTGAACTAAAACTTCCGCCTTCGCTCTCTTAAGCTCGCTGACAATTGCTTCTGTGCATCCACCGTTCGGCGAGAAGTATACCTTGGCGGTCATGGGCTGGGGGTTGTTGGCTGGAGGGACTGCCAGAACCGCAATGGAGGCTAATAGTAAAAACGAGATAATGATTGTAGGGATTTTCATGATGTTATGTTTCTCCTATTTTAGTTTATTGAAGGATGGGTCATCGAAGAAGGCCTGCACCGAAATGCCGAGCCCAATGCACAGCTTCTGGATGGTTACAACGACTGGGTTTGCGCTCTTGTCTGACAGAATACTGCATACAGTAGAGGCGGTAAGACCTGCTTGTTTTGCCACGGCGTTGATGGCAATGCCCCGTTCGGAGCACAACTGAGTTACTCGTTTGGCGACCGCTTTTTTCGCATCCATGGCTTGCCTTTCTTTGGTTCAAACGCTCCAACTCAGCAAGAATAGCACATTCGGGATGGCTTGGCATGCGATATATCGTAGGGTCTAACTGATCAAACCTTGAATCCAGACCGTCAGGTCGTTTTGTTTTCTTCCTTCGTTTTGTTCACGATGGCTTGCACTTCAGCATATGAAAGTTTCTTGCGGTCGTTCAATGCGTTTGCAACGGCTTCCACGGCGGTCCAGTTTTCCTGCAAAAGGATTTTGGCTTGTTCCGCAACAGCATCGCAAATCAAATCTTCCATCTCGCTAGGCGGGCAGGATTCAATCGGCATATCGGGATAGGCTGCAATACGGCAACAGGCGGTAATCCCTTGTATATCCGTTGTAGCACCTTGAATTACTTCGTCATCAACCTCGCCGACAATTTTTGCCTCTGCTTGCGGTCCTGCCATGCATGAAATGGCTTCTCGCAAATCCAGCTTCCCAGCACGAATGTCCGCATTCGTTTTATCTAAGCGTTCCGCTCCCATAACCACGCCTTCGGTTTCTTTGTAGAGATAATCAACCATGCGACCATCTTCAAAATGTTCTCGATGTACTCTTTTTGTTTCAACGCTCACAGCTTCAAATGGTAGTCCGAGAATGATATCTGCGATGACATGTCCAGCTTCATGAAAGGTAATACGTTTTTTCACTATTGTTCCTTTTCGGTACTATTCGCCATTATTTCCACACCGAGGCTTTATACGTATAAAGGTTACACTTTTCGGGATGTCTGGACAACGGAAATTCTATAGCGGAACGCCCCCGCCACAGTTGCCTGTTGTTTAAGTCTGTTCGTCAAAAAAAGATATTTGTAAAAAGTACCAGACTTAAAAAATAGACTTTATGTCGGGATTGCTAACGGCTTCAAGCTTTATAATTCAATTTGATGGGCTAGTTGGTATAGCCAAAGAGGTTTTTATTTGCTCAAACATGGATTTTACCAGTTTAAAGCGATACGCAAAATGACCCCGTAGAACAGTCATATTTCAGCAATTGTTTAGCAACGCTGTTTTTCTGCATGAAAAAATGGTAAAAGAAAAAGCCCCGTAAGTACTTGACTTACTGGGCTTTAAATTGGAGCCGGCGACAGGACTTGAACCCGCAACCTATTGATTACAAATCAATTGCTCTACCATTGAGCTACACCGGCGCAAAACGTGACAAACTATACAAAAAACCGGTATCGCTTGTCAAATGGCAAAAACGTAGTGGCATTTATCCTGCTAGGACAATATAATAGGCATGGTCGAAAGGCAGACGACTTCAGACGAAAATGATATACCGTAAGCATTCTAAAAAAACTGTTCCGAGTGGACCCATTCCGGATCAAGACGAAATTACCGGGTCCGTTGAGTCCATCGTTTACCGAAACGATGAGACCGGCTATTTCGTCTTCCACCTCAAAGTCGCCAACCAGCCGGACTTTGGATCCGACACCTCTGTCGTCGTCGGCAAATGCTCAACGCTATGGGATGGTGAGGAAATACGCGCCAAAGGCAAATGGATCCGACATCCTCAGCATGGGCTACAATTCAATGCCGACTCCATCGCGTGCATTGTGCCGACATCCGTCGATGGCATCCAACGCTATCTTGCGAGCGGCATGATCCGGGGTGTCGGCAAAGTTTACGCCAAAAAGATCGTCGACCATTTCGGAGCAGAAACTCTGGAGGTCATCGATAAGAATTCGGGACGCTTGTTGGAGGTGCCTGGTATTGGGGCGGATCGCAAGCGTAAGATCAAGGAATCGTGGGATGCGCAGCACGGAATACGCGATGCCATGATCTTCCTGCAAGCCAATGGTGTGGGTACGGCACAGGCCTCCAAGATTTTTAGAATCTATGGCGACAATACGATCGCCATCGTCAAGAAGAACCCCTACCGACTCTGCACGGACATCTGGGGCATCGGGTTTCTAAAGGCGGATGCGATCGCCATGAAGGTGGGCATTGACCGGAATTCGCCGCTCCGAGCGCGGGCAGGCCTTTTTTATACGCTTGAGACGCTTGCAGATGAAGGGCATTGCTTCTGCCATGAGCCGGAGTTGATTCTCAATGCCGAAAGGCTGGTCAGCGTTAGCGTGGACATTCTCGCAGATGCGATGCGCGACGAAATCGAGCAGGGACATCTGATCCGAGATGGAACACGCATCTACACCCGCAAGCTATATCTTGCTGAAATTGGCGTGGCGAGGCGCATTCTCGCCATGCTCGATACCCGTTCGTCATTCAAACCAATCATTCCAGACGCGGCGGTTGACTGGGCGATGAACAAACTCTCAATTTCGCTCTCGCCCAAACAAGTCGCTGCATTAAAGATGGCTTTAGTCTCAAAAATCTCGGTCGTAACGGGCGGTCCAGGCGTGGGCAAGACAACGATTATCAAAGCACTATGCGACATCTGGTGCGCAAAGCGATTGGACGTGCGCCTCGTGGCACCGACAGGTCGCGCCGCGAGGCGCATGGCAGAATCGACAGGTCGTGAAGCCCAGACCATACACCGCTTACTAAAGTACCAGCCTCAAACGAAGCAATTCGAGTTCACTGCGGAAAACCAGCTCGATGCCGACGTGTACATTGTCGACGAAACTTCGATGATCGACATCGAGCTGGCCAGTGATCTTCTCGCCGCAATACGACCTGCGTCGACGCTGGTTTTTGTAGGCGATATTGATCAATTACCGAGCGTCGGCCCTGGCAACGTTCTCCGCGACATCATCACATCGGGTGAAGTCCCCTGCACAAAATTGGATGTGATCTTTCGACAGAAGACAGGCGGCGGTATTATCCGGAACGCACATCTTGTCAATTCCGGTGAAAAATTCGAAAAGAACGCCGACAAGGACAGCGACTTTTTCTTTGTGCCCTGCGAAGACCCAGACAAAATTGTTGGAAGCGTCGTCGAGCTTGTCAAGCACCGCATCCCACTCAAATTTGGCATGTCTCCTCTTGAGGACATTCAAGTCCTCACGCCGATGCGAAAGAATTCGCTCGGAGCTGACAACCTGAACCTCGTTCTCCAAGAAGCACTCAACCCCAACGGTGTCTCAGTGCAACGAATGGGCCGCAACTACAGGGTCGGCGACCGCGTCATGCAGATTCACAATAATTACGACAAGGAAGTCTTCAACGGCGACCTCGGTTCCGTGAAGTCGCTCAATATACAGGCATCGGTTCTCGAAGCGGATTTCGACGGACGAACGGTCAAGTACGATTTCAGCGATCTGGATGAGTTAGTGCATGCATACGCCATCTCAATCCACAAGTCACAGGGCAGCGAATATCCGGCCGTCGTGATCGTGATCGCCACGCAACATTTTAAATTGCTCCAACGAAACCTCCTCTACACCGGCATTACTCGAGGTCGAAAACTCGTCTGCGTCATCGGATCGTCCAAAGCTGTTTCGATCGCCATCCGCAACAACAGCACACCTGAACGCCATACAGCACTTGCCGAACGCCTCCGGGCGGGTCCAAGCGACACCACAAATTCAGCTTTACTTTTCACGGTCGATTTGGTTGAATAACTCTATGTTTTAAGGGGGACTTTCCCCGTTATCCATCAGTAAGCAAGAAAAGGAACAAATGAGCCTCAAATACCTCAGGGTTTTACTCAAGTTGAGCGGGGAGGTGCTTCTCAATAAAGAAACCTCGCAATGCATTGATCCTGAGATCGTTGCGCAGATGTCCAATAAGATTAAATCTATTCGGGATCTCGGAGCAGAAGTCGCGATTGTCCTTGGTGGTGGGAACATTTTTAGGGGGGCCTTAGGCGAAAAACTCGGCATCGGACGCTCCGCCGGCGATTGCATGGGCATGCTGGCAACGGTCATCAATGCATTGGCGTTACAAAACGCTCTTGAGAAACTCGGGATTCCGACGCGGGTTCAGTCTGCCATCGCCATGCAGGAGGTTGCAGAGCCGTTTATCTATCGCAAGGCAATGCGCCACCTTGAAAAGGGACGCATCGTAATTTTTGCGGCCGGAACGGGCAATCCTTATTTTAGCACCGACACAGCAGCAGCACTTCGTGCCAGCGAAATCGGCGCGAACGTGCTGATTAAAGCTACGAAAGTCGATGGAATCTACACATCCGATCCCAATAAGGACAAGACAGCAACACGATTCCCGAAGCTCACTTTTAAGGAAGCTCTTTCGAGTTCGATCCGCGTGATGGACTCTGCCGCTTTCGCCCTCTGCATGGAAAACAACATTCCCATCATGGTTCTCAACTTCTTCGATGACGGTGCCCTTGAGCGCGCCGTCTGCGGAGAGGACGTGGGAACCCTCGTAACCAACTGATTTTGGCAACACAACAATACGATTTAGCAACGATCATAAAGAAAGGAATTTATTATGACACAAGAACTGATCAAAGACACGCAGGAAAAGATGGATAACACCCTCAAGGTGCTTGAGAGCCAGCTTTCTGGCGTACGAACCGGTAAAGCCTCCCCTGCCCTCGTCGAAAATATTCAAGTTCCCTACTACGGGGCACCCACACGCATGCGTGATCTTGCGAATATTTCCACTCCCGAGCCCCGTCTCGTCGTCATTACGCCTTACGACCCAACGGTTCTGGGTGAAATCGGGCGAGCTATTCTCGGAGCCAACATCGGCGTCACACCGGTGAGCGACGGGCGCGTCGTTCGCGTTCCTGTACCGGAGCTGAGCGAAGAAAGACGCAAAGAGATGACCAAGGTCGCCAGCCGCATGGCGGAAGAAGCGCGCGTTTCCGTGCGCAACGTACGCCGCGATGCGAACGATGCCTGTAAAAATCTCCAGAAGAACTCAAAAGTTTCTGAGGATGAGCGAGACCAGACGCTCGAGAAGATCCAGAAGATGACCGATAAGTCCATCGAAAAAGTCGACTCCGCCCTGAAAGCAAAGGAAGCGGAAGTCATGTCCGTTTAACTCAAGCACCACTATTAACAGGCGAAGATCGGAGAATCAATATGTCCGAAGAAAATACGACCCCTAATATGCAGCGTCCCATCGGCATCAAGCCAATCACGATAAAGCCGATGCAAGCACCTGCCAAAGCCCCCGAGGCTCCGGACGCTAACACCGACACATCGGCTGCAAGCGAACCATCACTTGCGGCAATTAAGCCGATGACGATCCTTCCTGCGTCCGCGCAAGGAAAGCCTTTGGATACGGTCGCTGCAACAACGACGATACGGCTCAAGCCCGTTGTTCAAACCTCTGGCGTGGTCTCTCCCAGTGCCGCCATAGCACCGCAACCCTTGCGTCCGGCAACGCTACAGCCACCCTCCATCAAGCCATCCGTACATCCGTCGCTTGACTCGGCTTCCAAGTCAAAAACATCACGCATCTCCCTCGATTCTGCTTTTGGCGAGACAACAGTGTCTCCACTCATCAACATCAGGCCCTCTTCAACGGCACCGATAGGAAAAATCACCTCAAACCTCTCGACAGATTCTTTAACGATCGCCAAGGGACAAACTGCTAAAGTGTCGTTGCCCTTGCAAACCTCAGAAAGCGAGGTAACGAGACGGCGGACACTCCGCGTCAAGGCTCCCACGCAGGTTGCCGAGGAGAAGCCAGAGCCGAGCGAAAATCTCACCGAAGCCCCAACCATTCGCAAGAAGAAAACGCTCGTACTCAAAAAGAATCAGGCGAACTCGGATTCTGGTGATGCAGATGAAGCTGGTGGCGACGAAGAGCATGTCTCAGCGTTTTCGGCGTTCCAGAATCAGCCAGTTGAAAAAACAAGCCCCATTTTCCCTGTTTTGGCAGTTGCAGCCCTCTTCATGATCGTCGCCCTGACCGTCATGTATATGTCTCAGGCTTGTGGCCCCGACCGATCGCTCACCGCTTTTTCATCGTATTCCGGTATGAGCGCACCCAGTTGGCCCGGCAAGATCAATTCGTTCTGATTTTATCCGCGAAGGACGAACAAGACAACTAGCACAAGGCGGGCATCAGCACAACGAGCGCCCGCCGTTTTCGTATCTAAACACTCGATTTATGAACATGTCAATTGAAGAGACCCAGGCGGTCATGCTAACGCGAATCTCTGTGCCCGAGCTTGACACTATTCTTGGGAAGTCGTTTAAAGTTCTTGATGATGGATTCATAAGAGTCGTCGACTACATGGGATCCGATGCCTCTATCGTGCAGGCCGCCCGCGTATCCTACGGCGATGGCACGAAAAAGGGATCGGACGATGAACACCTCATCCGCTACCTGATCCGCCATCGTCACACCACACCGTTCGAGATGTGTGAAATCAAATTCCACATCCGAGTTCCAATGGATATCTGGCGCCAGTGGGTTCGGCATCGCACGGCCAGCATCAACGAATACTCCACACGCTACTCCATCGCCATCGAGTCCGCTCACGCAACCGCCGAAGACGAATGGCGTAGGCAATCCTCGACCAATCGCCAAGGAAGCGGCGACATGCTCGATGTAGACGTAGGCCGCCAGCTCACGGAACAAGAAAAGAAACTCCACGATGAATGCCGAACAATCTATTTGGACCGCATCGACCGAGGCGTTGCTCGAGAACAGGCTCGCAAGGACCTACCTCTGGCGACCTACACCGAAGCCTACTGGAAGTGCAACCTACACAACTTACTCCACTTCCTGGCACTTCGCATGGATCCTGCTGCCCAAAGCGAAATCCGAGACTATGCCACCACTATCGGACGTGAAATAGTAGCAAAATGGGTTCCCCATGCCTGGAAAGCTTTCGAAGACTACACGTTAGAATCCTCTCTTCTATCACGTCATGAAACCGCAATGCTCGGATGCATTGCTCGCGGAGATGCGGCGGCAGCTCGCGACTATGCTAGTGTCCATTCGCTTGTCAAAAACGACAAACTCGGACGCGAAATACAAGAATTTAAAGCGAAGCTAGAAAAAATGGGCATTCCCTCGCCTTGGGCATGAGTAGGTATTTCCAATCCACCGCGCTCGTGCTCGTGCTCAATGCTACGCTGTTCTCAGGTACAGGCTGCGCGAAGGAGCAAGAAGCTGATTCGCCTAAAACGTTGAATCGCCACCCATCAGACCGAAATGTCGGGCACATCCCAGCAATGCATCAGAAGAAAGCAAAGAAAATGTTCGCGATTTCAGAGGAAGATGCCAAAGCGCTTTTTAAGGAGGCGATGAATCGCGGATTAACGGCTTCGGGTATGCTCGTGATTGCGGACACGGCTTCACAGAAAGCCTTTGTCGTGGAGTCAAATGGAATTCAGCACGAATACCTCATGTCTTCTTCTAAATTCGGAATCGGCAATCAAATTGATTCCAACAAAACACCTCTCGGCTGGCATCAGGTGACCGAAAGAATCGGAGGAAACCAGCTTCAGGGTCGCTCCTTCACCTCCCGCCTTCCCGACAAAATCATTCTGCCTCAGGATCAATGGCGCAGCGACAACGGTAAGGATTATGTGCTCACAAGAATCCTTTGGCTTACGGGGCTTGAGCCAGGCATCAACTCCGGTGGTAACATCGATAGCCACACGCGCTGCATCTATATCCACGGAACCAATCAAGAGCATCTTCTCGGCAAGCCTGCTTCCCACGGGTGCATCCGACTTTCTAACAGGGATGTTATGGAACTTTTCGACATTTCAGAAGGACGTCAACTCTACTGCTTGATTCGGTAGAGGAACGATTTTTACATCATGCAACCCCATCTCGCGCCACCAGACAAGATCATATTCACCATGCGCGAAAGCCCGCGCGCGCGACGCATGCGAATGGTCGTCCATGCATCAGGCCTTGAGGTCGTCGTGCCCCGAGGCTCGAGACGCGATCATGCGGAACGATTTGTGGAGGCTAACCGGGATTGGGCGCTACTCAACTTGCAAAAAATTTGTGGCAAGGTCCCAACCCTGCCCCACGACACGTATCTCGATCTTCCACTTTTCTCGCGCCTCTTCGATCCACCGCCTCCGCCCAAGATAACCCAGATCAACTTGCGAAGCTTAGGGAAAATATTCGAAGTCAACTACATCCGGGTTCCCATGCTTAATGGACTGGCTACAGTTCTGCCGCCATCCGATTCACGGCGACGACAGATTACGGTTTACTGCGCCAAGCCCGACAACCCTCCGCATCCTGCCGTCGCCCTAGCACTCAAAGAATGGCTTCGCGAAACAGCAAAATCAATTCTGCCAGACTACGTCAATGAGATTGCCGATGAAATAGGCATGAAACGACCCTCCCAGATTCGTCTCGGGTTCCAGCGCACCGTCTGGGGTAGCCGCTCGACTTCAGGTCGCATTTCTTTAAACGCCCCGCTTCTCTTCTTCCCCCCCAATTTACTCCGCCATGTCATCATTCATGAACTCTGCCACATCGTACACATGAACCATGGCACGAAGTTCAAGAATCTCCTCAAAAAACTTGACCCCAACGCAGAACGCCTCGCAAAAGCTTTGGACAAAGCCGAAATCTACATCCCAACCTGGGTCCATACGAGCGCGATTTCCTAGTAGATGCCTCCACTTGCGTAGTCGTGTGCGCGCAAGCGGATGGAACGTCGAGGATGGATGTTCGGATCATAAACCATAAAGAATCAAACTAGTACATTGTACAGGCAGAAATGACGGTAATTTTCAGGTAAAGTACATGATTAACAATATTGAAACCAAGAACTTAATCTTGTAAATCTTGTAATCTTGTCTTACCAATACGCGCTGTACAGAGTACTAGGAGGTAGTCGTCAACGTATATGGGCGAGCCGTCTATCTCTAATTATCGAAAAACATTCTGCATAAATGAGTTTTTCTATTCACTTCTCGCTAAGTTTAGTCTAAGATGCAGTCATTAGGAAGGATTAAGAATGGCTCAGAAAAAAGCAACATTGAAAAACGATAAGGGCTTTGAGGAGTCGCTGTGGGATTCCGCGAACCGTCTGCGGGGGAGCGTTGAGTCCTCTGAATATAAGCACGTGGTGCTGAGCTTGATCTTTTTGAAGTTCGTTTCGGATAAGTTTGAGGAGCGGCGGGCGGAGCTGATTGCAGAGGGGAAAAAGCAATACGCTGACATGGTGGAGTTTTACACCATGAAAAACATCTTTTACCTGCCGGAGACCTCCCGTTGGAGCTATATTCAGCAACACGCCAAGCAGGGCGATATCGCCATCAAAATAGACTCGGCCCTGACTGCCGTGGAAAAGAGCAATGCCTCGCTCAAGGGCGCATTACCGGACAACTATTTCTCCCGCCTCGGACTCGATGGCAGCAAACTCGCGGCCCTGATCGATGCGATCAACAACATCGACACGGTTAAGGACAAGGAAGAGGATGTGGTCGGCCGGGTCTACGAATACTTCCTTGGGAAATTCGCCGCTTCCGAGGGCAAGCTGGGCGGCGAATTCTATACGCCCAAGTGCATTGTGAATCTGATTGCGGAGATGATCGAGCCCTACAAGGGCAAGATCTATGATCCTTGCTGTGGTTCGGGCGGTATGTTCGTGCAGTCGCTCAAGTTTGTGCAGAGCCATCATGGCAATACCAAAGATATCTCGGTGTACGGTCAGGAGTTCACGGCCACCACCTACAAACTGGCCAAGATGAATCTCGCGGTGCGCGGGCTTTCGGCCAATCTCGGCGAAGTCCCTGCGGATACGTTTTTCAAGGATCAACACCCCGACTTAAAGGCCGACTACATCATGGCCAATCCGCCCTTCAACCTGAAGGAGTGGCGGGCAGCAGATGAGCTGGTCCACGACTCCCGCTGGAGCGGCTACGAAACCCCGCCCACCGGCAATGCCAACTATGCTTGGATTCTGCACATGATCTCCAAGCTCTCCGAAAACGGCGTTGCGGGTTTTGTGCTGGCCAACGGCTCCATGTCCACCAACACCAGCGGCGAAGGAGCAATCCGCCAAAAGATCGTGGAGAACGACCTCGTCGATTGTATGATTGCGCTGCCTGGCCAACTCTTTTTTACAACACAAATCCCTGTCTGCCTCTGGTTCATTGCCCGGGATAAATCCGGCGGGCAATCACCCTCAACCCGGCCTGTCGGCCACCCTTCTCCCAGTGGGAGAAGGGACGGGGATGAGGGTAAACAGCTTCGAGACCGAAGGGGCGAGACGCTGTTTATCGACGCCCGCAAGATAGGCACGATGATCAGCCGCACGCAAAAGGAGTTCGATTTTGAGGACATTGCGGCAATCGCCAAAACTTATCACGCTTGGCGCGGCGAGAAGAAAGACGGCTCTTACGAGGACCAAGCTGGGTACTGTAAATCTGCCACGCTTGATGAGATGCGTAAGCACGACTATGTGTTGACACCCGGACGCTACGTCGGCGCAGCCGACATTGAAGACGATGGCATTCCCTTTGAAACCAAGATGACCGAAATGAGCAAGACGCTCTACGCGCAGATGGAAGCGTCCGGACAATTGGACGACGTCATCAAAGCGAACCTCGCCAAGCTTGGTTATGCCTACGAGAAAGGAGTGTCTGGTAATGGCTAAGGCAACGACATCCATTCAAGTTCAAGGCACTCCCGTTGATATCCAAAGCCTGATTTTTACGTTTCGCAGTGTTCAGGTGATGATCGACCGCGATTTGGCCATGGTTTACGGAGTTGAAACAAAAGTTCTTAATCAGGCAGTTAAGCGTAATATTGACCGCTTCCCCGAGGAATTCAGGTTTCGGCTTACGGGGATAGAAAAAGATGAACTGGTCACAAATTGTGACCGGTTCAGATCCCTGAAGCACTCCAGCGCGGATCCTTACGCTTTTACCGAACAGGGCGTGTCCATGCTCTCTGCGGTGCTTCGGAGTGAAACCGCGGTTAAGGTTAGCATCAAAATCATCAAGGCTTTCGTAGAGATGCGACGTTATATCCAGCATAACGCCAATATCTTTACGCGGCTGGATTCTGTAGAACGTCGTCAGATCGCTTTCGAGTCAGAGACAGAAAAGAGTTTTGAGAAAGTGTTTCTGGCATTGGAAGCGGGTCAACCTCCCAAGCAGGGCATTCTTTATGATGGCCAGGTCTACGACGCCTATACCTTTGTTAGCGACCTCATTCGAAAGGCAAAAAAGTCACTTGTCTTGATAGACAATTATATTGAGGACTCTGTATTGACCTTGCTCAGCAAACGCTCAAAGGGCGTTTCCTGCACGATTTACACCAGCCACGTCTCAAAACAGCTTGCATTGGATTTGCAAAAACATAACCAACAGTACCCTCCAATCTCCAGTGAGTCTTTTGCGTCCGCGCACGATCGATTTCTGATCATCGATGAGAAGGAGATTTATCATATCGGCGCATCCCTGAAAGATCTCGGTAAAAAATGGTTTGCCTTCTCAAAGTTTGAAACCGGTGCAGTTGAAATGCTGCGAAAACTGGGAGAAGCAAAATGAGAGAGATGAGCCAGACGCTTGACACGATGACAGAATCGGAAACGTGCGAGTTTAAGAAGAGCCTCTCCGAAATCAAGGAGGGATTGGTATCCATCGCAGCCATCCTCAATAAGAACGGGGAGGGCAACCTGTGGTTTGGCGTCCGAAACGACGGTAAGCCTGCCGGGTTGGACATCAACGAGAAGACCCTGCGCGATGTGTCGCAGGCGATTGCGGCCCATATCGAACCCAAGATATACCCGACGGTCACGGCTGAATCTCTCTGTGGGGCTGCCTGTATCCATATCCGC
Organism: uncultured Lentisphaerales bacterium; assembly: GCA_964553035.1. Taxonomy (GTDB): domain Bacteria; phylum Verrucomicrobiota; class Kiritimatiellia; order RFP12; family UBA3636; genus JBBQIY01. The sequence continues at coordinate 6,182 of CAZKJH010000006.1, read as the reverse complement.
TTTTCAGGCAAGGAGGCTCCCTATTTTGCTTATGGCCGTGCTTATATGCGGGTCGCGGACGAAGACCGGCAGCTCAGCGCCCGGGAACTCGAACGGCTGATCGTCACGAAGACTCAGGGCCAACATGCGTGGGACAGCGCAATCTCAGACAAGAAGGTCACAGACCTGGATGAAAACAAGTTGCGATCCTTTGTCGAACGCGCCCACCTAACGTGGGATGATCCCGTCAATGCGCTTAAGAAACTGGGATTGCTCAAGAACGGACAGTTGCTGAACGCCGCGACCCTGTTCTTTGATCGAACGGCTCCGATGCAGTTGCGATGCGCGGTGTTCGGCACGCAAGAGAGCGCCATGATCTTAGACCGCCATGATTTTGACGGCGACATTCTTGAACTCATTGAAGAAGCCCAGAAGTACATCCTCAAGAATATTCATATCGGCATGCGCCTCGAAGGACTCTACCGCGTGGATGTGCCGGAGATCCCGGTCGAGGCGTTGCGCGAGGCTATTATCAATGCCTTCTGCCATCGCGATTACCGTGACCCCGACTATGTCCAGGTAGCGGTTTTCAAAGATCGCGTCGAGATCAGGAGTCCGGGGTGCCTTTACGGCTTGATCACAATCGAAGACTTGCGCAAGGGCTTTGTCTCCCAGCGGCGCAATCCGTTGATCGCCGACTTGTTCCGCCGCATCGAGATGGTCGAGGCCTGGGGCCGCGGCATGCCCTTGATCCTGAAACATGTTCCTGATGTGATCTTCCGCGAAGTCGGAAACCTCTTTATCATCTCCTTCAGCCGCCCCTCCTTCGCCGAGGGCGTGGCGACTACCCAAGAAACGCTCAAAGAAACGCCAGAAAGTTCGGTAAAGACTAGGACAAAAACTTCGGTGAAACCTAGGACGAAAACTTCGGTGAAAAAAATTGGGCAGACTACTCAAGAAGCCATTGAAAACACTGCTCAAGACACCGAAAATGCTACACAGCCTTTTGTAGAAACTTCGGTGAAAACCAGAGAAAAAACTTCGGTGAAACCTAGTGTGAAAACTTCGGTTAAAATGCTAGAGTTGATCGATGCAAACCCTAAGATTACATTGGCGGAGATTGCGGTTATCATTGGCAAAACAGTGAGGGCTGTCGAGTTTGCCAGCTCAAAACTGGTTAAAGCCAATCGGCTGAAATACGTTGGTGCTCAAAGAGGCGGTCACTGGGAGGTGCTGAAGTGAGATCATCTATTGAGGAAGGCATTATTTCTTTGACCGTGTACAAGAGGCATCAGAACAAACGCCTCGCAAGCCGAGCTGGAATAAACCCGGGCATAACTTTTTTCTCGCAGAGGCGCAAAGGCGCAGAGACTACCCAGGAAACTACCCAAGAAACTACCCAGGAAAAAAAGAAACCCCGGCTCCTGTCTGCCGCAAAGGACAAAGGAAGGATTTCCGAGGCGCACGCGAATAGATTAACCTGTTTGGGGCTGCGAACGCACGTATGAAGACAAAGTGTTTCAAAAAAAATGATACGTTGATCGGATGTGAGATTCTCGCAAGGGATGTCCAGAGCCAGCACGTCATCTGCCTGAATCTCGATGCGCAACCGCCATCCGTATCACAACCCGCTGCACTGACGACACCGGAGCAAAGCAACAGCATAAACCGGAAGGAGCTGGGCTATGGCAATTAAGTGGAGCTCCGTCAAATTGTCTTCCTGCGCTGACTTTCAAGAAGGGTATGTGAATCCCTCTCAAAAGGAAGACTTCGGTTATTTTGACGGGCCAATTAAATGGCTCAGAGCAACAGACTTAAACAACGGATTTGTGCATGAAACGAGTCGAACTTTGACTGAGGCAGGGTTTAAGAGTGCCGGAAGTGCTGCTTTGCTATTTGAACCAGATACAATCGGAATAAGCAAGTCAGGCACAATTGGTAGAGTTGGGATACTCAAAGACTACATGTGCGGAAATAGGGCAGTCATCAACGTTAAAGTTCGACAAGATGTTGCTGATACCAGGTTCATATTTTACATGCTGATTCACAACCATCCCGCTTTGCAAAATCTAGCAATCGGCAGTGTTCAACCGAATCTGTACACGAGTGCGTTGGGAAAGCTTGAACTAGAACTCCCGTCCCTTCCAGAGCAAAAAGCCATTGCGCACATCTTGGGGTCATTGGACGACAAGATTGAGCTGAACCGGCGGATGAACGCAACCCTTGAGGCGATGGCACGGCAACTGTTCCAGAGCTGGTTTATTGATTTCGATCCCGTCCGCGCCAAACTTGTCGGACGCGAGTCCGCCACCCTCGACCCAGCCACCGCCGCCCTCTTTCCAAAGCATTTGGAAGACTCTCCGATCGGACAAATCCCCAAAGGCTGGTCAGCAGGGAAACTTGGCGACATCGGCACGAACTCACGGCGAGGCGTCCAGCCCAGCGACATCGCACCGAACACGCCCTACATCGCCTTGGAACACATGCCTAGACGGAGTATTGCACTTGGCGATTGGGACGATTCCGCCGACGTAGCGAGCGGCAAGTCCGCCTTCAAGAAAGGCGAAATTCTTTTCGGTAAGTTGCGGCCTTACTTCCACAAAGTCGGTGTCGCACCGTTTGATGGAGTCTGCTCCACCGACATTCTTGTCCTTGCGCCGAAAAGCCCCGAGTGGTTCGGCTTCCTTCTTGGCCATGCCAGCAGCGATGAACTCATTCAATTCACCGACCTCTCATCCACAGGCACCAAGATGCCACGCACGAACTGGCGCGACATCAGTTCCTTCAAAGTCGTATTGCCGCCGAGTTCTATCGCTGCCGCTTTCACGCGCATCGTCCAACCGATGCTCGACCGCATCCACGCAAACATCCACCAATCCCGTACACTCACAACCCTGCGCGACACGCTTCTGCCGAAGCTGCTGAACGGAGAGCTGAGCGAAACAACCGAATAACTTCTATGTCAGTCAGCTACATTCCCGAAAAAATTAAGGTCCGGCTTTGGGGCAAAGCTGGAGGCAGGTGTGAGTATGAAGGATGCAACACTCGCTTGTGGCTGGACTCACTCACTCAGGAGGAGTTCAACGCTGCATACATAGCACACATTATTGCAGACCAACCTGGTGGACCACGCGGGGATGCGAAGCTATCTGAATTATTGAAGTCCGATCTCACGAACTTGATGTTGATGTGCGACAAGCACCATCGGTTAATTGATCGCGACGACATTCTGGGGCATCCCGTCGAGCGCTTAAAAGCGATGAAGGCCCTACATGAGAAGCGCATTGATGCACTCACTGACATTGCGCCAGACAAGCAGAGCCATGTCATTCTTTACGGCGCAAATATCGGTGTCCAAGGATCACCGCTTTCTCTTCGCGAGGCCGCTCTTGGCATGGTGCCAGATCGGTTTCCGGCAAGCCAACAACCACTAGTGCTTGGTTTCGGAAACAGTTCCTTTGAAGACCGCACACCTGAGTTCTGGAAATTTGAGGAGATGCAAGTCCGAAATATGGTGGTGCAGCAGATTCGCCCACGAATTAAGAGTGGCGAAATCACTCACCTTTCTGTTTTTGCGCTCGCTCCTCAGCCTTTACTCATGTTGCTTGGTGCAGAACTTTCGGATATCGCATTTACGGAAGTCTACCAGCGTCACAAGGAGCCCCAATCCTGGAAATGGGAAGACGAACCGGTGAGCTTTGATTTCTCTGTTGTCCCTCCAACGAATGCAAGGAACGGCGATGCGGCACTGGTATTTGCGTTCAGTGCGACGGTCACCGACGAACGAGTTATATCTGTTTTAGGCGACGAAATTTCGATCTGGCGGGTAACGATTCCAAGACCAGAAAACGACTTCGTACGTTCGCGGGCACAGACGGAAGCCTTTCGGAAAACAATGCGGTCTCTGCTAGATCAGATCAAAACTGCGCATGGTGAGAAAGCAACGATCCACGTTTTTCCTGCAATGCCCGTGTCGCTTGCCGTGGACTTCGGCCGAATCGTTAACCCTAAGTCTGACTTGCCACTTATCATCTATGACGAAAACAAGAGACTTGGTGGCTTCGTGAAGGCTCTTGAGATTAACACTAGCCCAACAGGAACAACCAAATGACTCTGACAGAAATCCGCAACGAGGTTGACACCGTCTTAAGCGACCTAGTTGATCAACTAGATGTTCCTCCGAGCAAGTATGAGGAGGCGAAGTCACGTTATGATGCGGTCGGTCAGTGGCTCGATGCCTCCGATTCACCCCTGAATCCCTATAAGCCGGAGATTTACCCTCAGGGTTCTTTTGCTCTTGGCACCGTCATTCGACCATTGGGCGAGGAGGATTACGATGTTGATGCCGTTTGCCGGTTGGATCGAACTCCTCCGAATATTTCCCAGAAACGACTCAAGGCGATGGTCGGCGACCGCTTAAAGCAGCACGGGAAGTATTCCCAAATGCTGGACCCTAAAGATGGCGGTCGGCGTTGCTGGACACTCCAGTATGCAGACGGAGCAAGATTCCATCTCGATATTCTTCCGGCTATTCCCGACAACCCCAACTGGCTGATCAGACTCGGGGTGAATGCGGATTTGGCCCGACATGCCATTGAGATTACTGACAAAACCGAGTGGGACTTTGCATCTGAATGGCCGAAGAGCAATCCGATGGGTTACGTTCTCTGGTTTAAGGCCAGAATGAAAGTGCGCCTTGATGAGGGGCGTCGTATTCTCGCGATGGAGAAACGGGCAAGAGTCGAAGATATCCAGGATTACGAGGTGCGCACTCCTCTGCAGCGGTTGATTCAGATTCTAAAGCGCCACCGCGACGTGCAGTATGCCGAAGAAGCCGACAAGCCGATTTCCATCATTATATCGACCTTGGCGGCAACCGTTTATCAGAATGAACCTACTGTCTCAGAGGCGCTTCTTAACGTGGTTCCCAAAATGCGGTCAGAACTAGAGAGAAACAAGCGCGGTCTGGTGTGGTGGGTGCCAAACCCAGTCAATCCGAAGGAAAACTTTGCGGATAGGTGGGAAAGGGCTCCAAAGAAAGCACAGATCTTCTTTGAGTGGCTCAATCTCATCGAGAAAGAGCATCGTGAATTGCTTACCGATGCTGGCTTTAAAAAGGTAGGAGAATACCTCACCGAGGCGTACGGGGCAAGGGAAGCATCTAAAGCTCTCGAAAAGTATGCGATCCGTTCGAAGGGCGGAGCATTGGTGAAATTTGGTACCGCCGCCCCAATACTGGAGTCAGTTCAGGAGTTGACCTCGTTCAATCTGCCTCAACGACAGCAGCCTACTTGGGCGGTTTCGGTTGGAGCCACTAACGTCTTGACGGTGACGGCTAAGTGGAAGAAATCAGGAGGTTGGTGCCCGCTCTCAAACAATGGACCCTATGTCGTGCGAGGCAGTAGTCTACGCTTCACTGCAATAACGAACGTTGAGAAACCCTACCAAGTCTTCTGGCAGGTCGTGAATACTGGTCGTGACGCACGTGTGAAGAATCAACTTCGTGGGGGATTTGAGCCACCGAAGGCGGATGCAACAGATCCACTCGTAAGAGACGAAAACGCAGAATATCGCGGACGACATTGGATTGAGTGTTTCATCATTCAAAACAACAAGTGTATCGCAAAGAGCGGCGAGTTTATCGTAAACATCGTTTAACATGAGCCTCAACGAATCCATAGTTGAAGATGCCGCCCTCGAATGGTTCGGGGAGTTGGGCTACTCCTGCCTTGTGGCAGAAGCCCTCACCCCGCCCCTCTCCCACGTGGAGAGGGAGTCTTATGGCGAGGGAGTACTGGTTGGGCGTTGTCGCGAGCGACCGCTCTCCGTTTTTGGCAATCCGAACAGCAATCCCGAAGTTGAGGGTAACCGATAATTTTATCTCAATTGGATGAGACTATTAATGAAATTCACTGAAGCCCAACTTGAATCAGCGATCATCGAACTCCGCAGCAATGAAGGGTATTCGCATGTGTTGGGGGAGTCGATTGAGCGTCACTTACACGTCCGATTGGAAAAGAGACCAAACCCATGAGCAAAGATTCCGAGGCACCACCGCACCTGCGCCCCGCTCTTTCAACAAGCCGGAACCAACCGTACCCAATTCCGCCGCCGAGTGCCATCGCGCTGCCGAAGTTGTTGCGAGGGGAGTGGGTGCGCGTCAAAATAGTTTGATGGTTAAGCGGCAGACTTATCCGCAGGGA